>JAWLHW010000069.1:0-10864 GCA_041690155.1 Desulfomicrobium sp. | reverse complement strand
GGTTTGGGGAGTTGAGTTCATTGACGCGGAAAAACGCGCCCCCGGCATGTGCCGTGAGCGCGTTTTCTGCTTTTTTGGTTCTGGCGTGGGCTCTTGAGGCTACCAGCGCCAGCCGGGATCGATGCTCAGGTCTTCGGGTGCGGTGATTTTGAGGTCCAGGGAGATGACCAGTTCCTTGCCGGCCGCGATGGTGCTGTTCCAGGCCATGATTTCCGGATCGTCCTCTTTGAGGGGTTCGGGCCTGGCCGTCAACTCGATGTTGATGCGCTCGTCGCGGGGCAGGGGGCGCGGTTCCTCGATGCGGACCTGTGCCGGGCGGTCGGCGGCGTTGTGCACGGTCATTGTCCACTGCCGCAGGAAGGTCTGCTTTTGCTTGAAGATGCCTTTTTCGCCTGTCTTCTTGTCCTTGAGGACGGTGGTACAGGTCAGCAGCGGGTCCGTGCCGAAAAACATGGTCGCTTCCCGTCCGGAAAGGGAAAACTGGCGCTGGTCGACCATGGCCCCGTCGATGAAGAAAAAGGCCGTGCCGGGGGGCAGTTCCTTGGGCTCGGTGAATTCGGCCGTGGCCTGGATGAAGGCCTTGGGGTCGAGGCTTGGCCGGAGCAGATGTACGAAACTGGACGGCCAGGCGCTCTGCTCGATCTCGAAGATGCGGGTGTCTCCGGCCGGAACCGATTTCTGGCCCATGTCCCAGGCGGCATAGGTGCTGTGCCTGACCTGCACCGGCTCGGCCGGAGCGGATTCGAATATTTCTTCCTTGGCCGCATCGGCGCGCATGGCCATCATGGGCGCTCCGGCCATGGACTTGCGAAAGACCTGCCGGGGTCCGATTTCCCAGGGCGGCAGGTCTGAGGGCTGGGCCTGCGTATCCGGCTGCATGGTGGCCAGGTGCAGCCGGATGCCGTTCCAGTCCTGGCCCGAGCGCTGCCAGACCTTGGCCTGCCAGGTAAAATCGATGCTGCCGCGGGCCGGGGCTGCCTCCAAACGGTAGAGCGGAGCCCAGCCGCAGTCGCGCAGGGTATAGGCGTAGGACAGCTCTCTGGGTGCGGTTCCGGCAACCAGGACGCGCACTTCCCAGACCGTGCGTCCCTGGCCTGCGGCGTCTGCGATTTCTTTTTCCACCCAGGCGATTTTCGTGTTCAGTTCTTCACGGTGTGTTTCCAGATCCTGCGCACGGCCGGAATCTTCGCGCAGGGCCTTGCCCATCTCTGCGGCAAGTTCGCGCAGGGCGGCCACGGTCTTTTCGGCGGGCAGGGTCTGGGCCTTCCAGAAGGCCATGCGTCCACGCACGCCTTCGAGTTCGGACAGCACGTCGCTGCGCTCGGCTTTCAATTCCTCCAGGCGGCGGTTGAGCGGCTCGATGGCGCTGTGATTCTGTTCACGCCGGGTCTTCCAGCTCAGGTCCGCGATGGTCCCGCCGTCTGTCAGTCGGCCGAAGCGAAGGCTGGCCGGGTCGGCCTGTCCCGGCAGGATCAGGGTGCAGGCCGAAAGGCCCGCCTCTCCCGCCTCCGGTGTCACGGCCGAGACCTCTTCGACCTGGGCGGAATCCGGAAAGAGGGTCACCTGTGTCGGTGCGGCCCAGGCCCAGCAGGGAAAGAGAAGAATGATCGCGGTCAGAATTCTGTTCATGTGTCCTCCTTTGGAACAAAAAGGCCGACTTGGGGGTCGGCCTCTCATATCAATCTTCCTGGCTCGGGTCGAAGCCGAGCTGCTTGATGAAGCCCATGCCGCCTTGCAGGTTGACCGGTTCCATGAATCCGGCATGGCGCAGGATGACCTGGGATTCGTACGATCTGCCGCCCGTGTTGCACAGCAGTACGATTTTTTTGTCTTTGGGTATTTCGTCCAGCCTGCCCCGGAGCTGTCCCTGGGGGATGTTTTTCCAGAACTGCGGGTGCTTGTTCACAAACGGCTCGGCGTTGCCCCATTCGCGGGTGTCGATGCACAGCAGGTTTTCGGCGACGCGGTCTTCCCAGAGCTTGGCGAACTCCGTCGGCTGGATGGAGACGTTTCTGCCGACCAGCATGTTTTCGGCGGTGTTGGCCGCAGCGTTCAAGACGTCCATGGCCGAGCCGAAAGGCGGGGCGTAGGCCATCTCCAGGCTGGACACGTCGCGCAGGGTCGGCCGGAACTTGAGGATGGCGGCCATGGTGTCGATGCGGCCCTTGAGCGAATCGCCGTTCTGGCAGGCGCCCTGCAGTCCAAGGACCCGGCCGGAGCGACGCTCGACCACGATTTCGAGGCTGACCATGTCGCGCTTGGGATAGAAATGGGAGTGGTCGCTCATGATGACATGGGCGCTGAAGGCGTCGAATCCCTCGCGCAGGGCCACGGGCAGGGACAGGCCGGTGCCCGAGAAGGCCAGGTCGAAGAGCTTGATGATATAGGTGCCGACGACCCCGTCGAAGGTTTCCCTGCCTCCGGCCACGTTGGTACCGATGATGCGCCCCTGGCTGTTGGCCAGGGAGCCCAGGGGGTAGTAGCCGATCTTGCCCGTGACGATGTTTTCGATGACCACGCAGTCGCCGCCGGCGTAGATATCCGGATCCGAGGTCTGCATGGTCTTGGAAACGATGATGCCGCCGCGCTCGGAGCAGGACAGCCCGGCCTCTCGGGCCAGGATATCGTTGGGCACGACGCCCACGGCCAGAATGACCAGGTCTGCGTCGATGGTGCGTTTGTTGGTCACCACGCGCTGGACCTTGCCGTCTTCGCCCTCGATGGCCTGGACCATTTCCGACGTGAAAACCGTGACCTCGCTTTCCTTGAGATGCTTTTCGGCGATGGTGGCCATGGCCTTGCTCATGAAGCCGGGCATGATCTGGTCCGCCACTTCGATGACCGTGGTCTCGATGCCCCACATGTCGGCAAAGGATTCCGCCATCTCCAGGCCGATGAAGCCTCCGCCCACGATGACGGCCGAGCCGACGTTGCCGCTCGCCACCTGCTCCTTGATGCGGATGGCTTCGCCCAGGGTGCTCACGGTGAAGACATTGCCCAGTTCGCTTCCGGGGATGGGCAGTTTGCGGGGTGTGCTGCCCATGCCCAGGACCAGCTTGTCGTAGGGCAGTGTGGTCTGTGTGCCGTCCTTGGCCTGGACCAGCACTGTCTTGGCCTTGCGGTCGATGGACAGCGCCCTGGTCTCGGTCATGACCTTGAAGTCCTTGCAATCCTGGAAGAACTGCTCATCACGGACCATGTGAAAGCTTGTTTCCTGCAATTGCTGATGATCGCTGACGTCTCCTGAAACATAGTAGGGAATTCCGCAGCCGCCGTAGGAGATGAGTTTGCTGGCGTCCACCAGGGTTACTTCGGCATCAGGAGCCACGCGTTTGATGCGGCATGCGGCCTTGGGCCCGAGAGCCACGCCGCCGATGACAACGACTTTGAGAGACATGAAAACTCCTTGAAATTAAATATGTTGATAGTAAAAAAATAGGAGCTGTTTTGGAAAAAACATGCTTTGGGTAATATATTTCGCCTTGGAGCGGTAGTGGAAAAATGCATTGGGACCGGCAGGTGGAAACGTCTCCCGTCGCGTGACGTGCCATGAATTCCGAGCAGGATTGAGGCTTGCTTTTAGCGAACGCGGCATTAATAGTCCCGGCAACGGGGCTGTCCCGGGCAGCGGTGACGGTACCCTGTCGAAAGAAGGCGCTTCCAGGGCATGTTGCCCGGGATATGACCTGCGATGCCGGATGAACCAATCACGAGGAGAGACAATGGCTGAAACCATCGATGATATTTCCATAGACTGGACCGATGAAGAAGGGGTCCAGAAGGTTCGGGAACTCAAGAAAGAAGTGCTGACCCGCGGAGCATGGTCGACGCTCATGTTCGCCTACCAGGAAGTGGGGCGCGGCGAAGAGGAGTTCGGACCGGTCAAGTTCAGGGTCGGACGCTATCAGAAGCGCAACGGCCGTTTTTCGCCGCATTCAAAGTTCAATATCTCCTCGGTCAAGCAGGCCAAGCAGGTTGTGCAGATTCTGCAGGCCTGGATCGATGAATACGGTGAAGAAGAGTAGGGCCGGGGTGTGTCATGAACGAACCATTTGAGGTTCCGGGTTCCGATCCCGACATCATGGTCGAGGATCAGTTGCAGGAGCCCAGGCAGTTTAAGGTATTGCTGCATAACGACGATTATACGTCCATGGATTTTGTCGTGGAAGTGCTTATGAATGTCTTTGGCAAATCCGAATCCGAGTCGTTTGCCATTATGATGAGTGTTCATGAGAAAGGGATTGGCCTGTGCGGAATCTACACGGCCGAGGTCGCGGAAACCAAGGTGCAGCTTGTGCATCAGATGGCCAAAGCCCGGTCTTTTCCCCTGCGCTGCTCCATGGAAGAGGTGTAAATGCTGAGTAAGGAGCTTGAAAGAATAATTGGTAATGCCGTGCGTGAGGTCAAACTCCGCCAGCACGAGTTTTTGACCCTCGAGCATCTGCTGTACAGCTACACGCTCGACACCCACGGTCAAGGCCTGCTTGCCGGTTGCGGCATAGATCTGGAGCGTCTGCGCAGGCAGTTGGCTCAATTTTTTATAGATCATCTCGATGTAAGCCCCCGTCCCGAGCACGAGATCGTGCAGACGGTCAGCGTGCAGCGAGCCATGCAGCGGGCCATCCTGCACATCCAGTCCTCGGGCAAGTCCCAGGTCGAGGCCGGGGATTTCCTGGCCGCCATGCTCGAGGAAGAGGACGCCTTTGCCGTCTATTACCTCAAGGCTCAGGGCCTGACGCGGCTGGCGGTGATCGAGTACATTTCCCATCAGGTTCCTGACGGGGCTGTGGGCGGCGAGGCCGAAACCAGGGATGGCGGCAAGCAGAGCGCCCTGGAGAAATATACCGTGGACCTGGTAGCCAGGGCGAAGGAAGGCAAGATCGACCCTCTGGTCGGCCGTGACGAGGAGCTCAAGCGCACCCTGCAGGTCCTGGCCCGGCGCAAGAAGAACAACCCCATCTTCGTCGGCGATCCCGGCGTTGGCAAGACCGCCGTGGCCGAAGGGCTGGCGCTCAAGATCGCTCGCGGCGAAGTGCCCGAGCAGTTTGCCGAAGCCCGTATTTTTGCCCTGGACATGGGCAGCCTGCTGGCCGGGACCAAGTATCGCGGCGATTTCGAGGGCCGTCTGAAGGGCGTCATCTCCGAACTCAAGGCCATGGACGGGGCCATTCTGTGCATCGATGAGATTCATACCATCGTCGGTGCGGGCTCGACCAGCGGCGGATCCATGGACGCCTCCAATATCCTGAAGCCCGTGCTGGCCTCGGGCGAGCTGCGCTGCATCGGTTCGACCACCTACGAGGAATACAAGAATCACTTCGAGAAGGATCGCGCCCTGTCCCGGCGTTTCCAGAAAATCGACATCGTCGAGCCCACCGTGGCCGAGAGCGAGAAGATTCTCATGGGCCTTCGGCCCTATTACGAGGATTTTCACGGAGTGAAATACCAGCCCTCGGCCATCTCCGCCGCCGTGGAGCTTTCCGCCCGGCACATCAACGACCGCTTTCTGCCGGACAAGGCCATCGACGTCATCGACGAGGCCGGAGCCATCTTTGTTCTCTCCGACGAGAAGAAACGTCGCAAGTCCGTGACCCGGCGCGACGTCGAGGAAGTGGTGGCGCGCATGGCGCGTATCCCCAGTTCCCGCGTCAGCGCCTCGGACCGTGACCGGCTGGCCAGCCTTGAATACGATCTCGGCTCCAAGGTCTTCGGACAAAAAGAGGCCGTGGCGCTGCTGGCCCAGGCCATCAAGCGCTCCCGCGCGGGCCTTGGCAATGCCGAGCGGCCTCTGGGCTCCTTCCTGCTGAGCGGCCCCACGGGCGTGGGCAAGACCGAGCTGGCCAAGCAGCTTGCGAACTGCCTGGATGTGGCCTTCGTGCGCTTCGACATGAGCGAATACATGGAGAAGCACGCCGTGGCCCGGCTCATCGGTGCGCCTCCCGGCTACGTTGGCTTCGAGCAGGGCGGCCTGCTGACCGACGCCATCCGCAAGACCCCGCATTGCGTGCTCCTGCTGGACGAGATCGAGAAGGCGCACATGGACATGTTCTCCATCCTGCTGCAGGTCATGGACCACGCCACCCTGACGGACAACAACGGCCGCAAGTCCGATTTCCGCAATGTGATCCTGCTCATGACCTCCAATGCTGGCGCCCGCGAGATGAGCGGCAATGCCATCGGCTTCAAGGCCGGGGCCGAGGAGGACAGAGGGCTGCGCGGGCTGGCCGCCATCGAGAAGCTCTTCAGCCCGGAATTCCGCAACCGGCTCGACGCCATCATCCCGTTCCATTCCCTGACCCAGGATATAATGGAAAAGATCGTGGACAAGTTCATGGGCGAACTGGGTGTCCAGCTCGCGGCCAAGAACGTGACCCTGGAGCTTTCGTCCGAGGCTCGTGCCTGGCTGGCCAAAAAGGGCTTTGACCCCGCTTTCGGGGCCAGGCCGCTGGGACGGCTGATCCAGAAGGAAATCAAGGACGAACTGGCCGGCAAGATTCTTTTCGGAGATCTCGCCAGCGGCGGGAGTGTGCGTATCGGATTGACGGATAGCGGGGAGTTGGACTTCATCTTCTCCCCCAAGTGATCCCGTCATGACTGTCTTTGCCCTGCCCGCACAGCCCGCCTTTCCAGATCCGGCCCATGCCGACGAGGACGGCCTGCTGGCCGTGGGCGGGGACCTGTCGCCGCACAGGCTGCTCATGGCCTACGCCCAGGGTATTTTTCCCTGGTACAGCGAGAATTCCCCCATTCTCTGGTGGAGTCCCGACCCCAGGCTTATTCTGGAGCCTGCGCGTATCCATGTGCCCAAAAGGCTTGATCGCATCCTGCGGCAGGGGCGCTTTCGCTTTACCCTGGACACGGCCTTCGAGCGGGTCATCACCCGCTGCGCCGGTACGCCCCGTAATGGCGCGCACGGGACCTGGATCGTCCCGGAGATGCTGGCCGCCTATTGCCGCCTGCATGAGTTGGGGTTCGCGCACAGCATCGAGGTCTGGTCAGGCGAGGCCCTGGTCGGCGGCCTTTATGGCGTGGCCCTGGGCGGGGTTTTTTTCGGGGAGTCCATGTTTTACCTTGAGCCCGACGCCTCCAAGGCCGGTCTGGTGACCTTGATGCGGGCCCTTGAGGGAGCCGGGTTCGTTCTTTTCGATTGCCAGCAGACAACCCCGCACATGCTCCGCTTTGGCGGATTCGAGGTGTCGCGCGGCGAATTTCTTTTCCGCCTGGAGATGGCCCTGAAGCTGCAAACTCCCTGTGGGCCCTGGAGCCTGCGTGATGGAGCCCTGTTCGGCCGGGGCCTTGAATAAATTTAACGGAGCCAAACAATGACTGAATTTGAACGCGGAAATGAGGAAGACTGGGAAGGACGGCCAAGCAAGTCGCAACGCAAGCGAGACATGGTCGCCTTGCAGAAGCTCGGGGAGAGCCTGATCGAGTTGGCCCCGGAACAGCTCGGTCGGCTGAATCTGCATGAGGATCTGGTCGAGGCCATCCGTTTTTTTCACACCCTCAAAGACAAGGAAGCCAAGCGGCGCCAGCAGCAGTTCATTGGCACGGTCATGCGCAAGATCGACCCCGTGCCACTGCGAGAGGCCCTGGAGGAGCTGGATCAGCTTCGTTTCCAGCAGGCCGAGGTATTTCATCAGATCGAGATCTGGCGTGACGCGCTCGTTGACGGGGACGCGGAGGTGGTGACGGAGCTGGTGGGGCGTTTTGGGCTTGATCCCCAGCAGCTGCGCCAGCTTTCTCGTCTGGCCGCGGCGGAGAAGGCCGCGGGCAAGCCCTCCAAGAACGGCCGCGCCCTGTTCCGGTTGCTGCGCCAGAGTTTCGAGCGCGAGCAGAGCCCGGATTAGGTCTGGGACAGTCCCGGGTCCAGGGGTTTGTGCTGACTCAGGTCGTAGAGCCCGTGCACGGCAAAAGGCAGGGGATAACGGGGCACGATTTCAAAACGGATGCGGCCGATGTCCTTGCCTTCGGGCATGGCGCTTAATGGGAGCAGGCCTGCGGGCAGGGGAAATTCAAGGGAATTGACGCTGATGCGGGTCAGGCGGTCGGCATACCGCGCGGCGAGGTATTCGATTATCTGGTCCATTTCATCCCGATTGAAGGATTCAAGCAGAACCGCGCGGCTGTCGCCCCGGCATGTGGACGGGTCGGTTTGCGGATCCTCCTGCACGAGTTCGGGCCAGGGATAACCGGCTTCCTCAGAAGTCCAGTCGGGGCGAAAGAGGTGCACCAGGACATCCCGGCGGCCTTTGAAGACCCGGATGCAGATGGTGGCGACATGTCCGCGGGGGCAGAGATGCGCGGATTTTGCTTCCTGTCGAACTATCTCCATGAAACCTTCCTCCCTGGACGGGTTGTTTGCGTCAGTGTTTTGGGAGACGTCTAGCACGCTTTGGGACGGGCTTCAATGCCACGCTCCCGGTTCTGCTTGAAATGATTCCGCTTCTGTGGAATGTAATTGCGAGTTGGGCCTTTAGACCTATCAGGGAGCATTGAGCATGTCCGCCTTTTTCCTTCGCGCTGTTTTTACCTGCCTGGTCCTTTGCGTTCCGGCCGCTTCGCTGCACGCGGAAGAGTGGCGGGTGCTGGCGCCGGGGCTTGAGTTGCGAGAGTTTCTTATTCCCGATCAGACCGGGGACTTGGCGGGCCAGCAGAGTGGCATGGCGGTGCTGCGCATCAACTCCGACAGGTACGACGTGGCGCTGGGTTCCGCCCTGGGCACCGGGCGCATGCGCAGCATGCAGGAATGGGCACGGCATTCGGGATTTGTAGCGGCCATCAACGCAGGCATGTTCCGGGCCGATGACCGGATGCGCAGCACGGGCTACATGCGCGACGCCAATGTGATCATCAACTCCTATATTCATCCGAACTACGGCGCGTTTCTGGCATTTCATCCCCGGGACCCCTCCCTGCCCGCCCTGCGCTGGGTGGACCGCAAGAGCGATGCTGACTGGCAGGACGTGCTGGCCGACTACGACGGGGTTATCCAGAATTACCGTCTCATCAGCCGGGAGCGGGAAAATCTCTGGGAGCCGAACGATCGCCGCCATTCCGGCGCGGCCATCGCCATGGACAAGGATGGGCGGCTTCTCTTTGTCCATTGCCGTCCCCGGCTGTCCCTGCACGAATTTGCCCAGGCCCTCATCGACCTGCCTCTCAACCTGATTGGGGCCATGTACGTCGAAGGCGGAGCCGATGCAGCCATGTATATCGATGTGGACGGTTTTGTGGGGCGCTTCGTGGGCGAATACCGATCCGATTTTTTTCAAGGCAGCAACAAGAATTTCTGGCCCGCGCCCAACGTGCTGGGCATCCGGCCCAAATAGCCCTTCATGACGCAGGGGCTCGGCCCGGCGTGCAGGTATCCATGTCTCTCTTCCAGCTTGAATCCGAATATGTTCCGCGCGGCGATCAGCCCGCGGCCATCGATGCTCTCTGCGCAGGCATCACGCAGGGGTTGCGCGATCAGGTGCTGCTCGGCGTGACCGGCTCGGGCAAGACCTTCACCATGGGGCACGTCATCGCCAGGCTCGATCGCCCGGCCCTGATCATGGCTCCCAACAAGACCCTGGCCGCGCAGCTCTACAACGAGTTCAAGGGCCTTTTTCCCCGTAACGCCGTCGAATATTTTGTCAGCTATTACGACTACTACCAGCCTGAAGCCTATCTGCCGCATTCCGATACCTACATCGAGAAGGATTCGGCCATCAACGACGATATCGACAAGCTGCGCCATGCCGCCACCCACGCCCTGCTGACCCGTCGCGACGTCATCATCATCGCCTCCGTGTCCTGCATCTATGGCCTGGGATCGCCCGAATACTACGCCAAGATGGTCATCCCGGTCGAATGCGGACAGCACGTGGCCATGGAGACGATCATCGGGCGTCTGGTGGATGTGCAGTACGAGCGCAACGACTACGACCTGCACCGGGGCACTTTCCGCGTGCGCGGGGACGTGCTGGAGATCATCCCCGCCTACGAGCACGAGCAGGCCCTGCGCCTTGAGTTTTTCGGAGACGAGATCGACGGGATCTACGAGACCGACCCCCTTACCGGCGAGATATTGTCACGCGTGCAGAAGACCGTCATCTACCCGGCCAGCCATTACGTTTCGGACCGGGACAATCTGGTGCGGGCCATGGTCGACATCCGCGAGGAGTTGCGGCAGCGCCTGGAGTATTTTCAGGGCAAAAACATGCTGGTCGAGGCGCAGCGCCTGGAGCAGAAAACCCAGCTCGACCTGGAGATGATCGAGGAGCTTGGCTACTGCAACGGCATCGAGAACTATTCCCTGCATCTGGATGGGCGCACGACCGGCCAGCCTCCGGCCACCCTCATCGATTATTTTCCGAAAGATTTTCTGCTTTTCATGGATGAGTCGCATATTTCCGTGTCCCAGGTCGGGGCCATGTTCAAGGGCGACCGCTCGCGCAAGCAGACCCTGGTCGACTACGGATTCCGCCTGCCCTCGGCCCTGGACAACCGGCCCCTGAATTTTGACGAATTTCTGGAACGCATCGGCACCACCGTCTTTGTCTCGGCCACGCCCGCCCCCTGGGAACTGGAGCGGGCCCAGGGCGTGGTGGTGGAGCAGATCATTCGGCCCACGGGCCTGGTCGACCCCGAAATTGAGGTCGTGCCCACGGCGGGGCAGATGGATCATCTCATGGAGCAGTGCCTGGCGCGCATCGCCGTGGACGAACGGGTCATGGTCACGACCCTGACCAAGCGCATGGCCGAGGACCTGACCGAATTCCTGCAGGCCCGGGGCGTGCGCGCCCGCTATCTGCATTCGGACATCGACACCCTGGAGCGGGTGGCCATCATCCAGGCCCTGCGCGCCGGGGAGTTTGAC
>JAWLHW010000068.1:0-11358 GCA_041690155.1 Desulfomicrobium sp. | reverse complement strand
TTGGCAATGGCCTCCTCGGGAGTGCCGCCGTTCATGTACTTGGCCACCAGGTGCATGATGACTTCACTGTCCATGGTGGTCTGAAAAATGGTGCCCTGATTCTCCAGTTCCTCGCGCAGGCTGATGGTGTTGACCAGGTTGCCGTTGTGGGCCAGGGCCAGATTGATGCCCTTGTAGGTGACCTTGAAGGGCTGCGCGTTGCGGATCAGCGAGGCTCCGGTGGTGGAGTAGCGGATGTGGCCCATGGCCACGCTGCCTTTGAGCTGGTGTCCGAGATGGCGTTCCTCGAACACGTCGGCGACCAGGCCCATGCCGCGCTGTTCACGGATGGTCTGCCCATCCCAGGTAATAATGCCGGCGCTTTCCTGACCGCGATGCTGCAAGGCATAAAGGCCGAAATACGTCATGCGCGCCGCTTCCGGATGACCATAAATCCCAAATAATCCGCAGGCTTCCTTTTTCATATTGGTTCACGTTCCGTGTAGGTGTTCTTGAATGCGCAAAAGCCCAGGGCCGTCATTGGCCCTGAGCTTTGCACCAAAATCCCTGATCTCCGGTGTCCGGAGGTTAGAAATCCCGGCCAGATTCCTTGTAATATTCCTGCAGGCATTTCACATCGAGCCCGGAGGTGCTGCGCTCCTTGATGGCCATGGCCAGAGCCTTGGCCGCAGCCAGATTGGTCGTGTAAGGCAGGCCGTACATGACCGTGGTCCGCCTGAGCTCCGAAGAGTCCTCCTTGGTGCGCTTGCCCGAGGATGTGTTGATGACCAGCTGGATGTCTCCGTTCTTGATGTGGTCAATGACGTTGGGCCGCCCCTCGTAGACCTTGTTCACCACCTGACAGTCAACCCCGTGCCCGGCCAGAAAGGCCGCCGTACCGCGGGTGGACATGATGGTAAACCCAAGCTTCTGAAAGGTTTTGGCCGGAACAATGATTCCGCTCTTGTCGTGATCGTTGACGGAGAGAAACACGCACCCCGAAGCGGGCAGGAACTGTCCTGCGGCGAGCTGGGCCTTCATGAAAGCCAGCCCGAAAGAAGGGTCTATGCCCATGACTTCTCCGGTGGAACGCATTTCCGGTCCGAGCAGCGTGTCCACGCCAGGGAAGCGGTTGAAGGGCAGCACTGCCTCCTTGACCGAATAATATCCGCCCTTGCGCATATCCCAGGGCTTAATATCCGCAAGCTTCTCGCCCATCATGACCCGCGTGGCCAGCTTGGCCAGGGGCACGCCCGTGGCCTTGGAGACAAAGGGCGAAGTACGGGAAGCGCGGGGGTTCACTTCAAGAATATAGATCTGCTCATCCTTCAATGCGAACTGGATGTTCATGAGACCCACCACGCCAAGCTCCCTGGCCAGGGCCTTGGTCTGGCGCTCGATCTCCTGGACCCACATCTTGCCCAGGGTGTGCGGGGGCAGCACGCAGGCGGAGTCGCCGGAATGGATGCCCGCCTCCTCGATGTGTTCCATGATTCCGGCAACATAGGTATCTTCACCGTCGCTGACAGCATCGACGTCGATTTCGATGGCATTTTCCAGGAACTTGTCGATGAGGATGGGATGATCCGGGACCACGGTGACATGCTTGTCGAAATAGGTCCGCAGGTCCTTTTCGTCATAGACGATGTCCATGGCCCGTCCACCCAGCACATAGGAAGGCCGCACCACCACCGGATACCCGATGCGCGCAGCCACGATCACGGCTTCTTCGATGCTCATGGCCGTGCCGTTGTTTGGCTGCAGCAGATCGAGCTTTTTGAGCAGGGCCTGGAAACGCTCGCGGTCTTCGGCGCGGTCGATGGAATCCGGCGAGGTACCAAGGATCGGCACGCCCTCGCGCAGAAGCGGCACCGCCAGGTTGAGCGGGGTCTGCCCGCCGAACTGCACGATGACGCCCTCGGGCTTTTCCTGCTCGATGATGGCCAGCACGTCCTCGCGGGTCAGGGGCTCGAAATAGAGGCGGTCCGAAGTGTCGTAGTCTGTAGAGACGGTTTCGGGATTGGAGTTGACCATGATGGATTCGATGCCCATCTCGCGCAGGGCGTAGGAGGCATGCACGCAGCAGTAGTCGAACTCGATGCCCTGACCGATGCGGTTGGGGCCGCCGCCAAGGATGACCACCTTGCGCTTGTTCGAGACCCGGGCCTCGTTTTCCGTTTCGTAGGTCGAATAATAGTAGGGGGTGTAAGCCTCAAACTCCGCTGCGCAGGTGTCGACCAGCTTGTAGGAAGGGATGATGCCCGCTTCCTTGCGCATGGAACGGATGTCGCGCTCGCCGCGCTTCCAGATTGTGGCCAGTTGCCGGTCCGAGAACCCCATGGCCTTGGCCTCGCGCAGAACGGTCACGAAATCAGGGTTGTCCACGGACAGGTTCCCTTGCAGGCCGACATTTTTGAGCACTGCCTCGAAATCGACGATGTCCTTGAACTGGCGGATGAACCAGGGATCGATGGCGGATGCGGCAAAAATCTCTTCTTCGGAGATGCCTGACAAAAGGGCGTCACGCAGCTGATAAAGACGCCGCGAGTTGGGCTTGCGCAGCCCGGCCAGGGTGTCCTCGATGTCGGGCAGCTGCCCGTCAAAGGTCTTGCCGAGGCCCGGATAACCGGTCTCAAGAGAGCGCAGCCCCTTTTGCAGCGCTTCCTTGAAGGTCCGCCCGATGGCCATGGTCTCGCCCACGCTCTTCATGGCCGTGGTCAGGTAGTCTTCGGCACCGGGAAATTTCTCGAAGGTGAAACGGGGAATCTTGATGACCACATAGTCGATGGTCGGCTCGAAGGCGGCCATGGTCTCGCGGGTGATGTCGTTCTGCAGTTCGTCCAGGGTGTACCCGATGGCCAGCTTGGCCGCGATCTTGGCGATGGGAAAGCCCGTGGCCTTCGATGCCAGGGCCGAGGACCGCGACACGCGCGGATTCATCTCGATGATCATCATGTCGCCGTTGGCCGGATTCAGCGCGAACTGCACGTTGGAGCCGCCGGTCTCGACGCCGATCTCGCGCATGATGGCCAGGGAGGCGTCGCGCATCTTCTGGTATTCGTCATCGGTCAGGGTCTGGGCCGGGGCCACGGTCACGGAGTCGCCGGTGTGCACGCCCATGGGATCGAGGTTTTCGATGGAGCAGATGATGACGCAGTTGTCCTTCTTGTCGCGCACGACTTCGAGCTCGTACTCCTTCCAGCCCAGAAGCGACTCCTCCAGCATGACCTCGGAGGTCAGGCTGGCGGCCAGGCCCTGCTGGGCGATGCGCTCCAGATCTTCCTTGTTGTAGGCGACGCCGCCGCCGGTACCGCCAAGGGTGTACGCAGGGCGGATAATGATGGGAAATTTGAGCTTTTCGCCCCACTCGCGAACGTCGTCCTGAGTGCGGGCGATGCCGCTCTTTGGAACCTTGAGACCGATATTTTCCATGGCCTTGCGAAAAAGCTGGCGGCTCTCGGCCTTCTTGATGCTTGGCAGGGATGCACCGATCAGCTCCACGCCGTACTTCTCCAGGACCCCGTTCTCGGCCACGGCCACGGCCGTGTTCAGGCCAGTCTGGCCGCCAAGGGTCGGAAGGAGGGCGCAGGGACGTTCCTTTTCAATGATGCGGGCCACGGTCTCGGGCTCGATGGGCTCGATGTAGGTCCGGTCGGCCAGGTTCGGATCGGTCATGATCGTCGCCGGGTTGGAGTTGACCAGGATGACCTCGTAGCCCTCTTCTTTGAGGGCCTTCAAGGCCTGGGTCCCGGAATAGTCGAACTCGCAGGCCTGTCCGATGACGATGGGGCCAGAGCCGATAAGCATTATCTTCTTGAGATCTGTTCTCTTGGGCATGGATGATTTGGTGGGTTATATGTTGGAAATCGCTTCAGGAGCGCAGGCGGCTTGACAGCCGTCGTGCCTACACTAATGAGGCCCGGGTACATTAAACACAGTGCACTCGAAGGTCAAACACTGGTTATACGCAACATTTGAGACCATCCATCTGCGTAAAATTACAGCAAAACCACGGCCCGCCCGGCCTCTGACGCCCGCCCCCTGCCGCGCATCGCAAATTCGTGATGCGCGCTTTTCCGCCAAAAATTTGCAATCGGAATCTAAAATTTATTATTTTTCAATTTTCATTCTTTTCTTCGACGATATTTGCGAATATTCTTCAAGAATGACCCTGCGCTCATCATCGGTTCTTTCAGATCAAAGACGCCCCGGATAGAGAGAAGCACGCGATTTCTCCAATTATGGCAATCTTCATTGACGAAGATCTTATCAAGAATTATATTCCCAAACCAAGAGGCAAACAGCAATGTTAGACAGTACAGATATTGAGATCCTGAACATCCTTCAAGAAAACGGAAAGATAACCAACGCCGAACTGGCCCGCCAGATCGGTATGGCTCCCTCCGGCGTGCTGGAGCGGGTCAAAAAGCTCGAACAGAAGGGCGTCATAGATAAGTACGAGGTCCGGCTGAACCCCAAGGCCCTGGGGATTTCCCTGTCCACCTTCATCCAGATCAAGACCTCCGACTCGGTCGGCAGTTCGGAGATAGGCAGGAAACTGGCCGAAATTGACGAGGTGCAGGAAGTGCACTGGACCGCTGGCGAGTACAACTATCTGGTCAAGGCCCGGGTCAGCAGCACGGAAACGCTGGCCCTGCTCATGAAGCAGTTCGGTGACATACCTGGTGTCCGCGACAGCCGGACCACTCTGGTGCTCGACACCCTAAAAGAAACCCAGGCATTGTCCCTGCAGTTCATCGCGTGCAAAAATCCAAGGAAATCAACAAAATAAACCCGTTCTAAAATCCAGGAGTCAAAAATGGACAGTTTGGTGTTGGACAAAAAGATCAGCGACCGCGGCAAAGAATTTTTTGCCAGCATCTCCGGCGAAGCCCCTTCCATTTTCAACAAAGGCTGGTGGACCGGCAAGGTCATGGACTGGTCCATGAAGAACGAGAACTTCAAGGTGCAGCTGTTCCGCTTCGTGGACGTCCTGCCCTATCTGAACACTTCCGACTCCCTGACCCGGCACATCGATGAATATTTCGCCGGCGACGACCAGGACGTGCCGAAGGTGCTCAAGTGGGGCGCAGGGGCCATGGGATCGGGCCTGGGCGGAAAGCTGGCCGCCGGACTCATGGCCAAGACCATCCGCTCCAACATCGAGGGCATGGCCAAGCAGTTCATCATCGGCGAAAACACCGCCGACGCCATGAAGAACCTCAAAAAAATCCGCAAGGACGGGTTCGCCTTCACGGTGGACATCCTCGGCGAGGCATCGGTCAGTGAAATCGAATCCGACGCCTATCTGAAGGAATATATCGAGCTCCTTGACGCCCTGAAAAAGGAACACTCCTCCTGGTCGGCCCTGGGCGGCAAAGACCTTGACTGGGGACATGCGCCCAAGGTTAACATTTCCGTCAAACCCACCGCTCTTTTTTCCCAGGCGTCGCCCAAGGACTTCGAAGGCTCGGTCCGGGGCATCGAAAAACGCCTGGCTGCGATCCTGCGCAAGGTCAAGGAAATGGACGGCTTCATGCGCATCGACATGGAGCAGTACAAATTCAAAGACATCACCCTGGAAGTATACCGCCGCCTGCGCTCAAGCGAGGAGTTCCGCGACTACCCGCATCTGGGCATCGTGCTGCAGGCTTACCTGAAGGATACCGACCAGGATCTGGCCGACCTGCTGGCCTGGGCCAGGGCCGAAAAGCTCCCCATCTCCATCCGGCTGGTCAAGGGCGCTTACTGGGATTCGGAAACCGTTATCGCCAAGCAGAACGGCTGGGACATCCCGGTCTGGACCATCAAGGCCGAAAGCGACGCTGCCTTTGAGCGGCAGGCAAAGGTCATCCTGGAAAACCACGACATCTGCCATTTCGGTTGCGCCTCGCACAACATCCGCACCATCGCCGCGGTCATGGAGACGGCTGCGGCCCTGAACGTGCCCGATGAGCGCTACGAGTTCCAGGTCCTCTACGGCATGGCCGAGCCCGTGCGCAAAGGCCTGCTCAAAGTGGCCAAGCGCGTGCGCCTCTACGCCCCTTACGGCGATCTGCTGCCCGGCATGGCCTATCTGGTGCGGCGCCTGCTTGAAAACACGGCCAACGAGTCCTTCCTGCGCCAATCCTTCGCCGAAGAGGCCGAGGTGGAACGCCTGATGGAAAACCCGGCGGTGACCGCCGAGCGGGAAAAAAACCAGCGTGAGCCCAAGGTCGAGACCGAGGTCAAGGGACTCACGCGCTTCGAAAACGAACCCTTTGCCGATTTCACCCTGGAATCCGTGCGCCAGGCTTTCATGGACGCCGTAGCCGACGTGCGTACCCAGCTTGGCAAAGAATATCCTCTCGTCATCGGCGGTCAGGAAGTACGCACGGACGACACGCTGCAGTCGGTCAACCCGGCCAACCCGAGCGAAGTCATCGGCACCATCTGCCAGGCTTCCATCAAGGAAATCGACCAGGCCATAGAAGCGGCCAAGAAAGCCGCTCCGGCCTGGAAAGCGCTGTCTCCGGAGGAACGGGCCGGGTATCTGCTCAAGGCCGCCGAGATCGCGCGCAAGGAGATCTTCACTCTTTCCGCCTGGCAGACGCTCGAAGTGGGCAAGCAGTTCGACCAGGCCCAGGGGGATGTGGCCGAAGCAATTGATTTCATGGAATACTATGCCCGCGAGATGATCCGCTTCGGCAAGCCCCAGCGCATGGGCCGCGCCCCGGGAGAAATGAGCCAGCTCATGTACCAGCCCAAGGGCATCGCGGCCGTCATCGCACCCTGGAACTTTCCCCTGGCCATCAGCTGCGGCATGAGCTCGGCAGCCATCGTCGCCGGCAACCCGGTGCTCTACAAGCCCGCCGGACCGTCCTCCGTGATCGGCTTCACCCTGTCCGAAATCTTCCGCAAGGCCGGTCTGCCTGCGGGCGTGTTCAACTATGTCCCGGGCCGTGGCTCGGTCATGGGCGACTACCTGGTCGAGCACCCTGACATCTCGCTGATCGCCTTCACCGGCTCCATGGAAGTCGGGCACCGTATCATAAACAAGGCGTCCGTGGTCCATCCCGGTCAAAAACAGATCAAGAAGGTCATCGCGGAGCTTGGCGGCAAGAACGCCATCATCATCGATGACGACGCCGATCTGGATGAGGCCATCAGGGAAGTCCTGCACTCGGCCTTTGCCTTCCAGGGGCAGAAGTGTTCGGCCTGCTCCCGGGTCATCGTGGTCGAGCCCATCTATGCCAAGTTCATCGAACGCCTGGTGGAAGGCGCCAAGTCCCTGGCCATCGGACCGGCCGAGGACCCGACCTACTTCATGGGACCGGTGGTGGACGACAAGGCCCAGCAGAACGTGCTCAAATACATCGATATCGCCAAGGCCGAGGGCAAGGTCCTGTACTCCAGCCCTGTCCCGGCCAGCGGATATTACGCCCCCCTGACCATCGTCGAGGGCATCACCCCCGAGCACCGCATCGCCCAGGAGGAAGTCTTCGGCCCGATTCTTTCGGTCATGAAGGTCAAAAACTTCGACCAGGCCATCGAGTGGGCCAACTCCACGCGCTATTCGCTGACGGGGGCCGTGTTCTCACGCAGCCCCAAACACCTGGAAAAAGCCCGGGAACAGTTCAACGTCGGCAACCTGTACCTGAACCGCGGCTCCACCGGCGCGCTGGTCGAGCGCCATCCCTTCGGCGGATTCAACATGTCCGGCGTAGGCTCCAAGGCCGGCGGCCCGGACTACCTGCTGCAGTTCATGGACCCCAGGCTGGTCTGCGAAAACACCATGCGCCGAGGCTTCGCACCAATCGAAGAAGACGACGACTGGATCATCTGACCTCTTCCCTTTCGCCTTGCCTTGCGGCCCGCAGAGACCCGTTCTCTGCGGGCCGTTTTTTTTCTGCGGAAAAGACCGCCGCGCCGAATTCATTCAATCGATACTCTTTTAAATCGACGCCTGGTCGCCATGCTCTCTGCGGGCCGAATCAAGCCAGACCAGCCGAACATACGCAAAAAACCTTGCTCAACGCCCCTGTTTTAAATAAAATTCAATATGGCCGCATACAAACCGAACAATCATCGAAAAGACTCTTTTTCACGCGAGCACTTGTCTCTTTTTGGAAAAAAATTGATTTTTCAACTCTTCTCATGTAGTCAAATTTTACATTTTTTACAAATTAATTCCTGCGTTATCTTTTCCATCCCGTGTTTTCTTAGCGTTCCTTTGAAGGGGTTATCCGGACTCTCCGGTTTCATATTTTACCTACAACCGGTTCGCAGCCTGCGAACCCAAGGGCTCTGCAACCTGAAGGAGGACTTCATGAAGAGAAAACTGTGTACACTTGGTTTCCTGACCCTGACCCTCGTGGCCTTGACCCTGGGATCGGCCTGGGCCGAGACCATCCGCATCGGCCTCATGTGCCCCCTGACGGGCTCCTGGGCCAGTGAAGGTCAGGACATGAAACAGATTGTCGAACTGCTGGCCGCTGAAACCAACAAGGCAGGCGGGATCAATGGCAACCAGGTCGAAATCGTGGTCGAGGACGATGGCGGCGATCCGCGCCAGGCAGCCCTGGCCGCAACCCGTCTGACCACCAAGGAAATTTCCGCCGTTATCGGCACCTACGGATCGTCCGTCACCGAAGCCTCCCAGAACATCTATGCCGAGTCCGGCATCCTTCAGGTTGCCACAGGCTCCACGGCCATCCGCCTGTCCGAAAAGGGCCTGCCCCTTTTCTTCCGCACCTGCCCCCGCGATGACGAGCAGGGCACGGTCGCTGCCAAAACCCTGGGTGACCTTGGTTTCAACAAGATCGCCATCCTTCACGACAATACCTCATACGCCAAGGGCCTGGCCGACGAAGCCAAGTCCCTGCTCGAAGCCCAGGGCAAGACCATCGCCTTCTACGACGCACTGACTCCCGGCGAGCGCGACTACAATGCAATCCTGACCAAGATCAAATCCGCCGCCCCCGAAGTCATCTTCTTCACCGGCTATTATCCCGAGGCTGGCATGCTTCTGCGCCAGAAGATGGAAATGGGCTGGGATGTACCCATGCTCGGCGGCGACGCAACCAACAACCCCGATCTGGTCAAGATCGCCGGTAACGAATCCGCCGAAGGCTTCATGTTCCTCAGCCCTCCTGTTCCGGCTGATCTGGACACCCCCGAAGCCAAGGATTTCATGACCGCATACAAGGCTGCCTACGGCAGCGCGCCCGGTTCCGTCTGGGCCGTTCTGGCTGGCGACGCCTACCGCGTAATTGCCGAAGCCATTGCCCAGACCAAGGACACCTCCAGCGAAAAGCTGGCCGCCTATCTGCAGAATGAAATGAAAGACTTCTCCGGCCTGACCGGCAAGATCTCCTTCAACGAAAAGGGTGACCGTGTTGGCGACCTGTACCGTGTGTACAAGGTCGACGCCGCCGGTGCCTTTGTCCTGCAGCCGTAAAAAGCAAGGGCTCCTCTTCCGGGAGGAGCCCTTTTTTTCAACATCTTGCCCCGACACAAATTATGGAAGAATTTTTTCAACAATTGACCAATGGACTGGCCGTCGGGGGCATCTATGCCCTGATCGCCCTCGGGTATACCATGGTCTACGGGGTCCTGAAGCTGATCAATTTCGCCCACGGCGATCTTTTCACCATCGGCGCCTACCTTGGCCTGACCCTGCTCATCTCCATGGGCCTTTTTGACAAAATCGGACCGCTGCCTGCCGTGATTCTGCTGGCCGTCATGGTCATGATCCTGGTCGCCATCATCGGCGCAATACTGGAGCGTGTGGCCTACCGACCGCTTCGCCAGTCGCCCCGGCTTTCGGCCGTGGTTTCAGCCCTGGGTGCGTCCATCTTCTTTCAGAATGCGATCATGGCCATCTACAGCCCCAAATTTCTGGTCTATCCCCACAACATCCTGCCTAGGACGGTCGTGAACATAATGGGGCTGGACATCCCCGTCATGCGCATCATCATGTTTTCAACCTCCCTGGTGCTCATGGCAGCGCTGTATTTCTTCATCCAGAAGACCAAGATCGGCACGGCCATTCGGGCCGCCGCCATCGATCAGGGCGCAGCCAAGCTCATGGGCATAAACGTCGACCGGGTCATCATGCTGGTCTTCTGCATCGGCCCGGCCCTGGGCGGCGCGGCCGGACTCATGGTCGGCCTCTATTACGGGCAGATCAATTTCAGCATGGGCTGGATGTACGGCCTCAAAGCCTTCACGGCGGCCATCCTGGGAGGCATCGGCAACATCCCCGGAGCCATGGTCGGCGGCTTGCTGCTGGGCGTCATCGAGGCCCTCGGCGCGGCGTACATCTCCATCGCATGGAAGGACGCCATCGCCTTTTGTGTCTTGATCCTGATCCTCATTGTCCGGCCCACGGGCCTTCTAGGAGAAAGGGTGGCTGAAAAAGTATGAAATCTAGCACTATCCTCTACCTCGCCTTTGGCTTGCTCATGGCCTCATGCCCCATGTTCCTGAACGCCTACTGGACCGACGTCTTCAACAACGTCGGACTCTACACCATCCTGGCCCTGAGCCTCAATGTCATCCTTGGCCATGCCGGCCTTTTCCACATGGGACACGCCGCGTTCTACGCCATTGGCGCCTACACCACGGCCATCCTGAACACCACGTTCGGCATTCCCGTGCTCTGGATCATGCCCCTGGCAGGAATAATGGCCGGATTCTTCGCCATGATCGTGGCCAGACCCATCATCCACCTGCGCGGGGATTATCTGCTCATTGTGACCATCGGTATTGTCGAAATTGTGCGCATCGCGCTCATCAACAACGTCTTCGACATCACCGGCGGGGCCAACGGCATCTTCGGCATCAGCAGGCCAACGGTCTTCGGGTACAAGATATCCAAACCCGACCAGTTCTTTTACCTGATCTGGGGTTTTGCGGCCGTGACCATTTTCCTCTTGCTACGACTTGAGCATTCGCGTTTCGGGCGGGCGCTCATGTACATCAAGGAGGATGAGGTGGCTGCCGGCGGAAGCGGGATAAACGTCTCCCATCACAAGCTGGTGGCTTTTATCATTGGTGCGGTCTGGGCCGGCATGTGCGGAACCATCTACGCATCCAAGATGACCATCATCGCTCCGGAATCATTCTCCTTCGCGGAGTCCGTCGTCCTCTTCTCCATTGTCATCCTGGGCGGAGCAGGAAGCATTCCGGGAGTCATCCTGGGCGCTTTTCTTCTGGTCGGCCTTCCGGAAATCTTCCGCGGCCTGGCCGAATATCGCATGCTGGTTTTTGGCGCGGCCATGGTGCTGATGATGATCTTCAGGAATCAGGGCCTGCTTCCGCCCGGTCCCAAGAATTATGACATCGCCAGCCTTCTTCCCGCTGGAGGTCGCAAATGACGCTGCTTGCCATCGACAA
>JAWLHW010000067.1:0-11446 GCA_041690155.1 Desulfomicrobium sp. | reverse complement strand
GGGTAGGTGTGCAGGGTCAGTTCTTTGTCCGGGCAGTCGCAGCGGTCGAGGATGGGCGTCAGGAAGCCCCAGCACAGCTCCACGGCGTCCTGCCGCCAAAAGAGGGTCTGGTCGCCGGTGATGCAGTCCAGCAGAACCTTGGCGTAATCGTCAAGGCGGCCAAGACCCGTGCTGCCGTAAGAGAACTCCATGGACTGTCCATGCAGGCAGAGCGTGGAGCCCTGGCCCTTGGTCTGGACCTCCAGGCGCACCACCTCGTTGGGGTGAATGCCGATGACCAGTCGATTGGGAGGGATGATCTCGTCCTTGGTCTTACGGAACATGGATACGGGCACATTCTTGAATTGCACCGTGATCTCGGTGTGCTTGGCCTCCAGACGCTTGCCCGAGCACAGATGGAAAGGCACGCCCTGCCAGCGCCAGTTGTCCAGATAGACCTTGAGCCAGGCAAAGGTCGGCGTGGTCGAGTCCGGCCGCACCCCCGCCTCCTGCAGATATCCCGGCACGGCCTGGCCACCCGACATGCCCGGCCCGTACTGGCCAAGGATGAGTTGCTCGTCCAGGCGTTCCAGATCGATCGGGCGCAGGGCTCGGAAGACCTTGGAGCGCTCGTCGCGGACCAGTTCGGCCTCGAAAATGGACGGCGGCTCCATGGCGCACAGCGAAAGCAGCATCATCATGTGGTTCTGGAACATGTCCCTGAGCACCCCGGCCTGATCATAGAAATCGGCGCGGTGCCCGATGCCCAGGGCTTCGGCGGCGGTGATGCGGATGTGATCAATGTAGCGGCGGTTCCAGACCGGCTCGAAAAGGGCGTTGGCGAAGCGCAGCAGAAGCACGTTCTGCACGGTTTCCTTGGCCATGTAGTGGTCGATGCGGAAAATCTGGCGTTCCTTGAAATAGCGATGCAGGACCGTGTCCAGTTCCTGCGCCGTGGGCAGGTCGCGGCCAAAGGGTTTTTCCACGACAATGCGCACGCTGGCGTCTTCTTCCTCCCTCCCCAGGTCGGCCTCGCCGAGCATGGTGGCCAGGGGTATGTAAGCGGCCGGGGGCACTGCCAGATAGAAAAGCCGGTTTTTCGGCTTGCCCTCGTCCAGAGCGCCCAGGGCCAGACTCAAGGTGTAGCCGGATTCCGAGGCCTCGGGGTCCAGGCGCAGATAGCTGACGCGCGGGACCAGATCGGCCATGCAGGACTCGGGGATAATTCCGTCCAGTTTTTCGCCCAGAAGACGCGCATACTGCGGCGTGTCCAAATCCGTCCGTCCCACGGCCAGGATGTGCGAGTCATGGCTGAGCAGGCCGTTTTTACACAGGGAGGCCAGGGCCGGGTAGATCTTGCGCATGGCCAGGTCTCCGGTGGCGCCGAATATCACCAGGTTGACCGGCGCAGCCTGGGTCGGGGTGGGACAGGAAGGTGTCATGGTGCTCCCGGACATTGAGAAGGTTTTGGAGCAACCAGAAATATCAGGACGAAGCCAAAAGGCAAGCTCCGGTTCTCTGTCGCGGTCGCTGCCGGTCCCGGGCCTTTCAGCGGAAAAAAAGAGCCACTCCGGCCAGGGTAATGAGGGCGCCGACGAGGCTGCGCCGGGAGACCTTGTGTCCGTACAGGACAGCCAGCCCGAGGGCGAAGAGAGGGCTGACCGAGATCAGGGTCTGGGCGATGGCCGCGTCCGTCAGTTTGAGGGCGGCCTGCTGCAGCCAGATGCCAAGGAAGGTGCCCAGAAAGACGGCCAGGGTGAAGAACGCCCATCCGTTTCGGGCCGTGCCGATGGCTCTCCAGCAGGCCCTGCGCAGGACGACTTCGGGCTTGATGAGCGGCAGCAGGGTCCACAGCACCAGGCTGGCCGCGCCCAGACGGATGAGGGCGGCCCAGAGGGGGGTGATTTCGGTGGTGACCATGACCTGCCGGGACATGACCATGCCTGTGGCCTGGCAGAGGGCGGCCAGGGTCGCGAAGCCAAGGCCCGGCAGATTCAGCCTTTTTTGTTGCGGCTGATGCTCCGTGATCACCCAGAGAATGCCGCTCATGGTCAAAAAGATGCCCGCCCAGGCCCAGAACCCGATGGCTTCGTGCAGGAAGCACAGGGCCAGGACGCCGGTCAGCGGCGGGGCCAGGGATTCGATCAGCAGGGTCTGGCTGGGGCCGACCCGTCTTATGGCCGAGAAATAGGCGCTGTCGCCGATGCTGATACCAACGATGCCGCTGCCCGCCAGCCACAGCCACTGCGAATTCGATAGCGTAGGGGCCGTATCGCCAAGCACGAAAACGGTCACGCTCAGCATGATCACGGCGATGCTGCCCTTGATCAGGTTCAGGAACAGCGCCGGGGCCTGATTGCCGGTGCGGGCGTAGATCATGGTGGCCACGGCCCAGATGAAGGCCGCCGAGAGGGCGGCGATTTCCCCGGCAAAGGGCATGGACGTCAAGCCTGGGGCAAAAACGAGGTCTGGTTGGCGAAGAAGAATTTCGTGTCAAAGGGCCCCATACTGCCGGTTTCGGCCATGAGGGTGAAGTACTCCACGCGGCCGTAGCGGCGGGTCAGGTTTTCACGCACACCCATACGCTCGTAATAGTCGGCCTTACGTATCGGCCGCTCGCTTTCGGTCAGATCGTAGACTGCGTCCTCAACTTCGGCCCAGGCATGCACCACGTAGCCGCAGTCGGCCGGCACCCAGGCATGCACGACCTCGGCCAGTTCGCTTTCACTGCAAATTTCCATGGCCGCTGCAAAACACTGTTTCCTGAAATGCATGTTCACTCCTTGCTGGTGGTATCCATGAGGGCAGCGCCCAGGGCGTTGCCGACTTCATAATGATTGGGAAAGATCGCCATGGTACCCAGCCGTGCGGCCACTTCCGGCAGCAGGTAGGGTGCGGCCGCGCCGATGCCGATGATGCGGGGCCGGACCCGGACCGTGATGTCGAGCAGAGCGTCGGGATCGGATTGATTCAGCAACCCGGCCAGCGTCGGGCCGACTTCCCGGTTGCCGAGCGCGCCGAGGATGGTCGAGGCGATGGTGTCGTGGGCCTTGTCAAGCACGCTCGCGCAGAACGCTTCGGCGGTAATCCCCATCAACGCGGCCAGCACTTCTGCGCCCCGCACGGCGGGACGCATTTCGCCCAGGCGCAGGCGGTCAAGGACATGCAGGGCGTCGGTGGGCGTGAATCCGCAGGTGATGACCCGCCCTGCGGCCTGTAGCTTGTGAATGGCCTTGTCGAGTCTCGATTCGGCCAGCGCCAGCTCCTGCCGCAGGCGCGAGGGCGTGGCTGGCCCGTTTTCGGCGAGCCAGTTCAGAATCGCGTCGTCTCCGGCCTCGACTCCGCGAGCCAGTTGCACGCACTGGGCGCAGAGGTCTGCTCCAAGCCAGGCCTGGGGATTGGTCACGGCTTCAAGGGCCGGTCCTTCAAGGTAGAGTTGGGCCTGCGACAGAGGCACGACCCGGGCGGGTCCCAGGTGCAACCTGCCGCCTTCAACCCGCACCAGACTGTCGCCGCCAAGGCCCACGGTGTACATTTCCACGGCCCGCACGTGCGTGCGCCAGGAGCCGATGGTCATGCCCTGCTCGCGGACAACGGGAAATCCATCCTTGATCAGGGTGATGTCGGTGGTGGTGCCGCCTACGTCAACGACAAGCGCCGTTTCGCCTTTGGCTGCGTGGACGCCGAACAGGGCTGTGGCCGCCGGGCCACTGGCCACGGTGGCCGATGAATTGCGGACGGCATCCTGCAGGTCCATACTCTGGCAGTCCCCGCGCACGATGCGCACCGGGCAGGACAGGCCAAGGCGCTGCATGGACTGGGCGATGCTGCGCAGGAAGTCCTGCATGACGGGCAACAGGCGGGCGTTCAGCACGGCCGTGGCCGCGCGTTCCTCCATGCCCGGGCGCGTGCTGGCCTGGTGGGAGCAGAACACGGGCTTGGGGTCCATGAGTTCAATGGCCTTGACCGCAACCAGTTCGTGGGTCGGATCCTCGAAGGCGAGCATGGAGCAGACCGCGTAGGCATCCACGTGGCCCTTCATGGCGGCGATGCCCTGAATCAAGTAATCCATGCCCAGCGGCTCGTATTCGACACCTTTGGCCTTGTGTCCGCCGGGGATGAAGCGCATGTCCGCCGCCGGGATGCGCAGGCGGTTGTCGTGACCGATGACGAAGAGACCGACCTCGGCCCCCTTGTTCTCCACAAGCGCGTTGGTGGCCAGGGTTGTGGATACGGTCACAAGCTCGACTTTTTGCGGATCCACGCCCGAGGCCTGGAGCACGTTCTCCAGGCTTCGGGCGATGGCCCTGGCCGGGTCTTGGGGGGTGGTCGGAGTCTTTACGCCGGCCAGAATCCTTCCGGATGAACGGTCAAGCGCTATCGCATCTGTATAGGTGCCGCCGGTGTCGATACCGATGACGCAGTTTGGTGAGGACATGGAAATTTCCTTCATGGGGATAAGCTTCAGACGCGATTGCCTTAAGAATTTACGCCAGTCCCGTCCAGTGGGACGGTGCGTTGCCGGGACACGGGGATACCGTTTTTTTATCACGATCATCTGCCGATGGTTGTATCCTCCCGCAAAATATGCCAGCAAGAGGATGGTAGAAATTCATGTCGCGGAATCGCCGCGCGTATGGGAAACCAAGGAGATATTCGTGCACGAAGAACTGCATTTAATTATGGGAGGGGAGGCCGGTCAGGGCCTGGATACCGTGTCCGGGCTGCTGGTGAAGGCCGTGGTCCGCTCGGGCAGGCATCTGCTCGGGGCCCATCATGTCATGTCCCGGGTGCGGGGCGGGCACAACAATTTTCGCCTGCGCATCGGTTCGCGTCCCATACAGGGACCGCCGGACACATTTCACCTGCTGGCGGCCATGAGCCAGGAAAGCGTGGAACTGCACAAGGACAAGCTCAAGGATCCGGGCATCATCCTGGTCGACGCGGCCTGGGAACTGCCTGCCCGTCCCGGCATGGTGGCCATCCCCTTTGAGGAGCTCGCGTCGCGTCCCGTGTTCCGCAACGTGGCCTTGCTTGGCGTGATCGGGGCCATGCTTGGCCTGGAGGCGGCCCTGTTCGAGGAACAGCTGAAGGAAGAGTTCAGTGACAAGGGGGACAAGATCGTCTCCAGCAACCTCGATGTGCTGGCGTCTTCCATGAAGTGGGCCGTTGAAAACGCGCCGAGCCTGCCCCTGCCCAAAGCCGATGCCTCGACCAAGATGCTCAGCATGGACGGCAATCAGGCCGTGGTTCTGGGCGCGCTGGCTGCCGGGGTGCGTTTTTGCGGCTATTACCCCATGTCCCCCGCGACTTCCATCGCGGAAGGCCTGGTGCATGCCGCTGTTGAAATGGGCGTCGTGGTGGAGCAGGCCGAGGACGAGATCGCGGCCGCAAACATGGCGCTTGGCGCGGCTTACGCCGGAGCGCGGAGCATCGTGCCCACCTCGGGCGGCGGGTTCGCCCTCATGACCGAGGCGGTCAGCCTGGCCGGAGTCTCGGAGACGCCCGTGGTCTTTGTCGTGGCCCAGCGCCCCGGCCCGGCCACGGGTCTGGCCACGCGCACGGAGCAGGCGGACCTGGAGCTTGTCCTGTATGCCGGGCATGGCGAATCCCCACGCGCCATCCTCGCACCGGCCACGCTGGAGGATTGCTTTTATCTGACCTACAAGGCTTTTGATCTGGCCGAAAAAAGTCAGGGCCCGGTGTTTGTGCTCTCGGATCAGTATCTGGCCAGCGCCCCGCGGTCTGTCGCGCCCTTTGATCTGGAGGTGCTTGCGCCCATTGCGGAGCCTGACCTGGACGACGCCGAGCCGGAGAACTACCGACGCTACAACTGGGACAATCCCATATCCCCCAGGCGCATTCCCGGGCACGGGAAGAGTCTGGTCCTGGCCGATTCCCATGAGCACGACGAGGCCGGACACATCATCGAGGACGGAGGCATCCGCGTGCGCATGCAGGACAAGCGTCTGGCCAAGATGGAGGTGCTCCTGTCAGAAGTCCTGCCGCCGGAGTTTTCGGGCGACGAAGAGCCGGATCTGTTGCTGGTCGGCTGGGGATCCACCTGCGAGGTCTTGCGCGAAGTGACCGCAGGCCTGCGCGAAAACGGGGTCAAGGCCGCCTGTCTGTGCTTCACTCAGGTCTGGCCCCTGGTCCCCGAGGCCTTCATGCCCCGTCTTGAAGCGGCAGGGACAGTCGTGGCCGTGGAAGGCAACAGCACCGCCCAATTCGCGGGCCTTTTGCGCAAGACCACAGGTTTTCACATTAAAGACACCGTTCTGCGCTATGATGGCCGGGCCCTTACGGCCGGGTTCGTCATGGAGCGGCTGCAGCCCATCCTGGAGGCTTTATGATCGACACCAAGACCTACGGCGAATTCAAGACCAGCTGGTGTCCCGGCTGCGGCAATCATGACGTGCTTGTGGCCGTCAAGGAAGCCCTGGCCAGCCAGGACATTCAGCCGCACCAGTTCATCATGGTCTCCGGCATCGGCCAGGCGGCCAAGATCGTGCATTATCTGAAGTGCAACGGTTTCAACGGGCTGCACGGCCGCGCCCTGTCCCCGGCCCAGGCCATCAAGCTGGCCAACCCGGAGATGACCGTGCTGGTGGAGTCGGGTGACGGCTGCACCTACGGCGAGGGCGGCAACCATTTCCTGGCCGCCATCCGGCGCAACGTGAACATCACCCTCATCGTGCACGACAACCAGATCTACGGCCTGACCAAGGGGCAGTCGAGCCCCACGACCATGACCGGGCACGTGACCAAGAATAATCCCCAGGGCGTCGTCGACCAGCCGTTCAATCCCGTGGCCGTGGCCGTGGCCATGCGCGCCGGCTTCGTGGCCCGGACCTTCTCGGGGTTTCATGAGCATGCCGCGCAGACCATCGAGCAGGCCATGAAGCATCCTGGCTTTGCCCTGGTGGACATGCATTCGCCCTGCATTTCATTCAACAAGGTCAACACTTTTGCCTGGTACAAGGCCAGGTGCAAGGAAGTGAGTCATGATCCGCAAGACTGGGCCGCCGCCATGACCGTGGCCCAGACTTTCGGAGAAGAAATCCCCATAGGTGTTCTGTTCCGCGAGGAGCGGCCATCCAAGGACACGCAGCTTCCGCAGTGCGCTGGCGGTGCCCTGTATCGCAAGCCCGTGGATATGGAAGCCGTGAAACAGTGCATGCTCGCTTACGCCTGACCCCCGGGAGCATCTTGCCAAGTGACGGGCATACGGGTAGGGCCACAAAAAAAACGAAGGAGAGTTCCATGGCCAAAGCACGTGCCCGTCACATTCTGGTGGCAACCGAAGAGGTTTGCCAGGCTCTGAAAACGAAGATCACCGAAGAGGGCGGAGATTTCGCCGAGATCGCCCGCAATTATTCACAGTGCCCGTCCGGCAAGCGCGGCGGAGATCTGGGCACATTCGGCCCCGGTCAGATGGTGGCAGAATTCGACCATGTTTGCTTCAACGAGGCCGTCGGCGTCGTGCACGGACCGGTCAAGACCCAGTTCGGCTACCACCTGGTGGAAGTGACCGAGCGCTCCTAGAAGGCAGGGCGCTGAGCCTGTCTGTGAAAACCGGGCTGCTTGGTGGTCCGGTTTTTTGTTGGGGAAGAAAAATGGGCAGAATAGGATTTCTGGGACCTATAGGACGTATGGGACATATAGGTTGAAGAGGTTTTCATACGACCCATACGACCCATACGACCCATTCTTTTTTAAGAGGAACTCCATGGAAGACCACATCCGCTTTGACGCCGAGGCCTGCGCCCTGCTCCTTCTTGACCAGCGCAAACTGCCGCTGATTGAGGAAACCTTTGCCTGCCGCACCGTGGAAGACGTCATCTACGCCCTGCAGACCATGGTCGTGCGCGGGGCGCCTGCCATTGGTGTCAGCGCCGCCTACGGTTGCCGCATAGCGCTCAAACAGGCCATGGCCGCCGGAGCGTATTGGCGCAATGAGCTTGAGCGCCTGCTTTCCTTGCTTGCCAAGGCCCGGCCCACGGCGGTCAATCTGGTCTGGGCCGTGGGTTTGATGCGTGCGGCCGGATTGAATATCCAGGATCCGCGGGAACTGGGCGAGGTCTGGTCGGCTCTGGCCATGAAGATTCACGCCGAGGACATCGCCATCAACAAGGCCATGGGCCGTTTTGGCGGGGCTCTGCTGGATGACGGCGACACGGTCATGACCCACTGCAACGCCGGAGCTCTGGCCACTGCCGGTTACGGCACCGCCCTTGGCGTGATCCGGGGCGCGGTGGACATGGGCAAGAAGATTTCCGTCATCGCCAACGAGACCCGGCCTTTTCTGCAGGGTGCGCGGCTGACCGCCTACGAGCTGCACAAGGACTCCATCCCCGTCACCGTGGCCTGTGACAATGCCTGTTCGCTGCTGATGAGGCGCGGGCTGGTGAGCAAGGTCGTGGTCGGGGCGGACCGCATCGTGGCCAATGGCGACGTTGCCAACAAGATCGGAACCTCCGGCGTGGCCATCCTGGCCCGCCATTACGGCATTCCCTTCTATGTGGCCGCGCCCAGTTCCACCTTTGATCTGGCCACGCCGGACGGCAGCCTCATCCCCATCGAGGATCGCACTCCGCTGGAAGTGACCCACGTGGGGAGTACGCAGATCACGCCCGATGGAGTCCCGGTTTTCAATTTTGCATTCGATGTCACGGATCACTCGCTGATCACGGGCATCATCACTGAACGCGGGGTACTTTCCCCGCCCTACACATCGAGTATCGCCGAGATCATCGGTCAGGACCCAAGAACATGAACCAGCAGCTTCCCATGGTGGCCCTTATCGGGCGTCCCAACGTGGGCAAATCCACACTTTTCAATCGCCTCATCAAAAGGCGGGTCTCCATCACCCACGACATGGCCGGCGTAACCCGGGACAGCATCTTCAGCGAGGTGCGCGGAGAAACACGTTCGTACATGCTGATCGACACGGGCGGTCTGGTCCCTGATTCCAGCGACGAGATCGAGATCAGCATCTTTGACCAGGCCCGGGAGGCCATGGCCGGGGCGGACCTGATTTTATTCATTGTCGACGGCCGGACCGGGCTGCATCCCCAGGACGAACAGGTCGGGCAGTACCTGCGCCAGAGCGGCAAGGAAGTGCGCGTCATCGTCAACAAGGTCGATGGCCCCGAGCAGGAAGAAACCCTGGCGGCCGACTTCTATGGCCTGGGCTTTCCTTTGGACTGCGTGTCCGCGGCCCATGGTTTCGGCATGGGCGACCTGCGCGAGATGATCGAAGAGGCCCTGCCCAAACCTGATGCGCTGGAGCCCGGAACCGGACCGGCCCAGGGCGGGCTTAAAGTCGCCTTGCTCGGGCGGCCCAACGCGGGCAAGTCTTCGACCATCAACGCGCTGCTGGGCAAGAAACGGCTCATGGTCAGCGCCGAGGCCGGCACCACCCGCGACTGCGTGGACGTGACCGTACAGCGCGGCGGCAAGACCTACACCTTTGTCGACACCGCCGGGGTGCGCCGCAAGTCCAAGGTCACCGATTCCCTGGAATACTTCAGCGTCGTGCACTCCATGCAGGCCGCCAAGCAGGCCGATGTGGTCGTCCTGGTGCTCGACATCATGGACGGCGTAGTCGGGCAGGACAAACGGCTTTTGTCCTTTCTGGACACGGAAAAGGTTCCTTTTATCATTGTTGTCAACAAGATAGACTTGTTGAGCAAGGACCAGCTGGCCAAGGCCAAGAAGGACATGGTGGATCAGTTCGCTTTCTGCGCCCATGTGCCGGTGCTCTATTCCTCGTCCGTCTCCATGGCGGGGCTGGGCGGACTTTTGCCCCTGGTCGAGAAGCTCTGGGAACAGTGCGGTCAGCGCGTGACCACGGGCGAACTCAACCGCCTGGTCAAGATGGTCACTGAACGGCATCAGCCGCCGGTCATGGGCGGTCGCCGGGGCAAGATCTACTACATGACCCAGGCCGACTCCCGTCCGCCGACCTTTGTCTTCTTCGTCAACGACGAGAAGCTCTTTCACGGCAGCTACGTGCGCTATCTGGAGAATCAGCTGCGCAAGGTCTTCCGCATGGACAAGACGCCCATCCGCATGGTTTTCCGTTCCAGCCACGATAACGAAAAAGGCAAGTAGGACAGGGCTCCCTTGACCGGGCTTTGGCCATGTCCTAGTGTCCGACCACGCCCCGGATCACGTATCCCGGGTCACATAAAAGACGCCCACATCGAGGAGGATGTATGGTTCAGAAAGCTGACAAGATTTGGTTCGACGGCAAGCTCGTGCCCTGGGACGAGGCGCAGGTTCACGTCCTGACCCACACCCTGCATTATGGCATGGGCGTGTTCGAGGGCATCCGCTGTTACGTGTGCTCCGATGGCAGTTCGGCTGTTTTCCGGCTGCAGGAGCATGTGGAACGGCTTTTTCTGTCGGCCAAGATCAACGAGATGGTCATCCCCTTCACCGAGCAGCAGATTTTCGATGCCATCATCGAGACCCTCAAAGCCAATCGTCAGCCCGAGGGCTACATCCGGCCCCTGTGCTTCATCGGTGCCGGAGCCATGGGCGTCTTTCCCGGCGACAACCCGATCCAGACCATTATCGCCACCTGGCCGTGGGGCGCGTATCTTGGCGCCGAAGCCCTGGAGAAGGGCATCCGCATCAAAACCTCGACCTTTACCCGCCATCACGTCAACGTCATGATGACCAAGGCCAAGACCTGCGGCAACTACGTCAACTCCGTGCTGGCCAAGCGCGAAGCCCTGGCCGACGGCTACCATGAGGCCCTCATGCTCGACGCCGAAGGGTACGTTTCCGAGGCCACGGGCGAGAACATCTTCATGGTCCGCAACGGGGTAATCAAGACTCCGCCCCTGGGTTCCATCCTGGCCGGCATCACCCGCGAGACGCTGATGATCCTGGCCGAAGACCTCGGCTACACCGTCATCGAGGAGCGTTTCACCCGTGACGAACTGTACTGCGCCGATGAAGCCTTCTTCACCGGCACGGCGGCAGAGGTTACGCCCATCCGCGAAATCGACCGCCGGACCATCGGGCAGGGCAGTCGCGGCCCGGTTACGGCGGCCTTGCAGGACGCCTATTTCAAGCTGCTGCGCGGTGACAATCCGAAGTACGGAAAGTGGCTGGCCCGTTACACGATCTAGGCTTTTGCGATCCCTGGACGCATGCCGGGTCCCGCCTTGCGGGGCCCGGCGTTTCATGAACTTTCGCACCCCCCTCCACACACCATGAGTCAGGAAAGCCTTACCGCCCGTTACCGCCCTCAGAGTTTTGCAGAAGTGGCCGGCCAGGACGCTGTCAAGCGCATCCTCTCCCGGGCCGCGTCCACCGGACGGGTCGCGCCGGCCTATCTTTTCAGCGGGACTCGCGGGGTAGGCAAGACCACCCTGGCCAGAATCTTTGCCAAAGCCCTGAACTGCCAGAACGGACCCGCTTCCGAGCCCTGCAACCAGTGTTCGATCTGTCG
>JAWLHW010000066.1:0-11516 GCA_041690155.1 Desulfomicrobium sp. | reverse complement strand
TGGTTTACAAACGTCTCTGAAAAATTGTTCATGGTTTTTCCTTTTGAGGGTTCATCCATTCCGGTCGTTTCAGTCCCAAACCCTTGCCTTGCCATGTATCCGTATCATGCAGATGCTGCTTGACCGCGTTCAGATAGACGTTTTTTTTGAGGGCCCACGAAGGGGCAAGCAGTTCGTCCTGTTCGGGGTCGCTGTTGATGCGGTGGACCACGATATCCTGCCGCAGCAGGGCAATGCCCCGCACAAGCCAGGTCTGGGATTCTTCCTGGGAAAGCAGCTCAATCTCTCCGGCGCGCCAGGCTGATTCCAGAGGCGTGTCCCGGCAAATGTACAGATTATGTATTTTGATGCCGGACACGGGCAGGCTGTTGACAAAGAGAATGGTTTGTTCGAAGTCCGCCAAATTCTCGCCCGGCAAACCGGTGATGACATGGGCGCAGACCTTGATTCCCCGCTCCGCGGCTTTTCGTGCCCAGGTTGCAAAGCAGGCTGCGTCATGTCCCCGGTTGATGCGCTGCAGGGTGGCGTCTTGTGCGGACTGAAGCCCCAAATCCAGCCAGATTTCCTCGAAGGGCGCGTTTTGCAGGATGTCCAGTTTTTCCTCGTCGAGGCAGTCCGGCCGGGTGCCGATGGCCAGCCCGACGAGGTCCGGCACTTCAGCCAGTTCCTGCAAAAGCGTCCGCAATCGCGCGGCGGGACCGTGGGTGTTGGAGAAGGACTGGAGGTAGCCCAGAAAGCGCGTGCTCGTGTCGCGGTCCCGGGATAACTCCCGGTACGCGAAATACTGCTCACGCAAGGACATGCCGGTTTCGGCAAGGCCGGTTCCGGTTCCTTTCTGGTTGCAGAACGCACAGCCGCTGCGGGACAGGGTGCCGTCCCGGTTGGGGCATGAGTTTCCGGCGTCCAGCGGAATTTTACGGATCCGTTGTCCAAAGCGTCGTTTGAAGTAGAGTGACAGGCGGTAGAATCTGTTTTGAGACATGCTTGGTATGATTGAGGTTTGTGTCTGGCTGCGGTGCGGGTTGCCTGCGCGTTGAAATTCGGATAGGCAGCGAGGCTCATTATACATCTTACAGGGATCGTTCTATCCGTGTCCCGTAGTGGTCCATGGTCCGTGCTCCGGAACGGGCGACGATTTTCCAGCCTGCCGCGCTGAACATGATAAAAGAGGAAATATATGTCCAGGATTTTGGATAAGATTTTGGGGTTCTTTTCGAACGATCTGGCCATCGATCTCGGCACCGCAAACACCTGCGTTTACGTCAAGGGCAAGGGGATCGTCCTGCGGGAACCGTCCGTGGTCGCCGTCAAGCGCGACAACCGCGGCAACAACAAGGTTTTGGCCGTGGGTAGCGAAGCCAAGCGGATGCTCGGCCGTACTCCCGGCAATATCGTGGCCATTCGCCCCATGAAGGACGGAGTCATCGCCGATTTTGAAGTGACGGAAGCAATGCTGCGTCATTTCATTTCCAAGGTGCACAACAGCCGCCGGCTGGTCCGGCCCCGCATTGTCATCTGCGTGCCCACCGGAATCACCCAGGTCGAAAAGCGTGCCGTCCGCGAATCCGCCCAGAGCGCCGGCGCACGTGAGGTTTTCCTGATCGAGGAGCCCATGGCCGCGGCCATCGGAGCGGATCTGCCCATCACCGAGCCGACTTCGAACATGGTTGTCGATATCGGCGGTGGAACCACTGAAGTGGCAGTCATCTCCCTGGCCGGCATCGTCTATTCCAAATCCGTGCGCATCGGCGGCGACAAGATGGACGAGGCGATTCTGCAGCACGTCAAGCGCAAATACAACATGCTCATCGGCGAGAGTTCCGCCGAGGACATCAAGACGACCATCGGTTCCGCCTACCCCCTGGACCCGGAGCTGGTCATGGACGTCAAGGGCCGCGACCTGGTTTCCGGCATTCCCCAGAACATTACCATCACTTCGGAAGAGGTCCGCAAGGCCATCTCCGAACCCGTAGACTCAATTGTTCAGGCCGTGCGTATCGCCCTGGAGCAGACCCCGCCGGAACTGGCGGCGGACATCGTCGACCGGGGCATCGTGCTGACCGGTGGCGGCGCGCTCCTGAAGGGCCTCGACAGTCTGCTGCGCGAGGAAACCTCCCTGCCCATCACCGTGGTCGATGATCCTTTGTCCACCGTGGCGCTGGGTTCCGGCAAGGTCTTGGACAATCTGGACGTCCTGCGCGAGGTAACCATCGAGTAGAGTGATGTCCCCTCGTTTCAAACGGCTGGTTCTCTTTTTTTTTCTTCCGCTGTTCCTCTATTTCTCCATGTACACATGGAATTGGAAGACAGGGTATCTCGATCGCCTGGCCGCCTTGACCGGTCTGGAGTTGACCGGATGGGTCCTGGCTCCGGGCAGATGGCTTCAGAACAATGTCGACGAATTCTGGTCGCGCTACGTCTATCTGGTCGGAGTGCGCCAGGAGAACGAGGACCTGGTCTTGCGGGTGCGGGAGCTTGAACAGGAGCTGGGCCGCATTTCCGAGAAGGCAAAATCCGCCGATCGTTTGACGTCCCTTTTGCGCTTCAGCCCCGAACCTCCCTGGGAAATGCGGGGGGGACGGGTCATCGGCCAAAAGCTCGGCCCCAATGCGATTCTTGAAACCATACTTGTCGATGTGGGCCTGCGTCATGGCGTCGGGCTCAATGATCCGGTCATCTCGCCCAAGGGCGTGGTCGGAAGAATCGCCAAGCCAGGCCTTCATTTTTCTTCCGTAGTGCTCTTGTCCGATCCTTCCAGCCGAATTCCCGTCATGACCAGCGAGGGCCGTGTGCCGGCCATTGTCCAGGGCCAGGGGGCCGGAGCTTTTCTTGAAGTCAAGTTCATTCCCCGCAACGATCCGGTCAGCCCTGGTGAAATATTGCTCAGCTCCGGCCTGGGCGGCGTTTTCCCCAAGGGCATACCCGTGGCCAGGGTGGTGGAAGTGACTCCGGCGGACGTCTCCCTTTTTCAGCGGGTCTATGCCGAACCCCTCCTCGCCCTGAGGTATTACGAGGAACTCCTGGTCCTTAGCCGCACGGACGGATTCGATGCGGGTCAGCCTGTCATGTCCCCGGCCGCGACCAACGCGACCTCTCCCGAGGCTCCCAAGGTGGATGACAAAACTCCGGATACCGCCCCTGCGTCCGATACCGCCCCTGCGGCGGACCCGTCGGTAACGCCTCCCCCTTCTGCGCCAGAGCCTTCCACTGTAACACGGCACCCTGTGCGCAAGAAACCGTGAGACTTTCCGCCGCGAATCCCTCGACTTCACGAAAGGGTCAAATCCCTGCAGTTATCTGGTGGACAGACTTTCTGATCATCGCTCTGTGGGCGCAGGAACTGTCCGGAGGGCTCGACTTTCTTTCTCCCGGAGTGCTCATCTGTCTGCAGTCCGGACAGTGGTGGACCGCGCTCTGGATGGCCGCGCTGTGGGTCCTTGTGCAGGAAGGGGGCGGGAATCTGGGTTTTGGCGTGAGTATTCTTTTTTATGCCGGGATGCTGATATTTTTCATGCTTTCGAAATGGCTTCTTGAGCCGGAAAATCCTCTTTTCATTATTCTGTTTTCGTTGCTGCTGGCCTGCTGGTCATGGGTGGTGCTGAGCGGGGCAATCAGTTTCCAGGAACTGCCGCCCCGGTCGTATTCGCCCTGGTCCTGGCTTGCCAGACAGTGGGCCGCATATGTGATTTTTTGGGGTGGCGCGCTGCTCATTTATCGGCGGGGAGGCAGAAATGGGCGCATTTAACTCCCCTGAGCGGCCCCAGATATTTTCCGGGCCCCCGCTGTTGCTTGTGTTCATGCTGGTCCTCTTTTGCACCTTCAGTATCAGGCTGTGGTATCTGCAAATCTACAAGAGTGATTTTTATCAGGGCCGCGCCCAGGAGAACAGGACCAGGCAGAGCACCATGTTTTCTCCACGAGGCATCATCCGGGATCGTACCGGGGAATTGCTGGCGGAAAACAATCCTGCCTACGCCCTGGCGCTGGTGCGCGAAGACTGTCCGGACATTGCCAAAACCCTGGATCAGATCAGTCGTTGGACCGGTCAGCCCCGGGATGAACTGCAAAAAGCCTTTGAGATCGGTCGCAAGCGGGTCAAACATTTTGACGAGCAGGTCATCGTGCCCAATATCCCGTTTGAGCTGGTGGCCCTGGTCGAGGCTCACCGGCAGGACTGGCCCGGGCTTGTCATCGCCGTGCGTCCCAAGCGTTCCTATGCATATGGAAAAACCCTGGCGCACGTCCTGGGCTATGTGTCCCGGGCCAATGAAGACGAACTCAACAATGACCCGGATCTGCAGTTGGGCGACAATGTGGGCAAGCAGGGTGTGGAGCTCATGCTTGAGCGCAGGTTGCGTGGAACCAAGGGACTGCAGGAGTTTGAAGTCGATGCCTCCGGGAGGGTGCTGTCCTCGCGGATTGTTTCCTCGCCGGTTATGGGTGAAGATCTGAATCTGAGCATATCCCTGCGCTTGCAGGAAGTCGCGACCGCGGCCCTGGGCGACCGCGCCGGCTCGGTTGTGGCCATGGACGCCGACACGGGCGAGGTGTTGGCGTTGGTCAGCCTGCCGAGCTACGATCCCAATGAATTTGTTGTCGGCATCAGCCATGCGAAATGGAAAGAGCTGCTCGAAGACCCTCTGCATCCCTTGCAGAACAGACCAGTGCAAAGCACCTACCCCCCCGGCTCCATCTTCAAGCTTGCCATAGGTGGGCTCGGGCTTGAGAGTGGTACTGTCAAGCCGTCCTCGACTGTATTCTGCCCCGGCAGCTACAAGCTCGGCAAGCGGGTCTTTCGCTGCTGGAACAAAGGCGGTCACGGGACTGTCGATTTTAAAAAGTCCCTGCGCGAATCCTGCGACGTTTATTATTATCAGCTTGGGGAAGAGCTTGGCGTGGAAGCGATCAGCGATTTTGCAATCCGCAGCGGGTTCGGGGTCAAGACCGGCGTTGAGTTGCCTCACGAGCGAGCCGGAAACATGCCCACGCCGGAATGGAAATTGAATCGCTTTGGAGAAAAATGGCAGGGCGGAGAGACCTTGAACTACGCCATAGGTCAGGGATATACGCTGACCACACCCTTGCAGGTGGCCAGGTTTGTCGCGGCGCTGGTCAATGACGGGAAGATTTTGCGGCCAACGCTCCTGTTGTCCGAGGAGCCTGACGTTGTGGGTGAACTGCCCATGAGCCCTGCGACCAGGAAGCTGGTTCTCGACGCCATGGTGGCCACGGTGGAAGAGGATCGGGGCACTGCCCGGATCCTTCGCCGTCCCGGCTTCAGGATCGGAGGCAAGACCGGCACGGCTCAGGTTGTTAAGCTGCAAGAAAAATACGAAAAGAAAAAGACTCAGGAAATCCCGTACAAATACAGGGATCATGCCTGGATGGCCAGTTTTGGCGAAAAGGACGGGAAGCGATTTGTGGTTGTGTCCATGGTCGAGCATGGTGGCCATGGGAGCTCGGACGCCGGACCGGTGGCCGGGGCAGTGCTCGATGTGCTTCTGGATGTGCAATCAGGGGACTGACCAGGAAGGGTAATGTTCGACAGACGACTCATATTTCATATCAATTGGGGCCTCTTGATCCTGACCGCGATGCTTTTTCTTGTCGGGGTCATGAACCTTTATTCGGCCAGTACCCTGCGCCTGGCTTCAGGCCTTGAAATCGATACGTACTTCAATAAGCAGCTGATCTGGGGCGGGGTCGGGCTGAGCGTGATGACTGCGCTGGTACTGGTTGATTACCGGCATTTGAAATCCATTTCATGGCCCTTTTTTATCCTTTGCCTGATTCTTCTGCTCGGGGTCAGCGTTGCCGGGAAAACCATTTACGGAGCCAAGAGATGGCTCGATCTTGGTTTTTTCAATCTGCAGCCAACGGAGCTGACTAAGATCGCGGTCCTGATCCTCGGTGCCAGGCTGATGGCCCGCATGGAGGGAAAGCTGGGCTGGATCAACCTGGGCAAGGCGCTCCTTGTCGGCCTGGTGCCTGCGGTTCTGGTCGTCAAGCAGCCTGATCTTGGTTCGGCTTTGAACATCCTGCTCATCCTGGGGGGCATGATTCTCTTCAAAGGTATCACCGGTTCCGTGTTCAGGGTTTTGGTAGTCGTGTTGCCGTTCATGATTCCGTTCGGCTGGTTTTTTCTGCACGATTACCAGAAGCAGCGCATAATGACTTTCCTTGACCCTGGAAACGATCCTCTGGGAGCCGGATACCATATCATTCAGTCCCAGATCGCAATCGGCTCGGGGGGCTTCTGGGGCAAGGGTTTTCTGGAAGGCACCCAAAGCCAGCTCCGATTTCTGCCGGAAAAGCATACGGATTTCGCTTTTGCCGTGTTCGGTGAAGAGTGGGGTTTCTTCGGGGCCATGATTCTGCTCGTCCTCTTCTGCGCCTTTCTCTACCAGATTTACATCGTCACAATGGAAGCAAAGGACGACTTCGGGAGTTATCTCGCAGCAGGGGTCTTCTTTTATTTCTTTTGGCAAATCCTCATCAATATCGGCATGGTGCTCGGCATAATGCCTGTCGTTGGAATCCCGTTGCCCTTTATAAGCTATGGCGGCAGCGCGTCCGTGGTCAATTTTTGCATGCTCGGACTCGTCCTGAATGTGGCCATGCGCCGTTTCGTTTTCAAAAAGGGCTGACTCGTTTTTTTTCGAATTTTTCACGCGGCCTGAATTTTTCCGTCCGCGAATCCGGCAGAAGTCGTGGTCGCGGCGTGCTCGGCGGCCAATTTTTTTTGAAAAGAAAAGCGCGAGCTAGACACGTGAAATTCCGAACAAACTGCGAAAACCCACGTCATGCCAACCGTATTGCTGATGCTTTGTCTAAAAAGATTTTGACACGAAAATGGGAATCAGATAGAGGCCCTGTGACTTTGAACAAAAATTCACAACCTTTTTAGGGGGCGGCATGATTGATCTAGATTATACTTTTTTTGTTCAGCTTGTGAACTTTATGGTCATTCTGACGGTCTTGAATTTGATCCTGTACCGTCCCATCCGGGGGATCATCAAGAAACGGGCCGAGGTCATGAGTCAAAAGCTGGGAACCATTGAGGATTTCGCTGCCAAAGCGGAAGCCAAGCTTGAGAGCTACAAGGCCGCGTTGAGCGGAGCCCGGGTTGAGGCTCAGCATTTGCGTCTTTCCTTGAAAGCTGAAGGCGTCGCGGTTGAATCTTCCGTTTTGGCCGAAGCCGGTGCCGAGGCTGCCGAAAAGGTCGCCGCCGCCCGAAATGAGATCGACGGCCAGAAGCAGACAGCCCTCAAGGCTCTGCGTAAAGAAGTCGCCGCCTATGCCAAGAATGTCGCCGACAAGGTGCTGAGCAAGGCATAACGGGTTCGGGATTTTTCTTATGTGTCATAGATTTACTTTTTCATATAAGGAGGGCGGAATTTTGAAAAAGTTCAAGACTGTCGGATTGGTGACGGCAGCACTGGTTCTCTGCGCGGCGATAGCTTTCGCCAGCGAGGGAGATGGCGGGGGGCATAACAAGCTGCTCGACCTTCTCTATCGCGTAATCAATTTCGGCATTGTCGCGTTCTTGATCTATAAGTTCGCGGGCAAGCGTATCGCGGACGTGCTGTCCGGACGCACCAAGCAGATCGAGACGGACCTTGCCGATCTCGACGAACGCAAGGAAGATGCCGAGAAGCGCTTGCTCGAAGTTGAAGCGAGTATCGCGAATCTTGAGGCGGAAAAAGCCAAGATTCTGGAAGACGCAAAGGCCCAGGGCGAAGCCATGCGTCAGGCGATTATCGACAAGGCTGAGGTCCAGGCTGCGCAGATCAGGGCTCAGGCTGAAGTTTCGGCGGCCCAGGAAGCCAAGTTGGCTATCGACGCCATCCGTGAAGAACTGGCCGAAAAGATTACCACTGCCGCGGAAGATCTTGTCAAGAAGCAGCTTAAAAAGAAAGATCACGAAGATTTGGTCAACGAATATCTTAAAAAGGTGGTGCTCAATTGACTGGGAATATCGTAGCAAGACGGTATGCCAAGGCTTTGTTCGCCGTAGCGCAGGTGCAGTCCGACAAGGATGCAATGGCGCAATACGGTGACGACTTGGCCAGGCTGGCTGGACTCCTGGAGAATGCGCCTGAGCTCACGAAGATCTTCCGCAACCCAATTTTTGGTGTGGAAGAAAAGAGAGGGGTAATCATCAAGATTCTGGACAAGGTCGCACCCTGCGCCATGGTCCGGAATTTTTGTCTGCTTCTTGCGGACAAGAACAGATTGTCTTTTCTCCCCGAGATCAACGCATCCTATGGAACGCTCCTGGATTCAGCCCAGGGTGTTCTTCGTGGCAAACTGGTGACGGCTGTAAAGCTCTCCGATGTTGTGCAGAAGAACGTTGTCAATAAATTGCAACGCGAGTCGGGCCAGACGGTGGTCCTTGATTACGAAGTGGATCAGGAGATTATTGGCGGGCTTATGCTCAAGATCGGTGACAAGATCCTGGACGCCAGTATTCGCGCTCAGCTGCAAATTTTGAAAGAAAATATCAAAAGGGGTGAGTAGAGGCTATGCAGATTAAAGCAGAAGAAATTAGCCAGATCATCGAAGGCCAGATCAAGAATTACGAGAAAAAGGTTGAGATGAGCGAAACTGGCGTGGTCTTGTCAGTGGGTGACGGTATCGCCCGCGTTTACGGCTGCGAAAACGCGATGGCTATGGAACTCCTCGAGTTCCCCGGTAACGTCATGGGAATGGTCCTTAACCTCGAAGAAGATTCCGTTGGTGTCGCCCTTCTCGGCGAGACGGAGCACATCAAGGAAGGCGACATCGTCAAACGTACGGGCCGGATTTTCCAGGTTCCCGTCGGCGACGCGGTCATGGGCCGGGTCATCGACCCCCTGGGCAATCCCATCGACGGTCTCGGACCGATCCAGACGGATCTGTTTCGTAACGTTGAAATCAAGGCTCCCGGCATCATCGCCCGTAAGTCCGTACATGAGCCCATGTACACAGGTCTGAAGGCTATCGATGCCATGACGCCCATCGGCCGCGGTCAGCGCGAACTCATCATTGGCGACCGTCAGGTCGGCAAGACCGCAGTCGGCGTCGACGCCATCATCGCGCAGAAGAACAGTGACATTCACTGTTTCTACGTCGCCATCGGCCAGAAGCGTTCCACCGTTGCCCAGGTTGTTGAGGCCCTTCGTCAGAACGGCGCTCTGGAATACACAACCGTCATTTCCTCCACCGCTTCCGAGCCCGCGCCTTTGCAGTTCATCGCTGCCTACTGCGGCTGCACCATGGCGGAATTCTACCGTGACAACGGCAAGCACGCCCTGATTATCTATGACGATCTGTCCAAGCAGGCAGTCGCCTACCGGCAGATGTCCCTGCTTCTGCGCCGCCCTCCGGGACGTGAAGCTTTCCCCGGCGACGTTTTCTATCTCCACTCCAGACTTCTGGAGCGCTCCTGCAAGGTCAACGACAAACTGGGTGCCGGTTCCCTGACCGCCCTGCCTGTCATCGAAACCCAGGCTGGCGACGTTTCCGCTTACATCCCGACCAACGTTATCTCCATCACCGACGGCCAGGTCTACCTTGAGCCCAACCTGTTCATGGCCGGCATCCGTCCCGCCATCAACGTTGGTCTTTCGGTCTCCCGCGTTGGTGGCGCCGCTCAGATCAAGGCCATGAAGAAGGTTGCCGGCACGCTGCGTCTCGACCTCGCCCAGTATCGTGAACTTGCTGCTTTCGCGCAGTTCGGTTCCGATCTGGACAAGGCCACCAAGACCAAGCTGACCCGAGGCGAGCGTCTGGTCGAGCTGCTCAAGCAGCCCCAGTACAAGCCTATGGTCGTCGAAGAGCAGGTTGCCGTTCTTTACGCAGGCACCCGCGGATTCCTTGATGACGTAGCCGTAACAGACGCCATCCGCTTCGGTGAAGAACTGGTTGAGTTCATGCGCAACCAGAAATCCGACATCCTGGCTGAAATCGTTCAGACCAAGGATCTTGGCAGTGAAACCGAAAAGAAACTGGCTGACGCGATCAATGAGTTCAAAGCCGGTTTCAAAGCCTAGGATCGTTTAAGGAGTCTTAAATGGCATCACTCAGGGACATTCAGAATAAAATCGTCGGTGTAAAGAAGACCAAGCAGATTACGAAAGCGATGAACATGGTCGCTTCCGCAAAGCTGCGCGGTGCTCAGAGCCGCATCGAGCGCTTTCGTCCCTATGCTGATAAGTTCAATGACATTCTTATCGATCTCGCTTCCCGCGCCGACGCCAGCGCGCATCCCTTGCTTGAAAAGCGCGAGGTCATTCAGAACATCGGAATTGTACTGGTGACTTCGGACAAAGGGTTGTGCGGCAGTTTCAACGCGAACTTGTGCAACGCCGCCAACAGGTTGGCCAAGCAGAAGGAAGCAGAAGGCAAGACGGTCAAGTTTATCTGCATTGGAAAGAAAGGCAGAGACTTCATCCGCAAGACGAGTTTCGAGATTACTACCGCTTACGCTGAAAACATGACACACTTTGATTTTCAGTTGGCAAGCGAAACAGGCAATCTCGTCATTGACGGATATCTCTCCGGACAATTTGACGAAGTGCACATTGTTTACGGAAAGTTCGTAAACATCGCGAGGCAGGAAGCGACATCGTCGCAGATTCTCCCCGCCGAAACGCCCGAAGCGGAGGCTCCGTCCGGTGCTTCGAGCGAGTACATCTTTGAACCGTCAGTGGAAGGCCTTTTGGCCGAACTGCTGCCAAGGTATGTCAAGGTTCAGATGTATCGCGGCCTGCTCGACACGTCGGCCAGTGAGCACGCAGCTCGCATGTCGGCCATGGATAATGCGACAAAGAACTGCGACGAAATGGTCGGCAGCCTGACCAAAGTCTACAACAAGGCGCGCCAGGCAAGTATCACCACCCAATTAATGGACATCGTAGGCGGTGCCGAGGCACTGAAAGGATAAGGGGGCATAACGCATGAGTGCTGTTAATACCGGTAAAATAGTGCAGGTCATCGGACCTGTTGTTGACTTGGAGTTTGCCGAAGGCAACCTTCCGAGTATTTTGAACGCTGTTCTCATTACGAACCCGACCATTGATGCCGAAGAAGACAACCTGGTTGTCGAAGTCGCGCAGCATCTTGGCAACAGCGTCGTCCGCTGCATCGCCATGGACAATACTGACGGCCTGGTTCGCGGTCAGATCGGCAAGGACACGGGCAAGCCCATCCAGGTACCCGTCGGCAAGGCTTCCCTTGGACGAATTCTGAACGTCGTTGGTCGCCCTGTGGATGAAAAGGGTCCCATCTCTTCCGAGAAGATGTACCCCATCCATCGCCCCGCTCCCGGTTTCACTGAGCAGTCCACCAAGATTGAAGTGCTGGAGACCGGCGTTAAGGTTATTGACCTGCTCGTACCCTTTCCCAAGGGTGGAAAGATGGGCATGTTCGGTGGCGCCGGTGTCGGCAAGACCGTTATTCTCATGGAAATGATCAACAACATCGCCAAGAACCACGGTGGTATCTCCGTGTTCGCAGGTGTTGGCGAGCGCACA
>JAWLHW010000065.1:0-11612 GCA_041690155.1 Desulfomicrobium sp. | reverse complement strand
TCCGGTCGTCCGACCCAGTATGGACCTTCAATGACCGTTGCTCTGTAGGCGTGTCCGCATTCCGTGGCGACCATGCGTTTGGGACGCAGGCGCTCCATGGCGCTGTACACGGTTTCCACCTGCATTTTGCAGGCTTCCCAGTCACCGGCGAACATGGAGAGACTGGTCATTTCCCAGCCTTCGGAGGGCATGGTCCAGTTTTCACCGGCGACGTGGAACAGGATGGCCGCCTCGACGATGTCTTCAGGGTAATGCTTGGCCTCGCGGGCGTTGATCATATAGACGATGTCGGCATCTTCCTTGTCCACCGGGATTTCAAGGCAGGGCCATTCTTCAAGAGCCTCGTCGACCATCCATTCGCAGGTATCAACGAACTCTTCGACGGTGACGTCCATCTGTGCGCGGAAGAGACGGTGCATGCCGGAACCGATCTTGAGTTCCCACGGCACGAATCCCTGGGAGTTCAGCAGTCCGCGCAGGTAGCCAAACATGACGCCCATGTCGATTCCGTAAGGGCAAAAGGTTCCGCAACGGTTGCAACAGGTGCACTTGGACCAGGCCGTGTCCATGCACATGCGCATGAATTCGTTGGTCACATTGCCCTTCTTCTTGACGATTTCGCCAAGCGTTGACTGAATCTTGTACGAGGGAACCTGCTTGGGGTCACAGCCGTTCACGCTGTACAGAAAACAGCTGTCGGCGCAGAGTCCGCAATGGGCGCAGATATCAAGCCAGGTCTTGGTTCTTGATTTCATTGTTTTCTGGATGGTTGCCCAGAGCTTCTCGGCATCCACATCCAGCTGTTCCATTTCCGCGTAATATTTCTTTCCGTTGCTGTCGGCCAAGAGGGCATCGAGGTCCTCGCGGGTCGCAACGGGCTTCTTATTGCAAAGAATTCCTTCAGGCATTTCGTGTTCCTCTTGGCTTACCAGTCAAAATTGGACTTCATTCCGCCGCGCTTGATCCCGAAATCCATGCCGATCTGAATGCGCGTACAGAAAAACAGCGCAATATGAGACAGCTTGGTGAAAGGAGCGGCGAGCAGCACAATCACGCCGCACAGGACGTGCAGGGTGATCCAGAATGAATAGTTGGCGGTATGATAAGTGGCGATGATGCCGGAGCCCAACAGGGTCAGAATCAAGACCAGCAGCATGATATCCTTGATGTCGGTCAGAATGCGCACCTCGGGCAAAAGCAGGCGGCGCAAAGCAATGCCGAGCCCGGCCAGGAAAGCCGCAATGGCCAGGATGTCAGCAAGCAGCTGCGGCATGGCCGGCCAATCGATACCCAGACCGTTTCTGATCATGACGGCATGGCCTTCCAGGAAAAGGGGCAGAATGACCAGCCCGATGTGAAAGGCAAAAAACATGATCGTAAAAATGGGCTTGGCCCGCCAGCTGTGCGTCCCGAAAGGCAACAGCCAGCGATACACGGACCTGACCGCGCCTTTGATTCCGTAGTTCATATGCGGCTTGTACGCCACACGGTCCAGTCTCCAGTCGAGACCCAGGAAATACATCACCACCCGGGCGCCCAGGCCGACAAAGAATACCGCAAAGGCAATCCAGAGCAGCGGACCAGTCAATATCTCATACATAGATTACTCCTTCAGTGGTCGGATAAGGACCGAGCCTATTCTTCTTCCGTGTCAGCGAACTTGTCCTCGTCCCTTTCGGACAGGAACAGCCAGAAGGCCACGAACGCCACCAGACCAATGCCCATGCCGACATAGGCCATGCCTTTGGTCCAGAACATGAAGTCATGATAGGTCATGAATTCCATTTTAAGCCTCCTTTAGTGCGCGCCCTTGAATTCAGGGTGTTCATGCAGGATCGGCAGCTTGCTCAGGCAGATCCGCAACACGGTGATTTCAAGAGTGACGATGAATACGGTGATCATGATCTCTTCCCAGGAAGGGACGTAACGGGATTCGGCCGGCAACTGCCAGTTGAAGGCCACCAGCGAGATGTTCAGACGATTGAGAATGATGCCCAGCACCGCGACGATGGAGGCGTAAAAAGCCATGTTCTGGTTCTTCTCACGCGCAGCGACCGCATACATCAGGCAGGGCAGGAGCACGAACCCGAACATCTCGACCAGAAACCATGCGCCCCAGCCTGTGGCCAGGTAATGCCAGTTGTTGTCGAGGGCCACGCCGATCCACTTCAGGGTAAAGTAGGCGAAAAGCACCACGGCCGCAGCCTTGGCAAACCCGAGCGTCACGCCCGGAGCTTCATCAATGTGGGTCTGGTCCATCTTGTGATGCAGGTATTTGTGCGAAAGGCGTCCCTCAAAGATGACCATGGAAAGACCGGCCGGGATGCTCGATATGAAGAAGAACATCGCCAGGTACGGCGAGTACCACAGGGGATGCAGCTTCGACGGAGCGATCAGGTAAAGCCCGCCCAGGGAAGACTGGTGCAGGGTGGACAGAACAACACCGAAGATGGTCAGCACCAGGGTCAGGCTATGCGCCCAGAACCGCAGCTTCTTCCAGCGCAGGGTTTCCCACAACGCGGGCGAGAATTCGATGGCCAGAACGGTCAGATACAGGGCCACGCACAGACCTACCTCGAAGAGGAAGGAAGTGGGGCCAGGGAAGATGGTCAGCGGATAGGGCAGCCGGTAATAGCGGCCCAGATCGTACAACAGGGCGAAAACGACGAACGCGTAACCCAAAAAAGCGGTGGTGATGGCCGGGCGCACCGCGGAATGGTATTTCTTCATGCCGAAGAGGTACACGGCCGCGGAAGTCGTGTAGCCGCCTGCAGCCAGGGCGACGCCGCAGAGCAGGTCAAAGCCGATCCAGATGCCCCAGGGATTGTCGTCGCTCAGGTTGGTTACCGACCCAAGGCCCATGGTGAAGCGCTTGACGGTCAGGATCAGGCCGATGACCAGGATAACGGCAGTGATGATATTCGCCGGAGTCCAGAATGTCTTGTTTGGTGTGGTGTGGTGAGACATCAACACTCCTCCTTATTGCTCGCCCGGTTCAGCGGGGGCGTCGGCTTTGAGCCTGGCCTCCTCAGCTTCCTTGAGCGCTTTTTTCACTTCACGATCGATGGCGGCCTGCTTGTCGCGTTCCGCTTTGTCCATGGCCGCCTTCGCCTTCTTCGCAGCTTCTTCCTTGGCCTCGGCCACAGCCTCGGCCACGGCGTGATGCTGCTCTTCCTCGGCGATTTTTTCCCGACGCTTGGTCAGGGCGTAAGCGCCGGTCAAAAACACCGGCCACAGGCCAACAATGGCCGGGACAACGGACAGTGCGCCGGAAGTGAATTTCGGGGCAGGAGTGATACCCAGATCCTCACGCATGCCAATTTTTTCAAAAGGCACACCGGAGATGTACATCCAGCTCGTTCCACCCATTTCACGTTCACCGTAGATATGGTTGATGTAGACGCTTGGATGCTTTCGAATACGTTCCCGGGCAATGTTCAGCAAATCTTCGCGACGTCCGAAGACCAGGGCACCCTTGGGGCAGTCTTCAACACATCCTGGCAGCTTGCCCTCTTCGATTCGCGGCTGACACATGGTGCACTTGCGCACCCGGGGAGTGATGGGATCGTGATATTCGTAAGTCGGGACTTCAAAAGGACACGCTATCATGCAGTACCGGCAGCCAACGCACTTGGACTCGTCGTGACTTACCGCACCAGTCTTGTCTTTGACAAAGGCGCCGACAAAACAGGCCGAGGCGCAGGCAGGTTCCAGGCAATGATTGCACTGCTGCTTGCGATACACAGGCTTGTCGCCGACCTGGAACTTGTTGACTACGGTATAGGTATCGTGATGCGTGCGCCGTCTCTGGTCCATGACTGTCAGATCATCGAAGGGGACCGGCTGCGCGGGCAATTCGTTGACCTTGTTGCATGCGGCTTCGCATTTTCTGCAGCCGATGCATTTGGTGCTGTCAAAGAGCACCCCGAAACTTTCGGGGTAACCCTTAAAATGATGTGTTCCACCGGCTGTGGCCGAAGACGCGGCCAAACAGGCTCCTGCGCCAGCCAGCATGCCAATGAATTTTCTGCGTTTCATAGTAGCTCCTCGTTATTGCGACCTTCCGGGCAGGTTATTGCTTTACGGCATGACATTCCGCGCAGGCAGTGGCCGCCGGCTTCTGGATGCCCATTTCGCTATGACAACCGATGCATTGCTGATGGTAGGCGGTCTTCAGGTCAGGCTTTGCACCATCTTTCCAATCAGCGACCTTGCCATGACAGCTGACGCACTTGGGAGGATTGGCGGACGCAGGACTGTTGTGGTGGCAACCGGAACAGACCGCGTTGGGGCTGGAGTGGAAATACGCCGCCATGGAACTGTCCTTCATGCCGTCCATGATCTTCTGCACGATCTTGCGATGCGGGAACTTGCTGGGCTCGTATTCATTGGCCAGCACGCCGATCTCAACGATCTCGGGAATTTCGTTCACCTTGATCTCAGGATCAGCCTTGACCCGGGAATTCATGAGCATCGCCGCGGTATTGTTGCGGGCGATCTTGCTTTCAATCAGCTCCGGTCCGGCGGTGATCTCGACGTGACACTTGACGCAGCTGGTCTCGGTACCCTGGCCGGTTCTGCCCATGAAGGTGTGACAACCGGCGCATTCAGGCTTGGCCTGCAGCTCGGTATGACACCCCACGCAACTGGACTGCGCGGTCACACGGTGCATCGCCTGCTCAATGGTCACGAATCCACCCTCTTCCTTGCCAAGGGAGGTGTGACACTGCGCGCAGGACACCACACCTTTGGTGGACGCATTGTGGTGACAGACCGAGCAGTTCTCGTTCTTTTCCTCATGCAGCTTGTGATTGAAAGGCACGGCATTGACCAATGCCGGCTCTGTCGCAGGCTTGGGCAGCGAAGTCATGAGCAGCGCGTAATCGGACTGTCCGGCGTCAAGCCGGGGCACATCGGCGACCTTCTTGAATCCGGCGCGGACGGTGGCGTCATGACAGCCGGCGCAGTCCACAGGGCCGGTAGGCTCAGGCGTCTTTGCGACCTCCATGTGACAGGACATGCACTTCTCGTGAGCCTGGTCCTTGTTTTCAGCAAAAGAAAGATCGCGAGCTTCTGGCTTGTCCTGGGTGTGGCATCTGGAGCAATTCTCCTTCTGACCGGGGACAGGAAGCATCATCTTTGAAGACGAATGGCGATAATGCAGGGATTTATCAAACGTGATCGCCGTGCGCGTCGTTTCCGCAGGCCCGGCATGACAGGTGCGACACTGTTCGCTGCCAGGACCGCTTTTCTTGCCGGCCTTGGTCGTGTCATCGTGACATTTGATACAGTTGTCGTGATAAATTGCCTTGATTTCCACGGCATTCGTATCTTCCTGACGCTTGAACTTGGCCGTGACCGTGTTGCCGGTCACAGTATGGCAGGATTCGCACTTACCCTCCACAGCCTTGGTGTGCTTGTCATGCTCGAACCGGACCACAGGATAATCGAGATCACCGAACTTCTTGAGCGTGTCGATGGATATGAGATCCGCGCCCATTGTTTTCGTTTCGATCGATTCCTGTTTTCCCCCAAGAGCGTTCAGACCGAATCCAGCCACAGCCATGCTTACGCACAGGATTCCAACCCATCGCAGCATTGGTCTTCCCTTCTCCATGTGAAAATTCCTTTGTTGAAATCCGCTCCGGAAAATTCCGGAAACCTCCCTCGCGCGGAGGCTCCGCCTCCCAGCACCTTCCTTGAAACGGAAAAAAATCAAACCCTGTGCGTCTGCACGTAAAGTCCACTAAAAAAATTGAGATTAAGCAGACCATTCGAGTATGATTTATTCCGACCTCGGAGGTATAGAATATCGACAAACCCGTCAAGAGCTAATCCAATTTTTCACAATCTCTTGAAATTTCAAATATATACTCCCTTATGGTCCGGAGCGGCCATTAGGTTCAACCTAACACCCCAATTTTATGAAGAATATATTTTAAAGAAGTTTACTTCAAAATACAGGTCCAGTCGGAAAAGCAGGCAGGATGGAAGACACAAAAACAAAAATTTTCTAAAAAAAAACCCGGCCTTCAAACGAAAGCCGGGTTCAATGGTCTGGAAACGAAAGCGTTTATTTTTTTACATGACATTCGCCGCAAGCGACGGGGCCTTTTTTGGATTCGATGTGACAGTTCTTGCACTGCTTGTGGTAAGCCATCATCAGGCCGGGCTGGCTGCCCTGCGCCTTGAGAGTATGGCAGTCGGCACATGCCTGATCCTCGGAACTCTCGCCTTCGACTAATTTTCCATCTTCATAGACATGATGGCAAACTGAACAGTCTTCCAGAGAAGCCGCAAAATTATGTTCATCATGATCAAATGCACTGATTGGACGTTCCAATTTTCCAAAGGCATCGACATTCAAGTATGTGTCGTCTTGAGAGAAAGCCGAAATACTGCAAAACGTGACGCAGAGCACGACAGAGCAGAAAATGAAGTATCTGTATAGTATATGTCTCATTGCTCACCCCTAGACAGCATTTGGTTTTTCCATGCAATCATAGATAATTTCCCCAAGGAACTTGAGCTCAATGCCAAGTTTGTACTTGTGAATGATATCTTCAAGACCGCCATGACAGTTGTGACATGGAGCTATGCAGACCTTTACACCAGTTGCCTGCAACTGCTCAGCCTTGACCCTGTTGCTCTCAACGCGAGCATTCTTGAATGGCGGGCCGCAGTTGATGACTCCGCCGCCAGCGGCGCAGCAGTAGTTATGTTCTTTGTTGGGGGTCATCTCGACTAAATTGGTGCAAAAAGCCCGTACCACTTCACGAGCCTTTTCATGCAATCCGCGCCCGCGCACGACGTTGCACGGATCATGAAAGGTGACCGGCTCCTCAAATTTCCTGGCAACCTTAATTTTACCTTCGTTCAAAAGATCCCAGTAAAATTCGAGGGCATGAACCACCGGTATGGGCGGCATCTGCCAACCCAGCACGCGATTGCCGGTATCATAAACGGACCTGAAAGCATGTCCGCACTCGCCCATGACGATCTTTTTCACGCGCAGCCGGGCCGCGGTGTCAAAATGCATTCTCTTCAAACGTCCCATCATCTCCGAATCGCCAGTGTACATGGCCATGTCGGAGTTGTCCCAGCCGGGGGTCGCCGGCATGGTCCAGTCGCAACCGGCCTCATTCATGATGGCCGCAGCCTGATAAATGAGCTGGGTACGGAACTTGGGCTCAGGCCCGATAACGGAGTACATGATCTCCGCCCCTTCCTTTTCCAGCGGAATGCGCGCGTTAGGCAACTCATCGCGCAGCTCGTCTTCCTGCCAGATCAGGGCGTCGATCCATTCGTCGTCCTTGACCCACATCTGATTCATGGTGGCGGCATGGGAATGCGCCGTATCCTGAATGTAGAGGGGGGTGATTTCCAGTTTGTGGCCGATGCGGCGAACCAACGACATCATGTAGGCGATGTCGATGCCGAAGGGGCAGTACTGTACACAGCGACGGCACATGTTGCATTCGGTCTGAGCGACCTGAATCGCCTGCTTCATAAATTCAGCAGAAACCTTGCCCTTCTTGTCGAGCATCTCCCAGATGGTCTGCTTGACCTTGCCCACAGGAGAAAAGCGCGGGTCGCGATCCCGGGACAAAAAGAAATGGCAGGCATCCGAGCACAAACCGCAATGGGCACAGGTATCGACATAAGCCTTGAGGCGCGCCCCGGCTTCGTTGTCGAAAACCCCGTTAATCGTCTTCTCGATCCTCTCCGGGGTCAGCTTTTCAGCACCCCGTTCAACAGCTTCGTCTTTTATCCAGACGCGTTCTTTCATAGCGTTCTCCTCTTTTTACCAATCCTTGACGTGGCGCACCATGCCGAATTCAGACCCGATATATGCCCTGGTCAAGGGAGCCAGCAGCATATGACTGAGACGCGTGAAGGGAATGGCCACAAGCAAAAGCTCTGCCGAGACCATATGCAGCACAACCATGAGCATGTAATCGCCAAGCTGATGGTAGGCCAGAACTCCCGTCACAAAGGGCGCCGCCACAAGGGCGAGCAGGGCAAAATCCGTCCAGTCGGTGACGTAGTTGACTTCAGGACGGATAACCCGACGCACGGCAAAGAAGATGCACGCGCCAATGACCGCGAAGGCCAGAATGTCGGCCACGAAATCAGGAATGGTGAACCAGCCGATACCGAATCCTTCCTCGATCATGATTTGATGTGCGGAGACAAAGATGAGCAGCACAAAAAAAGCAATATGGAAGAAGAATGCAACTCCGGTAAAAATGGGGTTCAACCTCATGTTGACCGTATTGAAAGGGATTGACCAGTTGATGATGGATCTCATTCCATATTTGAATGAGACGTAATTAAGCAAAACCTGATCTTTCTTTTTCGCTGTATTCAGTGTCGACCAGATTTTGTATATCGATCCAAGAACAAAAATAGTCCAGGCAGCCCAAGCCAGGGGGCCAGATACCAATAAATAGACATCCTGCATGTCTAGCCTCCTTATCCGATAATTTTTGCTACGGACTCGACAATTCTTTGGTACTTTCCATCCACGATGGCACGGATGAGAATCCGGCTTCCATCAGGACTGAACGTCGGGTCAAAGCATTGATCGAAACCCTGGCCATATTCCTTGCCATCCACCGCGATGGTGAAACGGCCATTCTTTTCTACTCTGGCGGCCACATGCTTGCTATCCGGCGAAAAAACCGGAGCATAGCACATGTCGTAATGGCTGTTCCACGTTTTGTCGTCGGCAATGACAGTCCACTTGCCGTCCTGCTTGCCAAGTGCGGCCAAGCGCTTCCCGTCGGGACTAAAAGTCATGTCCATGACCATGTCGCCAAAAGTCGTGTTCCACGGGGTGCCGTCCACGGCCAAAGTCCAGCGACCGTAGTTGGGACAGACGATGGCGGCGAGTTTGTCGCCGGAAGGATTGTACTGCTGCTGCCAGACCTGGAAGAAAGAGGGCTGCCAGATGATCTTGCCGTCCAGGGCCATGCCCCACTTGCCGGCCAGACGCACCGGTGCAGCCACCGAGTTATTGACGGGGTGGAAAAGCGGCTCCCAGACCTGGTTGAAATTCTCCGTCCAGGGCTTGCCATCCACAACAATGGTGTAATCGAAGAGGGTGTGACGAACCTGAGCCGCGACCGAACTGTTGTCGGCATTGAAGCGCGGGGTCCAGACGTTTACGAAGCTAGCGTCCCAAGATGTTCCATCCACGGCAACGGAGTAAATGCCTTCTTTGAATTTGAAGACCTCGGCCTGCCCCAGAGGCACGGTCTGAACCACGGCTGCGCTGCGTTTGCCGTCGGCACTGAGCTCAAAATTGTTGGCGTTGGGATAAAGATTCTCCCAAGCAACGCCCTCGATCACCATGCCGTAAGTCATGGAATCGGCAACGCAGCAGGCGATGGTCGACCCATCTTTAGAAAACAGGGTATTGAACAGGAAGCCGTAGGTCTCTTCCCACGGTTCGCCGTCCACACACATGGTCCAGTCGCCGTCACAGGCCAGACCCGCCAGACGTCCATCCGGAGAATAGCGAAGATACCAGATGCGCTCGTATCTCGGCTCCCAGCATGTGTTGTTGACACACACGCTGAATTCCCCTTCACCGGTTTTGACCACGGCCGCAACCTGTTCTCCATCGGGACTGGCCTGATTCTCCTCACGCCATTCAACGTCGCAGTCACATTCGGACAGGTCGGCCACGGTTCTGGAGCCTATGCCCCAATCCCAGGCAGAATACTCACTCATACACGCCCTCCTTACCAACTAGGTTACGCAAAAAGCTTCTCTTGAACATGGTTTCAGAGTGAACGCAGACGAAAAAACAGAGTCAGCAACCATCTAAAATCATGCCACAGACTAACTTTATTAGCTAATTTTTCTTGCAAACCGGCTAGCCTAGAAATGGCAATGTGTAAATATCATTTTCAATTCAGACCCAATAAGTCGACAAAATATTTCGGACCTTTTTAATACACTTTATCTAGAAAAGAATAACTACCTATTACATTTCAACAAAGAATACGCATGAAGGCAATGTTCCCCGTTCTTACAGAAAAATCCGCATACAGGGCGGTCTGCCGGACAATGGCCTTCAACAACTCTGGCGCGACCCTCTGAACAAAAAAAACCCGGCAAAACCGGGTTGTTATGAAAGGGAACGAGCCCTTCGCGTGTCAGTCAGGAATTGTTCAACGACAATCGGACTTATCGTTTGCGGCAATCTCCGGAGCGGCCGGAGGGAGCACATCCTGACTGTTGCCGGAGATCTCAACATTTTTCGGCCCGACCACCTTCCCCTGGCTGTCGATCATGGTCCGTTCGTCAAGGATGGCGATGCCCAGCCGGTCCATGACTTCACGTTTGTAATCATACTCCATGTTCTTCTTGCGCAATTTATAGTTGAGGATCATGCGTACGACACCGAAAATGGTCCCGGCCACCAGCACGCATCCCAGTCCGATCAGGATGACCTTGGACGCCGCCTCTCCAAACCGGGCCAGATAGTCCGTGATTACCCCCAGATTGAATACAATCCCGAGGAATACGCCCAGCAGCAGGAGCGTCAGCAGGAAGGGGAGCTGAAAACAAAAATTGGCAACCCTGACAACCTTGCCCCCAAATCCATCACCCTGAGTTTGCTTGAAAACAGGGCGCCCTTTCTGACCATACAAAAAGGAATTGAAGGCAACGACCACAATACCCACCAGAAAGGTCACGGCAACCGGGGCCGAGAAGGAGACCAGAAAATACGCCTTCCAGGGAAAGGGAACGTCCACAGGCTTGCCCGTCACCGCGACTTGATCGATGCCCAGCTGGTAGACCCAGCAGACCAGAAAGATGAGCACCTCGACTACAATCAGCAACTGGATGTAACGGCGAAAAAGGTCCTTGATCTCGTAATCATCAAAAAGCGAGGCGACTCCCTTTCGTTTCACCTTGCTCTGATTTTTCACATTCTCCTGCATCATATCTCCATGCCCCTTTCACTTGGGCGAAAGGGTAAACAACGTGCAAATCCGAGTATTTTAGTATTCATTCACAGCCAACCACCCCCTGACAAACAAAAAGGGCGCTCTCCCGTCCGTCTTGGATCCCGGGCAAAGGACAGCGCCAAGGGTTGAGTTCCACTCTGCTTCCGAGTAAACTTCCACGTTTCGTTTGCATGCCCCTTCATCTCAGCCACACGGGAATTCATATGAGCCATTTTGACATCATTGTCATAGGGGCGGGACCGGGCGGTTATGCCGCAGCTCTGCTCGCCAGTCAAAGAGGAAAAACGGTCGCACTCATCGAGAAACAAAACCTTGGTGGAACCTGCCTCAACTGGGGATGCATCCCCACCAAGCTTTACCTTGGAGCCACCGCGCATCTTGAAGGCCTGCACGCCCAGTCGCGTTTGCGCCTGTGCAGCGGGTCCGTGCAGATGGACATGGGCGCGCTCAGGAAACGAAAGAACGCCTTTGTCGCGGCTACTCACAAGGCCATGGCCTGCTGCTTAAATACAAATGGGGTCGCACTGATCCACGGTCAAGCCTCCCTGCTGGACAAAAACACGCTGCGCATCGCAGGCGAGACCGAACAGACTCTGGGCTTCGACACCCTGATCATCGCCACAGGCT
>JAWLHW010000064.1:0-11758 GCA_041690155.1 Desulfomicrobium sp. | reverse complement strand
ATGACGGCAACGATGGGCACCTTGAGTCCGGCCATCTCGTAGAGATTCTTGGCGATCTGCTGGGCCGCTCCCGGATAGTCCTCGATGGGGTAGGAGCCGGGGGTGAATATGTAGGTGTGAATCGGGATGTTCTCTGTCTCCGCGACCTTCATGTAGTGCAGGGCTTTGGCGTTGCCCCAGGGTTTGACCGAGCCGCCGTTGCGGAACTCCTGGCCATGGCCCTTTTCCTGGCCGATGACCATGACCGCCTGGTTGTGGACCTTCTTGCCGCGTCTGCGGGTGATGTAGGCCCGGGCGATGAGCATGCTCGGATCGATGCTGTAATCGTCCTGGCCGCCGATCTCGGTGTAGTTGTCGTACACGTTTTCAAGGATGTCCTTGAGGCAGATGCGCTGCGGGTGCCGCACGATGCGCACCTTGTTCATGGGGGTCAGCTCGCGTTCGAGCTTCTTCTCCAGGAAACGGAACAGCTCTTCCAGGGTTTCCAGTTGCCGGATGGCTTCCTGCTTGGGCAGACCCGGCTCGCGAGCGACATACTCGCCAAGCTTGGCTTCCAGCATGATGACATTGGTATTTTCATCGGGTCCGAAGATGTCCAGAATATATTTCAGGCGGTCCCGAAGTTCTTGTATGCGTTTTTCGATATCCATAAGAGTGCGCGATTGCCTCGCATGCTTGGGTTATGCCGGGTTTTCCGGCGTAGCTTGAGCGCTTAATCAATGCCCGGCGCGGAAGTGGTCCCGGCACCGGTCTTGATCCTAGAAAGCCAGAATGCCCTCGGTCTTGCGCTTCAGGAATTCGACATTGGACTTCATGGCTTCACCGGAAGCGTTGATGCCCTGCAGGGTCAGGGAATTCAGGAACTCCACCCCCCGCTCCTTGGCCTGGGCCAGATCCTTGCCCCAGATGATGGCCAGGGCCAGGTTCGGGTCGAAATCCGTAGGGATTTCGTACTCGCGATCGGTAGGCACCTGGCTGTGCATCTTGAGCCAATCCTGCTTGGGCCAGTCAAAGGCCGTGATGCGGCCCACCCAGGGGGCGAACTTGTTGTCCGTATCTTCGGCGATGATGCGGTACTCGATGCCCACGCCGTTCAGAGTGATGTCTTTCTGGGTGTAGCCAAGAGGAGCGCCCAGGCCCACGCGGATCTGCTCCGCGATGAGATCCACGTCGTCCTTGCCCTTGATGGCGGCGATGCGTGCGGAAACTCCGTTCTCGACCTGGATGCGGGTGTTGACTTCCATCAAAAACGGCTGCCCGGTAGGACTGACGATCCATTCCCAGGTTCCGACGTTGTCGTACCCGGCCTCCCTGGCCATGCGCAGGGAATACTCGGTGATGTCTTCGAGCACCTTTTTGGCGTCAAAGGCGTAGCGCAGGGATGAGGGATCGAAACCAGGCGCGACCTCGATGCGCTTCTGATGCCCGGGGGACTGCACCGAACAGTTGCGGGTGCCGAAGTGGACAGGGTTCTGGCCGGTGCGATCGGACAGCACCTGCACTTCGAGATGATTGAAGTCGAAGATGCGCTGCTCGATGAGCACGCCTTCGTCGCGGAACTGGCGCTTGGAGTAGCTCTTGATGCGCCGCAGGACGCTGCGGAACTTGTCCAGATCGTCCACTTCCTCGATGCCCATGCCACCGCCGCCAGCCGAGGCCTTGACCAGAATGACGGGATTTCCCACGCCCTGTTCCTTCTGAAAATCGAACAGGGATCTGGCGATGTGCTCGGCTTCGAGGTCGTCCGTCACGGGCTTGTCCGATCCTGGCACGGTGGGCACGCCGAGCTTGCGGGCCAGACGCTTGGTGTTGATCTTGTCGCCGAGCTCACGGATGACCTGCCAGGAGGGTCCGATGAAAATGAGCTTGCGCTCACGCTGGGCCACGCGGCGGGCAAAACGGTAATCCTCGGCAAAAAAGCCGTACCCGGGATGAATCGCCGTGGCTTTGGCCTGATCCGCCACGGCAAAGATTTCGTTGGCGTCGAGATATGAACTGACCCGGTACAGGGACTCGTCCCCGCCAAGTTTGCGCGCAAGGACGCAGTGCTCGCTGTCCTTGTCCGGCTCGGTGAAAAGCGCCACGAATGCCAGACCCAGCTTGCGGCAGGCCTGCATGATGCGGATGGCGATCTCACCCCGGTTGGCAATGAGAACTTTATGTTTTTTGGATTCGATGGGGTTCTTCATGTTTAAAAGAGCCTTTCCTTGTATGAACTGTTGGGCGTTGAAAAAAGACGAATTTCCTTCACAAAGCCGGACCCGCTTATATCCATAATCGCATCGGGGCAAGTCCGGCAGGCTGGGCTATCCCTGTTAAAATTGGAAATAAGCTCTTAGGAATCCTTGCCAAAACAGAAACAATCCGCAAGAAAGATACAAAATTAGTCTGATTTCTCAAAGCTGTGGACGCCCCGAAATATGCAGGAGAATTCCAAAAAAATCAGCTTGAGAAAACCGTATAACAGCCTTTGGAGAACTGTCCAGATTCACGGACAAAAGTGCTCCGGCCTAAAAATACAAGGATAACAGCGATGACCGATATACAGACCAGAGCCCTGAAAGCCACCGATTGGCTCAAAAATAACTGCCCGTCCGCACCCAAAACCGGCCTTGTGCTTGGCAGCGGCCTGGGAAAATGGATAGATCCCGCGTGGATTAAAAAAAGCATCCCCTACGCGGACATCCCAGGCTTCCCGGTCTCCACCGTTGAAGGACACGCGGGTGCGCTGCTTGTGGCCGAAATCAGGGGCACGCCGGTCTTCATCTTTTCCGGCCGCTTTCACCTCTATGAAGGCTATCGTGCGCAGGAAGTGACGCTGCCCATTGTCTGCCTGGGCCTGCTCGGAGTCCGCAACCTGATTCTGACCAATGCCGCCGGGGCCCTCAATCCCCTCTTTGCCACCGGCGGGCTCATGCTGCTGACCGACCACATCAACATGACCGGACACAACCCCCTGACCGGCCCCAATGTCGAGGACTGGGGGCCACGCTTTCCGGACATGTCCCAGGTGTATTGCCCCGTGCTGCGCGAACAGGCCATGCAGGCCGCCATGAGTTGCGGTCAGCGCCTGGAGCAGGGCGTGTACGTGGCAATCTCCGGCCCCAGCCTTGAAACACCGGCCGAGACTCGCATGTACCGCATCTTGGGAGCCGACGCCATCGGCATGTCCACGGTGCCCGAAGCCATCACCGCCCATCACATGGGCCTGAAGATTCTGGGAATTTCCTGTCTGACCAACAAAAACCTGCCGGATTGCATGGCCGAAACATCTCACGCAGAGATATTGAGCCAGGCCAATGCATCCGCAGACGCCTTGGGTTCGCTCCTGTCCGCCCTCATCCCCAACCTGGGAGGCCGCCATGGCTGATCACGCCCACCTGCTCGCCGAGATCAAGGACAACATCCACAGAAAAGACCCCATCAAGGCACGCCTGGTGCTTGGATACCTGGAGAGCATGGACAAAAACATCCGTGAGCAGGTGCTTGGGGCGTTTCGGGAGGCCGCGCCCGAGTTTGCCGTGCCTGTCCTCTGCCGGTTCATTTCCGAACACCGGGACATGGCGGCAACTCTGCCGATGGTCCGGGAAATTCTGGCCGTCAAGATCCTGGCCCAGCCCCGGTTGCTCGCCACGGCCATAAGCGAGCCCCTGACTCCGTACCGTAGCGTATACATCTCCATGGCCGGGGAACTGCGTCTGGAAGAAGTTGTCGACAATTTGATCGAGGCCTTGCTCACGGCCTCGGAAGTGACTGAGATCAACCAGATTCTCGACACTCTGGGAGAAATCGGCGAATCGCAGGCCACCAACGCCGTGAGCGAGTTCCTCTATTCCGGCAATCGGACCCTTATCATCACCGCCACCAAGGCTCTGGGCAAGCTGGCCACGCCCACAGCCATGCTGCGACTGGCCGAACGCATGGGCACGGACAACCAGCTCGACCTGCTCATCCTCGACATTTTCGCCAAGGTTCAGGACTCCATCTCCCTGGACAAATTGAACGAAGCCATGCGCTCCCACTACGCCCATCTGCGCACCTACGCCAAAAAGACCCTGGTGAGTATCGGCCCCAAGGCCGTGCCCATCCTGACCGAGAATCTGCTCTTCGACGACGCCGACCTGCGCATCCATACATTAAATGTACTGGGCGACATCGGCGACCCGGCCGCTATCTCGCCCATCCGCAAACTGCTGCACACTCACCCCGCCAACGCCAACGTGCGCTTCGCCGCCTACGAAGCCCTGGGCCTCCTGCCACTGGACCGGGGAGCATACGTCCTGACGCAGGGCCTCGGCGATCCGGTTGATCACGTGTGCATCGCCGCTGCCAAGGCCATAGACCGCAATTTCAACGAAATCATGGCCGCCGGAATCAAGAACCTGGCCAGTGAACGAGAAGAGGACGCGCAGCGCATCATAAGGACCGTTATCAACGCCCAGGCCAAAGAGATATTCCTCAGCCTCATGGAAGAGGAGCGTTTCCAGCCCATGGCTTTAAGCCACCTTGGCCGGAGCCATCAGGACATCCGCGACTTCTTCTACACCATCCTCAAAGAGCACGGCTATTCGGGCCTGGCCCTAAAGCTCCTGGCCCCGGAAGAAAAAAGAACGGTGGTCCGCAGACGCATCTGCGCCGTGGACGACTCACGCATGATCCTCAGCATCTACAAGTCCACCCTGCACGAGCTCGGCTTTGAACCCGTGCTCTTCGAATTCCCGGCCAGCGCCCTGGAATGGCTGCAATCGAACACCCCGGAAATGGTGCTTACAGACCTGAACATGCCTGACATCACCGGCATCGACCTGACCCGGGCGATCCGCAAATCCTTCTCCAAAAAGGAGCTGCCTGTGGTCATGGTCACCACACAGGATGAAGCCAACGACAACAAGGACGCCCTTGAGGCCGGAGTCAACGACATCCTGCGCAAGCCCTTTACGGCCGAGAGTTTGCAGGCGGTGTTCAAGAAGTTCCTGTAGGAAGCCCGGATCGTGGCCGCAATGGTGCCTTCAAAGAAAGAACAAAAGACATGGCCCCCCTTCTTCAAGGGGATGACGGCGCTATGCAACGGCTTTTATTTCGGTTCATTCCGCCATTTTCGACAACCTAGGCAGCTGTAATTTTTAGGCAGTCCGCCCCCTGCGCCGTCCGAGCGGGCCGGGTTGGGCCGGGCGAGGGGCGCCGACTGTCTGACTGAGCCAGGCATCGTTTGTTGAATCGTTGCCCAGGCCCTGGCCAAATTTCCCGTCCTGCACGCAACGATTCAACTCTACGAGGCCAGCGAAGGAGTTTCGGCGGCCCTTGCCCGGCCCAGCCCGGGACGCGGCCGCACTGAGATGCCTTCAACAAAAAAACAGAAAATGGATCCCCGCCTGCGCGGGGATGACGGATTTATGCGGTGACCTACACTCCGCATCCCGCCATTCTCGGCAACCTGGGCAGCTGTAATTTTCAGGCACCCCCTGCCCCACACGAGCGGGCCGGGTCAGGGCGCAAATAATCACCCCAACCCTAGGCGCTTCAGCTTCTCCCTGAGCGTCTTGCGATCGATGCCCAGGATCTCGGCAGCGCGGGTTTTGTTGTCGCCGGTGCGGGCCAGGACCGCGCGGATGTGATCCGCCTCCACCTCGGCCAGGGTCTTGTCCCCGTTGCGGCCGCGGGTAATGGAAAAGCGCATGGACTCGGGCAGGTCGGTAATGTCGATGACCGGCCCGTCTCCCACGATGACCAGTCGCTGCAACAGATTCTCAAGCTCCCGGACATTGCCGGGCCAGGCGTACTGCGCCAGGGCTTGCAGAGCCTCGTCGGTCATGCGCGGGGTCTCGCGGTTCATGTCTGCGGCGAATTTGCGCAGGAAATGACTGGCCAGCATGAGGATGTCGTCCCTGCGCTCAGCCAGGGACGGCAGGCGGATTTCCACGACATGAATGCGGTAAAAGAGATCCTCCCGGAAAAGGCCCTGCGCTACCAGCCGCTTCAAATCCTTGTGCGTGGCCGCGATGATGCGGGTGTCCACGGTGCGGGTGCGTGATGACCCGACCATACAGAACTCCTTGCTCTGCATGACCCGCAGCAGCTTGGCCTGCAGGTTGGGGCTGGCGTCTCCGATTTCGTCCAGAAAGATGGTCCCGCCGTTGGCTATCTCGAAAAAACCGGCCCGGCTGTCCTTGGCGCCGGTAAAGGCACCCTTGACGTGGCCGAAGAGTTCGCTCTCAAGCAGGGTGTCGGGAATGGCCGAGCAATTGACCGGCACAAAGGCCGAGGCTCTGCGGTCGCTATTGTAATGCACGGCGCGGGCCACCAGTTCCTTGCCTGTGCCGGATTCTCCGGAAATGAATACATTGGCGCTGGTCTGTGCGGCCTTGCGGATGAGCCCGTAAACGACCTGCATTTCCGGACAGTTGCCGATGATCCCGAAGGCGCTGAGCTCCTGGTCGTCGGCATGCGCGGCGCGCCTTCTGTCCTGTTTTTCAAGAATCCTCCGGACCACGGTCAAAAGCTCCTCGCCGGTGAAAGGCTTGGCCAGGTATTCCCCGGCCCCGTCACGCATGGCCTCCACGGCTCCGCTGATCGACGGATAGCCCGTGATCATCATGATCTCGGTGTCTTTAAAATTGTCCCGCACATACTTGATGAGCTCCAGTCCGTTTGCCCGAGGCATCTTGTAATCGGTGATGATCAGATCCACGGGCGTCTCGTCCAGAAAGGCTCCGGCCTCTTCGACGCTGCCGCAGGTATGGACCACATATCCCGCCCCGGTCAGGTTGCGCGATATGACCTCAAGGGTGGCGGGGCTGTCATCCACGGCCAGAATTGTCGTAGCCTTGTCCTGCATGCTTTTTTCGTCCTTATTTGTCGTCGGTAGCCGGATTCATGTCAGGCACGCTCTGGCTGCACGGGAAGGTGATCTCAAATCGCGTGCCACGGCCCGGTTCGCTCTCCACTTCGATAATCCCTCCGTGTGCGTGGACGATCCCGTGCACCACCGCAAGGCCAAGGCCCGTGCCCTGATCCACGTCCTTGGTTGTGAAGAACGGATTGAAAATCTGCCGCATGACTTCCGGGGTCATGCCCACTCCGATATCGCTGACCAGAAGATAGACGTCATCATTGAAGGACAGGGTTTCTATGGTCAAGACCCCGCCCCCGGGCATGGCGTGGATGCCGTTGACCACCAGATTGACGATGACCTGCTTCAAATGCTGAGGGTCGGCCATTATCGTCGGCAGGCCTTCGGCCAGATTCATGCGAACCTCGACCTTGCCCCGGGAGGCGCTCATCTCGATGAAATACAGGGAATCACGGATGACCTGATTCAAATCGATCAAGGTTTTTCGTAGCGGCACCTGGCGGCCGAAGATCATCAATTTCTTGATCACCTCGCGGCTGTGCAGGGCCGCCTTGATGATGCTATCCAGATCCTTGTGAGCTTGCGCCGGAAGCCCCGGGGTCTGCTCGGCCAGCTGCGCAAAACCGAGGATGTTGGCCAGGGGTTCGTTCAATTCATGCGCCACGCCGGCTGCGAACTGGCCGATCTTGGCCAGCCGGTCGGCATGCTGCAATTGGCGTTCGAGGTTTCTCTTGGTCGACAGGGCCTCGCGCTTGGCGATGATCCAGCCCACATGCTTGGCCAGGGCTCCAAGAAGTTCGGACTCCGTGGGCAGAAAGGTAAAATCAGTCCCATCCTCGGCGCTTCCCGACAAACTGACGCTCAGGTGCCCGCGTTTCACCTTCTGCACAAGCACATCCTGCTCCAGACGGCACGAGGCGTCGGGTGCGAACTTTCCGCTGATCATGACCTGACCGTCGAGCATCAGGCGCACGCCGGTGGACTGGGGATACTGGAAAGAAGGCGGAATAATGGCCAAAATCTCGCGCAGGATATCCGGCAACTCGCTATCCATGTTCGAGACGATGCGATTCATGGCGTGCAGGCAGGACAATTCCTTGTTCAGGGCCACCAGCCGGCCATGTTCGTGCAATAGTTCATGCTGACGCAACACATGAGCCGTGACATCCTGGCCGACGCAAAGAACGCTGACCAGACTGCGCTGGGAATCGAACAGAGGCTTCATGTTCCAGTCGATATAGACTTTGCGCCCATCCCTGGCCATGAGGGAGCCTTTCATGAACGCCAGTGTCCCGGCCTCTACAATCCCCGCGAAAATTTCCCTGGATGTGTCCACGCGCTTGGCATCCACGCAAAGCTCAAACCAGTCCAGACCTGCGATGGATCCTATCTCGTAACCGGAAAGAGCCTCGAAACGCGTATTTCCATGGATGATCCGCCCGCCTTCGTCCAGCGTGATGACGATGCCGTGGCTGAGTTCCATGACGGTATTGTAATATTCGGAAAGATTCATAACCGCTTCCGTATCTTGAGCCGGTCCTTCTGGTAAAGGGCATTCGTCCGGCCCAAAAATTTCGGCGCGGCCCCTGAAGAGGCCACGCCGAAAATGATGCTTCACGTGCAGAGCAAACCCCTGCAGCCATTGCAGATTAATGACCGCTGATTTTCAGGCCCCATCCTTCAAAGACAAAGAGGATGCCGAAGCCATACCACATGGTGTAGACGACATAGAAAACCAGGGAGAAGATGACGATCCCGGCCTTGTCCCTGATCTGTTCGGGCACTACGCTGTAATAGTTGTATGCGGTTTCCACGACCTTGGAGTTGATGTTGAAGGCAACCTTGGCTTCGGCGAAGGCGTGCTGATCCTTCAACTCCTTGTCGAAGCCGGACAGAATCGTGTTCCAGTTGTAGAGCGCCTGACGGTCGTCCTTGGATTCAAAGACAGGGTACTTGGCCTTCAAGGCGGCCCCGTCGTTATGGTACATCTTGTCCGCGTCATCAAGGCTGGCGCTCAGGATGGCAAAGTAGTCGCCACTCACGGTCAATTCCTTGCCTTCAGCCGTCGCCGTTGCTCCGGCTGCGGTGATCAGAACAACGCTGTCGGCGGCCTGTGTTTCGCTTTCCATCTTCATGGTCACGTCGACCTGATAGCCGGACACCTTCTTGGCCTCTTCCTTCAGGTCATCCACATAATAGGCCGAGCCCTTGGAGATGGAGTTGTAAAGGTTGTCCAGATAGCCCATGGCGTTGTGTCCGTCGAAAACGGGCTGGAACATGGCGATAAGGACTATGAAGAAGACCACAAGCAGGGCAATTCCCCCGGTGAATTCCTTTTTGTTATGAATCATAGAATCAGTCCTCATACTTCAGTGTCTTGATATTCTTGAAAAATGCCCCGAATACCCAGATGCCGAACAGGGCAATGACGATGAAGAACAGGTACATGCCCAGCGTATCCATGCCCTTGGTAAAACCGTACCAGGATTCGGGCAGATAACCCATGGCAACCATCTTCTTGGGCAGGGCGAAGAACCGGTTCACGAAACCGGCCATGACCGAAAGGGCGAAGAAGCCGCGGATGGTGATGCCGGGAACGACCTTGGTCACCAGTGCGCCAACCTGGATGCCGATCAGGGAACCGAGCAGCATGCCCATGGCCAGGGTGTAGAAGATGAAGCCATAGATTGCGTACTGGGTGATGGCGCCGTAACCCGCCGTGAACACGATCTGGAAGATGTCCGTGCCGACGGTGGTGAGCGAAGAGACGCCCAGGATGTAGACAAAGATGGGGAAGGTCAGGAAGCCGCCGCCAACGCCCATGATGCCCGCAGCCATGCCGACCAGAATGCCGGACAGTACCAGGAATATCCAGGAGATCTTGCGTCCGCCGGGAATGAGACCCTGATCGAAGGAGACCATGGGCGGCAAATTAACGGACTGCAGTTTTTTGGCGATGCCCGTCATATCGGTGCCTTCGCTGGTGTCATGCGCGCCGCCTGAATGGCCGGCCTTCTTGGCGCTCCAGTAGTCGTACATGCCGTAAAAGCCCAGGAAGCCGAGCATGACCGTGTACACGGTGGTGATGAAGGCATCGCTCAAAACCGGGTTTACATTGTAGAGAGTACGGTTGATGCCCGCGCCCACTGTCGTGCCGATGATGGCCCCGATCAGGAAGACGAAAGCCAGGGGTACGGACACGTTGCCCATCTTGCGGTGCAGCACGCTGCCCATGATGGCCTTGGCGAAGATGTGAAAGAGGTCCGTGCCGACGGCCAGGATGCCCTTGACGCCCGCGCTCATGAGCGCCGGGGCGATGATGAAGCCGCCGCCCGCGCCGATACAGCCCGAAATGAGGCCCGCGCCCACGCCGACGAAAATCGACACGAAGAAAATATAAAGGCTGTAAAAGGAAGGACTGTAGGCTTCCTTGCCTCCGATCACTGTCGGCAAGGCCTGCCCGATTTCATCGGCGTAGGCCCATCCGCCAAGCAGGGCGGGAATGAGCATGAGACAAAGCAGCCAGATCCGCTTCTTGTCGCCCATGATGATCCGGGCGTTTTCCACTTCCCACCGGGCAAAGGACCGCGAGCCCTCCACCATGAATGATCCCCAATCTTTAAAGAATCCCATACGCGTTACCGCCTCCTCGTAATCTTGTGTATACAGGACCATGTTCCCTGTGCAGGTGGCTTACTCCAACCCGCGCCTCTCACCCGCTTTCCTGCTCCGGGAACAGGCCTCCCGGATTTTGCCGACCAGGACATCAAGTTCCACCGGTTTCATCAGATAGTCGAACGCCCCCATGGCCATGCCCGAAATGGCGACTTCCATGTCGGCGTGCCCGGTCAGCATGAGCACCTGCACCTGCGGAAAACGCAATTTGATCTCCCGCAGGACCTGAATGCCGTCCATGTCTGGCATTCCGACATCAAGCACTACCACACCGGCGTGTTCCACCTCAAGCTCTCGCAACCCCTCCAGGCCGCTGCCGGCCTCCCGGACGAAAAAACCCCTTTTGCGCAGACGTTTAGCCATGGTGACCAGAAACTGCGTCTCGTCGTCGATAAGAAGGATGCTGTCAGCCATGAGTGCTCCATTTCGATCGCCGCTACGTTCGGCGGCTGGCAATCTCCCGAACCCGTGCATCGACTATCTTTTCTTCATGCCTGCGCTTCTTCTCCACCGCTTCCTTGACCTTTTCAACCAGCACGTCGATGGCGCAGGGCTTCATGAGGTAATCAGAAGCTCCCAGCCGCATGCCGTCGATGGCCGATTCCACGGTGGCGTGTCCGGTCAGCATGATCACTTCCACCAGAGGAAACTGTTGCTTGATGAGCTGCAGCATCTCGATGCCGCTTCGCCCGGGCAGCTTCACGTCAAGGATGACAACCTCGATTTCACCATGCACTGCAAGCTTCTGCAAGGCCTCTTCGCCGCTGCCTGCATGAAACACTTCCATGCGCCGCATGGTCAGGCGTTTCTTCATGATTTCGATGAACTGCGCATCGTCATCGACAAGCAAGATATTGGCGTCAGTCACTCAGTCCTCCTTGACGGGCCTGCCGCTTGGTCTGCAGGCAAGCCTTATTCTGGTTCAACCATATAAAGCAACGCGTATGCCAACTCGCAGCTGCTTTTCTGTTTGAGCAAACGGGGACAGATCCAGAGGATTACCACAACTACCTGATTTCATGAAGGGGTAAAGAGAAGGGAAACTCGATGAGTCGCCACTGAAGTGCGCGAGAACAGGCGATAAATTTATTTCCTGCCAAAAACCGGGGCGTTTCGCCCCACAGGAACGTTTCGCCCCGGCCCAGGAATTAGGCAGTCAAATCACCTGAAATCATGGATGAAATATCCAAAGAAAGACATGAGCGGGGCGTTTTGCCCCGTTCTTGATGGCAA
>JAWLHW010000063.1:0-12005 GCA_041690155.1 Desulfomicrobium sp. | reverse complement strand
CAACGCCAAAGTCGGCAAGATCCTGCGCTCCGTGGCCGTGGGCAAGACCGGCTACCTGCAAATGGCCGAAGCCCTGGCTGAGGTGGATCAGGACAATCCCGTGGGTCTGCGCCATCTGCTGGGCATCACAGCCCGCGACACCGCCCCACTGCCCCTGGAAAACGTGGACATCTCCATCGGCCCTCACTCCATGCCGCTGCTTATCTGCGCCATGTCTTTCGGTTCCCAGGGGGAAAGCTCCTTTCGGGCCTACGCCGAAGCCGCACGCAAGGTGAACATCATCTGCATGAACGGCGAAGGCGGCGAAATTCCGGACATGCTCGGCAAATACCGGGAGAATCGCGGGCAGCAGGTCGCCTCGGGGCGTTTCGGCGTGTCCATGGAGCTGCTCAACTCCTCAAATTACCTGGAAATAAAAGTCGGCCAGGGAGCCAAACCCGGCGAGGGCGGGCACCTGCCCGGCTCCAAGGTCACGGACATGGTGGCCCAGGCTCGGCACTGCAAACCCGGCATCGCGCTCATCTCTCCGTCCAACCATCACGACATCTATTCCATCGAGGATCTTTGCCAGATCATAACGGAGCTCAAAACCGCGAACCCTTTTGCGCGCATCTCCGTCAAGATCCCGGTCACCAGCGGCGTGGCCACCATCGCCGTGGGCGTGGCCAAGGCCGGGGCGCACATCGTCAACATCAGCGGCTTCGAAGGCGGCACGGGCGCTGCCCGCGAGCACGCCAAGAAATATGTCGGCCTGCCCGTCGAGATCGGCGTGACCCAGGCCCACCGTGGGCTGGTCGAAGCGGGCCTGCGCCATCAGGTCGAACTCTGGTGCGACGGCGGCGTGCGTTCCGGAGCGGACGTGGTCAAGCTCATCTGCCTCGGCGTGGACCGGGTCGGGGTCGGTACGGTGGCGCTCATGGGGGTGGGCTGCATCAGCTGCGAGCAGTGCCACCTGGACGTCTGCCCGCGCGGCATCTCCACCCAGCTGCGCTCCGTGGAAGAGGCCAAACAGCGCGGTCTGAAACTCTTCAAGCCCCTGCAAGGCGAGGTCGAGGCCGAGAATCTGGCCCGTCTGCTGCGTGCTTTCGGCGATCAGATCCGCCATATCCTGGCCGGGCTTGGCGAAAAAAGGCTGTCCGATCTGGTCGGACGCACTGATCTGCTGCAACAGGTCAGGGGCCGCGACCAGATGGATTTGACGGATCTGCTCATCCCGGCTCCCATGGACTCCGTGAAGTCTTACTGCCCGGTGCCGCGCATCGTGCGCAGGCCACTCGACAACCTGACCCGGCTCATCTCCGACATGGCCCTGTCCACCCTCGGCGAGGAATGCGGGTTCGTGCAGTACAAAGAGGAGAATGTGCGCTCCGTAGACAGGGCCGTGGGGACGTACCTGGCCGGGGCCATGGTGCGGGAACGCTCGGAAGGCGACCGGGGCAAGGTGGAGCTGCTGCTGACCTCCTCGGTACCCGGCAACGGCCTGTGCGCTTTCAATATTGACGGGATCGGCACCGTGGTCGAAGGCGGCGGCCAGGACGGCATTGCCAAGGGAGCGCGCGGCGGAGAGGTCTGCATCCTGAAAGGGGTCAACATCCTGGGTCAGCGCGTAGACGGGTCCGTGGGCAAATCCCTGGCTTACGGCGCTCTATCGGGCACCATAATGGTCCAGAACCAGGCCGACTCGCGGGCCTGCGTACGCATGTCCGGAGCCGACGCCATTTTCGGTGGCCGCATCGCCGCACCCGTGCGCGATGAACTGGGCAACATCGCCTCCCGCGCCCATCTGAAGGGCTTCGCCTTTGAATACATGACCGGAGGCCGCGCCGTGGTCCTGGGCGACCCCGGGCCCTGGATGTGCGCAGGAATGACCGGCGGCGTCATCTACCAATGCCTGTACCCCGAATGGAACTTCGGGGGCGAGAACCTTGCGCGCCGTTTCTCAAGCGGAGCGCACGTGGTCATCCGCGGCCTGGACGATGACGACGCGGCGCAGGTGCGTGAACTGCTGGGCAAGTACGTACGCGCCCTGGAGCAGAGCTTCCAGAACGAGGAGGCCAGGATCGTGGGAAACCTGGCGGACGAGGCGCAGCAGCGTTTCGTCAAGATCGTGCCGGGGGCCGGCAAGGGCATCAAACCTGAATAGAGCTTCACGCCGATAAAATAAAAAGGCGCCGGGAGTATCGCCTGGCGCCTTTTTATTTGAGGATGCTGCTGTTACGTGCAGTGCTTTGAAAAAACCGGAGAATCTTTTTTAACGCGTCAGAAAAGCGCAATTCCCTTTTTCAAGCAATTGGCGTTTTTTTGCGGCGACGTCATAACGGCAGGCCGGTGAGCACCACCGCCACCGCCAACAAAAACGGCAGAATGAGCGCGGCCCCAAGCAGCCTTCGATCCGCCGCATCCCGTGCGCAATCCGCGCATTGCTTCTGATTCCCTCCGGACATGCGCGTCCCGCACTTGGGACAAAATGGTGCAGTCATGACCCGTCTCCTTTTTTTGAGGACGATCGTAACTTACCAATTTGCCCTGTTGAATACGCAGCCATTGAGTATTATTTTGTGGCTTGGATACATAAAAATACGTAGCCAACGCGATGAAAAAGCCCCAAGAATCTTGCTTTTCCAGACAGACTCCGACAAAAGCGGATTTATCTTTTGCCAGGAGCAACCAATGGCCAACATTCTCATAATTGACGACGATCAGGATTTTTCCCGTTCATTTCAACGGATCATTGAACGCATGGGACACCCCTGCCAGGTAGTCCAAAACATCAGGGATGCTTTCGCGAAGCTCAAAGACATGAACTGCGATCTCATCTTTCTCGACGTCAATCTGCCTGACGGCAACGGGCTGGCGCACATCAAACAGTTTCAGTCCTTTCCCTCCCTGCCCGAGGTCGTCATTCTGACCGGCGACGGTGATTCCGACGGGGCGACCCTGGCCATCGCCAACGGAGCCTGGGATTATGTGGGCAAGCCCATCTCCCTGAACAACATCACCCTCATCCTGCAACGCACCATCGCCTACCGGGCCTCCAAGGAGCAGAACCGTCAACCGCGCAAGGTCAAGCGCAGCGCCATCATCGGTGAAAGCCCGGTCATCATGGAGTGTCTTGAGGTCATGGGCAAGGCGGCAGGCAGCAAGGCCAACGTGATCATCACCGGCGAGACGGGCACGGGCAAGGAACTTTTTGCCAGAGGCATCCATGAAAACAGTACGACTCCCGGCAAGCTGGTGGTCATCGACTGCACAAACCTGTCCACCCATCTGGCCGAAAGCACCCTTTTCGGTCATACCAAAGGCTCATTCACCAGCGCCCATGAGGCCCGGGACGGCCTGTTCAAACTGGCCAACAACGGTACGGTTTTCCTGGACGAAATCGGAGAACTGAGCCTTGAACTGCAAAAATCCCTGCTGCGGGTGCTCCAAGAACGCAAATTCCGCCCCATCGGTTCGGAAAAGGAAGTCAGCAGCAATTTCCGCGTCATCGCCGCCACCAACCGCGACCTGCGGCTCATGGTCGAACAGGGACTTTTCCGCAACGATCTCTTTTACCGCCTGAACGGACACCAGATCGAGATCCCTCCGCTGCGATCCCGCAAGGAAGACATAATCCTGCTGGCCGAATACTATACGGAAAAATTCTGCCGCGAGAGCAGCATCGCGACAAAGACGCTCACGCCCGAATTTCTTAACGCCCTCCATGCCTACAACTGGCCTGGCAACGTGCGCGAATTCGTCAACACCATGGCCGTGGCCATTGACAACTGTCAGGACGAGCCGTCCCTGTACAGCCATCATCTGCCTGTGGATATACGCATCAGCATCGCCAAGAACTCCTTTCGACAGAATCCGGACAAGGAGCAGCCCACCCTGCTCGAACCCGGCCGCATGCACGGCGCCATTCCCCTGCCGTTTTCACCGGGGGACGATCTGCCTCCTCTGCGCGAGGTCCGAGAAATCGTGGTCGGCCAGCTCGAAAACGCCTACATGCGCCAACTGCTCGGGCTCTGCGGCAACGATGTGCCGACGGCCTGCGAACGTTCCGGCCTCTCCCGGGCGCGACTCTACGAGCTGCTCAAAAAACATTCGATCCGTCTCAAATGATAAAAATCTCGCGCCCGGGTTCGCCAAAACGGATCAGGAAGCGCGGCCGCTCCCATTCATGGACAATTCCGGCTTGACGCGACGCGCACCTTGGATACACAAACACCCATTATCCAACAGGGAGTTTGTCATGACCCGCTTCTCTCGCTATTCTCTGCTGACCTTTCTTTTTCTGGCAGCCTCCTTCCTCTCCGGTGAGGTCTGGATGCAGGCTGTCCGCCATACATCGTTCTGCACCACCTCTGCCTGCGACGTCGTCGGTGAGTATGTCCGCTTCGGCGAAGGCAACCTCATCAAGATGGGGGCGGCCTTTTTCTGGTTTTTATGGGGGCTGGTCTTTTTCGGCGGACGCTACGACAAGAAATGGATCTGGGGCCTGGCCAGCCTGCTGCTTTTCGGGGCGCTGGCCTTTGACGGCGCGATCCTGGGCTTTCAGTTCATGGGGCTCAAGGAAAAATGCCTGCTCTGCGTGATCGTGGGCGTGACGCTTTTTACAGGGCTCTGCCTTTTTGCCTGGGTGCGCAGATCGCTTTTGACCGTCTTTCTGGGTGTGGCCGTATGGAGCGGAGGATTTATCGCCAACTCGGTGCTGGACCTGAACGTCGTTCCGCCAGCCATCACCGACACGGCCTTTGCCACCTGGGAAACGGCTCCGGACAACGTCCCGCAGCACGTCCTCTTTTTCAGTCTGCATTGCGATCACTGCTCCAAGATCCTGGCCAATCTGTCCATCAATGCACACTCCCTGCCGGGCAAATGGCATCTGACCAGCACCGACAACAAGGAAGACGACCTGTACCGTCTGGCTACGGTGCAAAGTTCCGATGCAAGCAAAGAGAACCTGTTTCTGGAAGTGCTGCGCGTGGAAAGCATGGACAAGATAGATCCCGTGCCGGTGCCCGAGGATCTGCGACAGACGGTGCGCACGGCCCGGGCCTATTTCAAGATGAAAGGCTTCACGGGGGTGCCGATCCTGGTGGTCATGGAGCGGCCGGGCTGGGAGATGGTGCTGCGCGGCGAGGGCAACATCACCGAATACCTGCGGATACGGGGATTTTTGCAGCGTGAACTGCAGTTTCCGCGCAACGTGCCAAAGGCCGAGGGAAACGCGACGGCTGGGTAGAACCGCTCAAGGCACACAAACGACCACGGTGCTCGTCACTACAGGGCCGCAACCACCTCGATGTCATTCCCGCGCAGGCGAGAATCCGGTTGCTTGAACGGAAAGAGTGGATCCCCGCCTGCGCGGGGATGACATCGGGGCTTAACCGGTAACTCGATTTCGAGTCGACAAATCCCCGCGTAGGCGGGGATGACATCGTGGCCATAATGTTCCCCCCTGATTTAATGTTCCCCCGCTTTAATATCGCAACGTAGATCGCAGTCACATCGGCGACTTTCAGCACCGGAGCCCCGATTGACTGGCCGCACCGCATCGCCTGCTCCACTTGATGCGGAGCGCTCTGGGGATGGCCGTAAAAAAACCTCGCCGACAGCTTCGGCGAGGTTTCTCCATTCTGACCTTCTTCGGCCTCTCAGCCACACCCCTATTCCTTTTCGCGCCTGATCCTGGCCCCCACGGCGCCGAGTTTCACTTCCATCTGCTCGTAGCCGCGATCCAGGTGATAGATGCGGCGCACGTCGGTACGTCCCTTGGCCGCCAGGCCGGCCAGGACCAGGCAGGCGCTGGCGCGCAGATCCGAGGCCATGACCGTGGCGCCTTTGAGTGAATCCACACCGCGAACCATGGCGCTCTGCCCGGAGAGGGTGATGTGCGCGCCGAGGCGGGCCAACTCCTGCACATGCATGAAGCGGTTCTCGAAGATGCCCTCTGTGATCACGCCCGCGCCACGGCTGACGCACATGAGCGCCATGATCTGGGCCTGCATGTCCGTGGGAAAGCCGGGGTAAGGTCTGGTGGAAAGATCGACGCAGTTCAGCGGACCGTCCACGGAGGCCGTCAAGAGGTCGCGGTCACCTTCGATGACCATGCCCATTTCGCGCAATTTGGAGATCACGGCGTCAAGCGCATCCACCGGGCAGTCCCGCAGGGTCAACTCGCCCTTTGTCATTCCTGCCGCCACCAGATAGGTGCCTGCCTCGATACGGTCGGGCATGACGGGATAGGAGCAGCCGTGCAGGGATTCCACGCCCTCGATGCGTACCACGCTGGTGCCGTGGCCAGTGATGCGTGCCCCGCAGGTGTTCAGAAATTCAGCCAGATCCTGGATTTCCGGCTCACGGGCCGCGTTCTCGAGCACGGTCTCCCCTTCGGCCAGCACAGCGGCCATGATCAGGTGCTCGGTGCCGCCAACGGTGGGGAAATCAAGGTGGATATGGGCTCCCTTGAGGCGGTCGCAATTGCCGATAATGTCGCCGCTCTCCAGCTCGAAGACGGCACCCATCTGCTCCAGCCCCTTGAGGTGCAGATCCACGGGCCGCGCCCCGATGGCGCAGCCGCCGGGCATGGCCACCCGCGCCCGGCCGAGCCTGGCCAGGAGCGGCCCCAGGCAGAGCACGGAAGCGCGCATGGTGCGCACCAGGTCATAGGGCGCTTCGGGCTTTAAGTCGCACGAATGCAGCAATACGTCTCCGTCATTATATTCGGCGCGGCAGCCGAGCAGTTCCAGCAGCTTGAGTGTTGTGACTATGTCGCGCAGATTCGGCACGTTGGTCAGGCGCACCTCGCCCTCGACCAGAATGGATGCGAGCAGGATGGGCAGGGCCGCGTTCTTTGAACCGCTGACCCGGATCTCTCCCTTGAGCGGCACGCCGCCCTCAATGACAAGTTTGTCCATATTTTCCTCAAATATCCCGATGTGTTCCGGGATTTATATTTTCTTGATGAATGCGGCGCGCACGGCTTCGCCCTCGCCGGGATAAATGCCGTGGTCCGAATCCGAGGGAACGGCGTCGCGCCATCTTTCCGGATGCGGCTCACTGCCTTCTTTTGCAGCCAAAGTCGGATGGGAGTCGATCATGATCGGATGAGCGTGAACGTCGTATTCGGGCACGGCATAACTGAATTCAATGGGAATATTGTTGGGATCAAAGGAATAAAGGGAAATAATGAACCCGTGATCGGTGAATTCCGAGGCCCAGAAATCATTGGCTTCCAGCAGGTCCTTCAAGCGTTTCAGTTCTTCCAGGCTCTCCACTCCAAAGGACAGATGGTCGAAAGCCGCAGGCCCGCGCACCGGGGCGCCATGATCCTTTTCGGCGATGGGTTCAACGTGGGGCCACTCGAAAAAGGCGAGCTTATCCGTGTCCGTGATCTCGAAAAAATAGTGCCGGTATCCCGGATGCCCAAGCCCCACGACCAGGCGCATGCCCAAGAGATCACGCCAGAAATGGACTGTGCGGTCCATGTCCGCCGTGACCATGGCCAGGTGATTGATGCCGGTGAATGCAGCCATGCGATCTCCCTCTTCCTCCAAAAAAAAAAGCAGAACCAGTTCTTATCCGGTTCTGCTAGGGTGTCAAATGGGGTGAGTGACGCGGCTTGAACGCGCGACATCCTGGGCCACAACCAGGTGCTCTGCCTACTGAGCTACACCCACCACAAAAAAATGCAGGAAAAAAAAGGGACAGACGAACTGTCCCGTGTGGTCTAATGGGGTGAGTGACGCGGCTTGAACGCGCGACATCCTGGGCCACAACCAGGTGCTCTGCCTACTGAGCTACACCCACCATCCGACAGGGGAAACTCTCTACCCAAGCCCCCTCACCCGGTCAAGTAAAAATCTTGTTGCACAGCAGCCCTTGACAACCGGAGCAGGCCTTTTATTTGGTTCAAACAAAATTTCCAAACCAGAAGGAGCATTTATGTCTCAGGCACAACAGTTCGAGTTTAAAACAGAAATAAAGCAATTGCTCGATATCATTACACATTCCATCTACACAAGCCGGGAAATATTTCTGCGGGAGCTGGTCTCCAACGCCTCCGACGCCCTCGACAAACTGCGCTTCGAGCAAGCCCGTTCGGCCGAGATCGCAAACCCCGACCTTGAACTTCAAATATCCATCACTGCAGACGAGGAAAACCGCACGCTCGTCATCGCCGACACCGGCGTCGGCATGACCATGGATGAACTTGTCGAGAACATCGGCACCATCGCCCATTCCGGGTCCGCCGAATTCATCCGCCAGGCCATGGCCGACCAGGCCAACTCCTCCAATATCATCGGCCGCTTCGGCGTAGGCTTCTATTCGGTCTTCATGGTCGCCGACAAGGTCACCATCCGCACCCGCTCCTTCAATCCCGGAGCCAAAGCCGTGGAATGGATCTCCGATGGCCTGGGCACCTACACGGTAACCGAAATTGAAGACGATCTGCCACGCGGCACGACCGTGACCTTGCAGCTCAAGGAAGACGGCAAGGAGTTTGCGGAGAAGAACCGCATCACGTCCATCATCAAGAAGCACTCCAATTTCATATCCTTCCCCATCCTGGTCCAAGGCGAAAAGGCCAACACCGTGCAGGCCCTGTGGCGCGAAAACAAGTTCTCCATCACGCCCGAGCAGTACACGGAATTCTACAAATTCCTGACCTACGACCACGAAGAGCCCCTGGACACCCTGCACATGAACGTGGACGCCCCTGTGCAGTTCTCGGCCCTGGCCTTCGTGCCCCCGCGCAGCCAGGACTCCTTCGGCTTCGACCGCGAGAACTACGGCCTGGACCTCTATGTGCGTCGCGTGCTGATCCAGAGCAAGAACAAGGATCTCATCCCCGAATACCTGGGCTTCATGCGCGGCGTGGTCGACACCGAAGACCTGCCGCTCAACATCTCGCGCGAGACCCTGCAGGAAAACCTGCTCATCCGCAAAATCGCCACCACCCTGACCAAGCAGATCCTCTCGCACCTGAAAAAACTCGGACAGGACAAGGACCGCTACGTGAAGTTCTGGAACGAGCACTCCAAGCGCTTCAAGCTCGGCTACGCGGATTTCGCCAACCAGGAAGCCTTTGGGGAACTGCTCCGCTTCAATTCCTCACGCCATGCGGACAAGGACGGACTCATCTCCCTGGAAGAATACATCGAGGCCGCCAAGGAAGGTCAGAAGGAAATCTACTACATCTCCGGCCCCAGCCGCGAAGCCATCGAGCAGAATCCGCACCTGGAAATCTTCCGCGCCAAGGGCCTGGAAGTGCTCTACCTGTACGAGCCCGTGGACGAGTTCGTCATGGACAGCCTGCGCAAGTTCAAGGAGTTCGAGCTCAAGGCCACCGAAAACGCCGACATCACGAACATCGAAAAATACACTGACAGCGCCGAAAAAACGGACAAGCCCGAGGAACTCTCCAAAGAGGAATCCCAGGACATGGACCGCTTTTTAAAACGCGTGCAGGAGATCCTGGGCGACCGCATCACCGAGGCCCGCATCTCCAAACGCCTGAGCCAGAGCCCGTCCTGCCTGGTCAGCCCGGACGGTTCCACATCGCAGATGCACAAGATCATGCAACTGGTGACCAAAGACACCTCCATCCCCAAGAAGGTCTTCGAGATCAACCAGGACCACAAGCTGGTGCGCAACCTGCTCTCGGTCTTCGCCAAGGACGAGAAGGACGAGTTCGTGGCCACCGTGGTCGAACAGCTCTACGAATCCGCCCTGCTCATGGACGGCTACCTGGCCGACCCGCACAAGATGGTCAACCGCCTGAACAAGCTGATGGAAGACTCCAGCGACTGGTACAAGGAGCGGGAAGAAAAATAGAGAAGAATGCCTCCGGCGGGCAGGGGACTCGTCCCCTGCACCCCATTCATTGTTTTTAAATTTATCAGCTCGGCACTTTTGAATCGATTCGTTTGAGATTGAAAAAACCCCCAGGGAAACAAGACTTTCCTGGGGGTTTTTTAGATTCATCAGGTTCCAGCCTTTTTTATCTCACGCACCAAGGAGCCTTGCTGGGCGGTTTGTGCTGCGTCGACTGTCTGACTGAGCCAGGCATCGTTGGCTTGTCCGTTGCCCGTCACGCATCCACAAATTCCCGCCCTGCACGCGACGGTCAAGCCTTACGAGGCCCGCGAAGGAGTTTCGGCGCAGCACAAACCGCCCAGCAAGGCTCCGCCGCACAGCACCGGCTTGCCTCTTCCCGGCAAACCGGCCCGGCACCACTACCATCTTCCGTCTTCGCCGCCCTATTCTCCGCTCTGCACCTGCCACAACCCCGCATAAACTCCACCCGCCGCAACCAGCTCTCCGTGCGTTCCGCGCTCGACAATGATGCCGTCCACAACCACGACGATCTCGTCGCAATGCCGCACTGTGGACAGGCGATGCGCGATGGCCAGGGTGATGCGGTCGGCGCGCAGGTTTTTGAGATTGTTCTGGATGACCTCCTCCGTGCGCGTGTCCACGCTGGAAGTGGCCTCGTCCAGGATCAGAAACTCCGGATCACGCAATAGAGCCCGCGCCAGGGAGATGCGCTGCCTTTGCCCGCCGGAGAGTTTCATGCCCCGGTCCCCGACCATGGTTTCGTACCCTTGCGGCAATGCGGCGATAAAGTCACCTGATCCGGCCATGTCAGCCGCCCGCATGACATCGTCATCCGTGGCCAATGGCGAGCCGAGACGGATGTTTTCGGACACCGTGCCGTGAAACAGATAGGCTTCCTGCGAGACATAGCCAATGCGCCCGCGCCATGAGTCCAGGGTCACGGATGACAGAGGTCTCCCGTTGACCAGAATCTCCCCATCCATGGGGTCGTAGTAGCGCAGCATCAGCTTGGCGAGCGAACTCTTGCCCGCACCGGTAGGCCCGACCACGCCCAGCACACGGCCGCGCTCCAGGCACAAGTTGATCCCGCACAGCACCTTTTCGCGCTCCGGATAGGCAAAGCAGACATCGCGAACCTCAACCCGTTCAAGCTCCCCTTCAAGAGGCAAGGCCTTGGCCTGGTCGCGCACCGTGGGCGTCGTATCGAAGATCTCGTTGATGCGCAGGGCCGAGGCTTCGGACTGCTGGATCTGGTTGATGAGCATCCCAAAGACGAAAAGCGGTAAAATGAGGCGCATGGCCAGAAGCACGAAGGTGGTGAAATCACCCACGCTGGGCCCGATGCCCGCGAATGTCATCCACCCGCCCCCTCCGATGAGCAAAGCGTACCCCAGGCCCGCCACCCCGTAGAGCAGGGGCACGAATCGCGCCCGTTCACGGGCAGCGCGGATGGCGGCGTCACGATATTCCTCGGAACGCAGGCGGATGCGACCGGTCTGGTGGTCCTGGGCTGAGTAGGCCTGGATGACATTCATGCCCTGCAGGTTGTTTTCGAGAATGGCGTTGATGTCACCCACGGCTTTTCTCGCCTTGCGGTACTGCGGTGCGACGCGGGTGGCAAAGAAGCGCACGGCCCAGATGGCGATGGGCATGGGGGCCAGGAGCAGCAGCGCCAGATGGTAGTCCATCCAGAAGAGGATGCCGTAGATTCCGGTGAAGGTTATGAACAGGCGCACGATGCTCGTGGACGTGTCGGAAAAGAAGCGCTCCAGATTGTCCACGTCCCCGGCCAGCACGGCCATGATGTCCCCGGTCTGGCGGGATTCGAAGTAGGACACGTCGAGCTTTTGCACATGGGTGTAGAGGTCCACGCGCAGGTCGTGACGGATTCGCTGTGCCGCCGAATCCAGGGTGTAGTCGCTGACACTCTGAAACACGGCCAGCCCGGCGAAGGTACCCAGTATCAACAGGCCTGCCCACGCAAAATCACTGCCTGCCAACGCATGCCCTTCACGCAAAGCCCCGGCCACGGTGTCCACCACGCGGCCAACCACGATCATGGGCAGCAAGTCGAAAAAACGCGCCCCGGCATTGGCCGCAAGCCCGACGCCAATCCGCCGCGCATGGGGGCGGGCAAAACGCACCAGCCGCCAGAGGGAGCGGCCAAGGGCGCTGTT
>JAWLHW010000062.1:7854-12113 GCA_041690155.1 Desulfomicrobium sp. | reverse complement strand
CAGCTGGTGCAGATGGGCATCACGATCAAGTATCTGGATCTGGGTGGCGGCCTTGGCATCACGTACAATGAGGAAGCTCCGCCGCATCCCGAGGAACTCGGCAAGGCCCTCATCGGGTCCCTCAAGGATCTGGATGTGACCCTCATCCTTGAGCCCGGACGGGTCATCGCCGGAAACACCGGCATCCTGGTGACCGAAGTGCAGTACACCAAGACCAACGAGGACAAGACGTTTGTCATCGTCGACGCGGCCATGAACGACCTTGTTCGTCCTTCCCTTTATGGCTCCTACCATCGCATCGCTACGGTGCGTGAAGGGAACGGCGAGGAGATGACCGCCGACGTGGTCGGCCCCATCTGCGAGTCCGGCGATTTTCTGGCCAAGAACCGCACCTTCCCCAAGGTCGCCCAGGGCGATCTGTTGGCCGCCTTCTCGGCCGGGGCCTACGGGTTCGTCATGTCCTCGCAGTACAATTCCAGAGCCCGCGCTGCCGAGATCATTGTCGAGGGCGACAAGCACGTGGTTGTCCGCAAGCGTGAGGTCTACAATGATCTGGTGGCACTGGAAGAAGACGGGTTGGCGTGCATTGACAGATTGAAGAAATAGGCGCTGCCCAGAGCTTGACTGATGAATCCCCCGGTCGCCCGAAGCGGCCGGGGGATTTTTTTAGGTCTTCGATTCACCTGACAGGCACGAACCAGACGGCGAGGGTTTTTTCGACTCCCGCCAGTCACCGCAGCAATCTGAAACGGCGGACCGCCAGCTGCAGTACTGAACGCATCAGAATCGCAAGCATGACCAGGGCAGACAGGACCGCGAACAACCCGCCCTCTTCGGAGCCTGCATTGTCAAGCCAGCCGTGCACTTCGTAGCCAAGCCAAAGGTAAAGGGCATCGGCTGCCACGGCGCAGGCAAGGGTGACTGCGATGATGGACCCCACGTAGATGAAGGCGGATTTCTTGCCCAGCAGCCTGCCGACCATAATCATGGTGGCCGCGTTGGTGGCCGGGCCGGCCAGCAGGAACACGAGCAGCGCCCCGGGCGAGAAGCCTTTGAGGGCCAGGGCCGCAGCTATGGGCGTGCTGGCCGTGGCGCAGACGTACATGGGCAGGGCCACGACGAGCATGGCCAGCATGGAGGCAAATCCCCCGCCAGGCAGGGTCTGCCCCAGGTCATCGGGCAGATAGAGCGTGATGATTCCGGCCAGCAGGATCCCAAGGGCAAACCAGGGCGCAATATCCGCCAGCAGATCGTCGAAGGCGAAGCGCTGGCCGTCAAGAAAGCGTTTTAAGGGAGAGTGCGGGGCCGCTTTCTCGCCGCAGGAGCAGCAGCCGGAAGCGCAGCCCTGGGCTGTGACCAGTGGCGTCAGGGGTTGCAGCGGTTTTGGTTCCGGGGCGCTGTCCTTGTCAGCAGCGTCGATGAAAAATCCCGTAACCATGGCCGTCAGAAAGGCGGAAACGGGCCGCAGTATGGTCATGAGGGGATCAAGAAGCGCCCAGCTCACGGCAATGGAGTCCACGCCTGTCTCGGGTGTCGAGATGAGAAAAGAGGCTGTGGCCCCTTTGCCAGCTCCCTGCCGCCGAAGCCCCGCCGCCGCCGGTATGACGCCGCAGCTGCACAGGGGCAGCGGCACCCCGAAGAGCGCTGCCTTGAAGATGTTTCCGGACTGGTTTTTACCCAGATGCCTGGCCACCAGATCAGACGGCACGAAAGCTCGCAGCAGTCCGGCCATGAAGAAGCCAAAAAGCATCCAGATGGAGGAATCAACCAGTATATCCCAGCAGGCGTCCAGAAACTCCATCATTCTCCGCACCTCTGCCGACAGTGATCAAGGGCCATGTCCATGAGCTTTTCGATGTGTTCGTCGTGGATCGTGTAAAAAATCACCTTGCCCGCCCGCCTGCCACGCACCAGTCTGGCCGTGCGCAAAAGCCGGAGCTGATGGGATATGGCCGAAATGGACATCTTCAGCACCGCCGCCAGGTCGCAAACGCACAGCTCCCCAAGACGCAGGGCGTCCATGATCTTGAGCCGCGTCGGATCGGAAATCACGCCCAGAAGCGCGGCAGCTTCTTCCAGCACGCCATCGTCGGTCCTGGCACTTTGCGCCCTTTGAACATTTTCTTCATGGATACAGCGCACTTCGCAGACATCCTTCATTTCTACTCCTCTGGAACTCTGAGTGTTGTGATATCAAACTAACACTTGAACAAACTTTCAATTATTAATTTACAGTGCGCTGGTCAAGAGCTGTGCCGCACAGATTCTTCTTTCAAGGCAAGTCTCTTTTTCGTAAGGTATGAACCACGCACGGCTTTTGCCCGCAAAACGACTGGGCACCATCTTTTCATTGAACGCGAGCACAGATGACCATTCCGGGATCAGATAACTCTAAGCAACCATTCGACACAAAGGCGCTGGTTCATGTCTTTGAGCAGCTCTGGAAACATTCCAGCGACCCTTTCTGGATCTGCAAGCCTGTGGGCGAGGACTATGAATTGCTGGTGGCCAACGATGCCGCTGTCCGTCTGGATGCCAGGCAGGTATCCGGAAATACGGTGCGCTCCATCGTCGGATACGGCCCCGCTGGCGATCAGCTCATTTCCGGATATCACGAGTGCATGACCTTGGGCGAAGCCGTGACCTTTGAACAGCGCCCGGTCCTGAGCGGCAGTCAGCGACTTTTTGAAACACTGCTTGTGCCTGTGAAGGACGAAGACGGCACGATCACCCACATCTGGGGCATGGCACGCGACCTGACACGCTTTTTGGTTTCCCAGAACGCCCTGGTGCACCTGAACGAACAGCTTGAGGCCAAGATTCTCCAGCGCACCAGGGAATTGGAGGAGGCAAACCAGAGACTGTCCGAACTTTCGCTCACCGATGGGCTGACGGGCATCGCCAACCGCCGCAAGTTCGATGCGGCCTTCGTCGAGGAATGGGCTCGGGCGGCGCGCACGGGAGCGACACTGTCGCTCATCATGCTCGATCTTGATCACTTCAAGAAATACAACGATCACTACGGGCATCAGCAGGGAGACGACTGTCTGAGGCGCGTGGCCGAGGTGCTCAGGTCCAACGCCCGCCGTCAGGGAGACCTTGTGTCACGTTATGGTGGCGAGGAATTTTGCATGATCCTGCCCGACACAGCCTTGTCTGGGGCGATTGAAATCGCCGAACGATTGCGGCGTGAAGTGGAAAACATGCACATGCCTCACGTTTTGTCGGACATGGGCAGGATCACCGTCAGCCTTGGCGTGGCGGCGAGCACGCCATGCAAAGTCATGAACCCTGCCGAGTTGCTGCGCCGTGCCGACGAATCCTTGTATCTGGCCAAGTCCGAGGGCAGAAATTGCGTCCGGAGCGATTCTTCCTGTATTGGCTGAAATCCTCTGTCATGCTTTACAGTTACGCGAACACACATTATCCGTCCCTGCACGGGCTTGCGCCAACCACGGACTTCTCCGACCAATCCCGCTTCAGCAGCACGTCAAAGCTATACACCGGGGGGCAAGTATTCGCTTCTGCCCGGAAGCTCATCGGCCGTTTTTTTTCAAGACTTGAGGAGCCTTCATGAAATCCGAATCCCTTTCCATCGCCGCCGTGCACCCTATCGCCCTGCTGCCTCGTCTGGCCGTGCTGGGCGCGGTGGTGCTCTGGGGCGCATCCTTTTCGACCATGCGCATCGCCCTCATGGACCTGCATCCGCTCAGCGTGATGTGGCTGCGCATGATCATCGCTCTTATGTGCATCCTGCCGCTGTACAGGACCGTGAGCCTGTCCGCATATCGCAAGGGCGACTGGAAGCTGCTCCTGGCTGCCGTCATTTTTCAGCCCTGCCTTTACTTCTGGCTGGAATCCGCGGCCCTGGGGCTGACCACTTCGGCTCAGGCCGGAATCATCTCCGCCTCCGTCCCGCTCCTGGTCGCCGTGGCCGCCTGGGTGATTCTCAAGGAACCCATGAGCACGCGCATCACCGCCGGACTGCTTCTCTCCGTGGCCGGCGTCGCGGCCCTGACCCTTGGCGGACAGGCCACCGAATCCGCCCCTTCCCCGCTCCTGGGCAACAGCATGGAGTTTCTGGCCATGGTCTGCGCGGCCGCGAACATGATCATCATCCGCATTCTGGGCCGGCGCTATGACGCCTGGACCCTGACTGTCATGCAGGTCGTCACGGGCTGCCTCTTCTTTTCACCCGGCATCGCCCATCTGATGGATGTTCCGGCGGGCACCTTTGACACGCAACTGGTCCTGATCCT
>JAWLHW010000062.1:0-7754 GCA_041690155.1 Desulfomicrobium sp. | reverse complement strand
AACATGTTCACCGGGATGTTCAGGGCGCGCAGGATCAGGCCGGAATAGAAATCCACGTTGGGATAAAGCTTGCGCGAGACAAAATAATCGTCATGCAATGCGATCTCTTCAAGCTCCTGGGCGATGTCGAGGAACGGATCCTTGACGTGCAGGGAGGCAAGCAGGGTCGTGGCGCATTCCTTGAGGACCTTGGCCCGGGGGTCGAAGTTCTTGTAGACCCTGTGCCCAAAGCCCATCAGCCTGAATTCCTTGCGTTTGACCTTTTCGATGCATTCCTTGACCGTGATATTCCCGTCGCGGATGTGTTCGAGCGTATGCACCACGGCGGAGTTTGCCCCTCCGTGCAGCCTGCCCCACAGGGCGCAGATTCCGGCCGAGACCGAGGCAAAAAGATTGGCTTCGCTCGATCCGACCATCCGCACCGTGGAACAGGAGCAATTCTGCTCGTGATCGGCATGCACCATCAGAAACTGCGACAGGGCTTTTTGCGCTTCGGGTGTTGGCACGTGCTCCTTGTAGGGCACGGAAAACATCATGTGCAGAAAGTTTTCGCAGTAAGAACGGCTGGGGTCCGGGTAGATGATGGGCAGCCCCGCGGACTTGCGATAACTGAAAGCCGCGATGGTGCGCACTTTGCTGACAAGCTTGGCCACGGCCTTGCGAAACTCCGCTTCGGTCTGGATGTCCAGCAGATCGGGGTTGTAGGCTCCGAGCGAATTGATGACCGCCGAGAGAATGGCCATGGGATGCCCGTTGGGCGGAAAACCTTCGAAATGATGCATGAGATCCTCATGCAGCAAGGCCGTATCGCCGAGCATGGTCCGAAACGCGGCCCGCTCCTCGCGGGTCGGCAGTTCACCGAAGACGAGCAGCATGACCGTCTCCACGAAGGAACTTTGCCGCGCCAGCTGTTCAATGGGATACCCGCGATAGCGCAAGATTCCCTTTTCCCCGTCCACAAACGTTATGGCGCTGTAACATGAACCGGTATTGGCATAGCCCTGGTCCAGGGTGATGACCCCGGCCTGGTTGCGCAGACAGCTCACATCCACCCCGATCTCGCCTTCGGTGCCGCGTACGATGGGCAGTTCGTAGGCCTGGCCGTCAATGGTCAACGTGGCTGTATCTTTTTTTTGCATAAATCCTCCTGTAATCTTTCCCCTCGCCAGGAAAAAGACCAGTCTTGAACACGTTCCGAGGCTGCCAACGCTCACGCGGAGGCAGCCTCAGTCTCGCAAGAAAAATCGTTTAACGGAAATCGATTGAATTATCCAGACGGCAAAAAGGCTAGGATTTCGGTTCCCATTCCCACAAAGGCAAACGCATTTCTACCAATTCTTCTTCATAGTTATGAGATACTGTCAGGCCAAAACGCTTGGCAAGGCCAATCATGCCCTTGTTGCGCGGCATGGTCTGCCCTTCAAGGTAGCGGGTCCCCCGCCCCTTGCAATAGCGGATCATTTTTTCAAACAGCACCGAGCCAAGGCCCGATCCTTTCATGTCCGCGCTGATAATTATGGCGAACTCGGCCGCCGAATTGTCGGGCTTGGTGGACGTACGCACCACACCCAGGGTCTTGGGCTGGCCGTCTACGTTCTGGGTGGCGATGAAAGCCATCTCCCGGTCATAGTCGATCTGCGTGAACTTGGGCATGTCGCTCAGCACAAAGTTCTGGATCAGGCCGAAAAAACGCAGGCGCAAGTCTTCTTCAGGCAGATTGTGGATGAAATCAAGGTGGGCCTGGGCGTCCTCCGGCCGGATGGGCCGCAACAGAACCTGTTCACCGTTCTTGAGCCGCACGCATTCTTCAAGCTCCCGGGGGTATGGCCGGATGGCCAGCCTCTCGGGGCCAGAAAGCAGCGCAGGCTGAATCCAGATTCGGGCTCCGAGTGCCAGCACGCCCAGATCATCGGCAAAGATCGGGTTCATTTCAAGGGTCACTATCTGCGGCAGGTCAATGACCATCTGGCTGATCTGGATGAGGGCCAGACAGATGTCGTCGATGTCCGCCGCGGCCTGACGCCGGGACCCCTGCAGCAGTTTGTAGATGCGGGTACGGGAAATGAGTTCCTTGGCCAGCCCCATGTTCAACGGGGGCAGGGTCACGGAGTTGTCGTTGATGACCGACGCGGAGACACCGCCGTGGCCGAAACGCAGCACCGGACCAAAAACCTTGTCCGTGAAGATGGAAATGAAGAGCTCATGCGCCCCTGGCCTGCGCCCCATTTTCTGGACGGTAAAGCCCTCGATGTAGGCGTTGGGAACCTGGGCATGGACACGCGCCGACATGTTGGCCGCCGCTTCGAACACCAGATCCGGAGTGGTCAGGTCGAGGGCGATGCCGCCTATGTCAAAAGGCTGGGTGATCTGCGGAGAGCGGATTTTAAGCGCGACCGGGAAACCGATCTCGGAAGCCGCTTCCACGGCCTGCATGGCCGATTTGCAGATTTTGGTCTCAACCACGGGCACACCGTAGGCCGCCAGGACCTGACGCGATTCATCCTCGGTGAGGTGATTGCGGTCTTCGTCAAGAGCGGACTTGATGATCTGAAGGGCGTGCTCCGTGTCCGGAAAAAAATCCGCCGGCAGGGAATCCGGGGTTTGCATCAGGATCTTCTGCGTGCGCTTGTAGCGCAGCATGTGCAGGTAGGCCATGATGGCCTTGCCCGGACGATCGAAGACGGGGATGGCCGTCTCTTCGAAAACATCCTTGGTTTCGCGCACAGTCTCCTCGCCCAGCCAGTTTGCCAGCACCAGACAGCGGCTGGTCTTGGCCACCTGAGTCACGGCCTGGGCGATTTCAAGGCTTGAAGTGCCCTGAAACGGGACATGCAGGATGAGCACGCAGCCTACGTCCGCTGCCCGTACCAATACGCTGAGGACCCGGGCATAGGTGTCGGGCGTGGCATTGTAGGGCAGGGTCACGGGATTGTCGGAGCACCGTTCATGGCCCAGGATTTCCTCCAGTTTTAGCTGGGTTTCCTCGTTGATGGCCGCCAGCTCTCCGCCTCCGTTTATAAGGGTGTCGGCGGCCAGGAGGCCGATGCTCTGACCGTTGGTCATGATGGCCAGGCCGTTGCCCCGCAGCGGCTTGTAGTTGGCCAGGGTGCGTGCGCCCTCGAACAGGGAGTCGATGTCGTCCACGCGGACCATGCCGGCGCGGCGAAAGGCGGCGTCGTAGATCTGGTCCTGGTCCATCTCTGTCAGGTCGCTGGCGGCATCGCGCAGGTCGCAGGGCAGACGGCGCGGACGGATGACCAGGATGGGCTTGTTGCGTGCGCTGGCGCGGGTCGCGGACATGAAGCGACGCGCATCCTGGATGTTTTCAACATATAAAAGGATGGCCTTGGTGGCCGGATCGGAACCCAGATAATCGAGCACGCAGCTGAAATCCACGTCCAGCTGGCGGCCCAGGGAGATGCAGTGGGAAAAACCGACGTTGTTGGTCCTGGCCCAGTCCAGAACAGATTCGAACAGGCTGTCGGACTGGGTCACAAAGGCGATGCGGCCCTCCTTGGCACCCACCCGCGACAGGCTCGCGTTGACCCCGCTTGCCGGGACGATCATGCCCAGGCTGCCCGGGCCGAGCACGCGAATATCCTTCTCGCGCAGCACTTTTCGGATCTGCTCATCCATTTGCGCTCGCTCTTTTGCTTCAAGCAAGGCATAACCAGGATCCATGATCACGGCCACATGGGTGCCATTATCGACCAGCTCGACAAGCCGATCCGGAATCTCGTGCGCAGGGGAGCAGATGATGGCCATGTCCGGGGTCAGCGGCAGAGAGGCCACGTTCACATACGACAAGACGCCAAAAATGGCCTCCTGCGCTCCGGAAACAGGCAGCACCGGCCCTAAGAATTTGCCGGACATGAGATTTCGCATGAGGATCGCGCTGACTGAATTCGGATCGCGGGACGCCCCGATGATGGCCAGGGAATTGGGCTTGAACAACAGATCCAGGTGTTTGACGCTCATCGTCCGAAAAGCTCCGTTTACCGACTTAAAGGTGGTGGCGTTTCCGTTAACCGCCAATATCAGCCATTTACCAGAAAAGGGGGGAAAACAAAATTCATTTCTTCTACATCCTATTGCCAGACCACGTCCTTAGATGGACACCGCCTACCAAACAGCAAAGGAGGAATCACCATGACACCTGACAATATCCAGAGCCTGCAGCACGAACAGCGCCTCTTTACGCCGCCCGCCGCCAAACGGGCCCACATCCCCGACATGGCCACCTACGAGGAGCACTATCGCCGCGCCGATCAGGACCCCGAAGGCTACTGGGCCGACCGCGCCAAGGAGCTCATCAGCTGGAGCAAACCCTGGGACAAGGTCATGGACTGCGATTTCAACATCCCAAAGATCAACTGGTTCGTGAACGGCCAGCTCAACGTCAGCTACAACTGCCTTGACCGGCATGTGGAAAACGGCCTGGGCGACAAGACCGCCATCATCTGGCAGGGCGAACCCGAGGAAGATGTCCGCCACATTTCCTACCGCGAACTTTTGGACGATGTCGTCCGATTCGCCAACATCCTCAAGAAACTCGGAGTCGGACGCGGCGACCGCGTGGCCCTCTACATGCCCATGGTGCCGGAACTGGCAGTGGCCATGCTGGCCTGCACGCGCATCGGCGCGAGCCACTCCATCGTCTTTGCCGGATTTTCGGCCGCAAGTCTCATGAACCGCATCCAGGACTGCGAAGCCAAGGTGCTGGTCACCGCCGACGCGGTGCTGCGCGGCGGCAAGAAGATCCCCCTGAAGGGCAATGTCGACGAAGCCCTGCTCAGTTGCCCCTCCGTGACTGCCTGCGTGGTCCTGAAGCGGGCCGGCATCGACATCAACATGACCGAAGGCCGGGACCTCTGGTGGCATGACGTCATGGCCGACCCGAACATCGCCGCAACCTGCCCCTGCGAACCCATGGACTCCGAGGACCTGCTTTTCATTCTGTACACAAGCGGCTCCACGGGCAAGCCCAAGGGGGTCATGCACACCACGGGCGGTTACCTGACCTACGCAGCCCACTCCACGCAGCTGGTCTTCAACCTGCATGACGACGACATCCATTTCTGCACGGCGGATATCGGCTGGATCACCGGTCATACCTACATCGTGTACGGCCCCCTTGCGCTGGGCGTGACCTCGGTCATGTTCGAAGGCGTGCCGTCCTATCCCGATCCGTCGCGTTTCTGGCAGTTGGTCGAAAAATTCAAAATCACCTCTTTCTACACCGCGCCCACCGCCATCCGAGCGCTGATGCGCGACGGCGCAGAGTGGACACAGAAGAACGACCTGTCCTCCCTGCGCGTGCTCGGCAGCGTTGGTGAACCCATCAACCCCGAGGCGTGGATGTGGTATCACAAGAACATCGGCAACTCCAAGCTGCCCGTGGTCGACACCTGGTGGCAGACGGAAACAGGCGGGATTCTCATCTCCGCCCTGCCCTTCGCCACGCCCTTGAAACCCGGCTCCGCCACCCGGCCTCTGCCCGGCGTGCATGCCCGCATCGTGGACGCCGAAGGCAACCCGACCTCTGACAACGAAGGCGGGCACCTGATCATCGAACGCCCCTGGCCGGGCATGCTGCGCGGCGTGTTCGGCGATCCCGAGCGCTTCAAGCAGCAGTACTTCGAGCGTTTTCCGGGCCGCTACGAAGCTGGCGACGGCGCGCGCCAGGACGAGGACGGCTATTTCTGGATCATGGGCCGCCTGGACGACGTCATCAACGTGTCCGGCCATCGCCTTGGCACGGCCGAGATCGAGTCAGCCCTGGTCTCGCATCCGGCCGTGGCCGAGGCCGCGGTGGTCGGCATGCCTCATGAAATCAAAGGCCAGGCCATTTATGCCTACGTCACCCTGCGCGCCGACGCGGACGAATCCGACGAACTCATAAAAGACCTGCGCAACCACGTACGTAAGGAAATCGGGCCGCTGGCCTCTCCCGAAGTCATCCAGTTCACCGTGGGCCTGCCCAAGACCCGCAGCGGCAAGATCATGCGCCGCGTGCTGCGCAAGATCACCTCCGGCTCCACGGCCCTGGAAGAGTTCGGCGACACCTCGACCCTGGCCGATCCTTCCGTCATTCAAGATCTGATCGCCGGACGCCATACCTAACCCCAGGCCCCGGTTTTCATCTCCCTCCCCGGGCGTGCTCATCTGAGCGCGCCCTTTTTCTTGACTTGGATCAAGAATGAGTAAATACATACTTACACACTAAAGGAGGGCTCCCCATGTCACGGCCAGTCATGAAGCGCGAAACCATAGAAGAATCCGCCATCCGCCTTTTTGCCACCAAAGGGCTGGCGCGAACCACCATAAAAGACATCGCAAGCGAAGCCGGAGTCACCGAAGGTGCGCTGTACCGCTACTATTCCGGCAAGGAAGAAATGGCATGGAAGCTTTTCAACCGCGAGCTGGACCAGTTCACCCACCTCGTATCCGCCGTCCTCTTTGACGACCGCATGCCGTTCAATCTGCGTCTGGGGCTCGCGATCCAGACCATCTACGACTATTACATATATAATGGTGACCAGTTCGCCTTCATCCTGCTGACCCAGCATGGTTTTCCCGAAGACAAGCTCCTGACCCGCGAGACCGAGCCCATGGCCATGGCCGAACGCTTTGTTGGCCAGGCAGTGGGTGCAGGCGAGATTCCGCCCTGCGATGCCGATCTTCATGCGGGACTGCTCATGGGAGCAATCATACAACCGCTTGTCCTGCACCGCTACGGCAAGCTTGAACTGACCTCCCGCACGCCCGCGCAGGTCACTGTCTGCTGCCTGCGTATGCTGGGTCTGTGCTGAGCCATGAAACCGAGCAGCCCAAACCACCTTGACCTCCTGAAAATCCGGGGATTCCTGCCTTACCTTGTTGTCGTTCTGGTCAACGCCATGCTTGATCTGGGACACAAGATCATCATCCAGAACACGGTCTTCAAATACTATGACGGGTCTACGCAGATTGCGCTGACAGCCCTTGTCAACGCCTGCATCCTGCTGCCCTTCATCATGTTCTTCACTCCTGCCGGATTTCTGGCCGACCGTTTCTCCAAGCACCGGGTCATGCGCTGGACCGCGTGCCTGGCCATCCCCATGACCGTGCTCATTTACGGCAGTTATCTCTTGGGCTGGTTCGAAGCTGCTTTTGTCCTGACCCTGATCCTGGCCGCGCAGTCTGCCTTCTATTCCCCGGCAAAATACGGCTACATCAAGGAGATGGCCGGCAAGGACAACCTCGGCATGGCCAACGGCGTGGTCCAGGCCGTGACCATTGTCGCCATCCTCCTGGGCGGCGTGCTCTTCTCCCTGCTTTTTGAATCTCTCATCGGCGAGGCCACAACCAAGGAAGGCATCCTGCAAGCCATCGCTCCCAGCGGCCTGCTGCTCATCGCGGGCGCCGTGGCGCAAACCCTGATGACCCTGCGCATCCCGCAGTACAAGCCCGGCGACGCAAGCCTGCGCCTTGATCTCAAAACATACGCCCGGGGAATATACTTAAAGAAAAACTTGAAGAAAATTCGAGACCACGAGACAATCTGGCTGTGCGTGCTCGGCCTGTCGCTCTTCTGGGCTGTCAATCAGGTGCTTTTCGCCGCCTTCGGCGCGCACCTGAAGGATTTCGCCGGCGTGACCTCCACCGTCGTGGCCCAGGGGCTGCTGGCCATCGGAGGGGTCGGCATCATCGTCGGTTCCATCACTGCCGGGCGGCTGTCGCGGACCTATATCGAAACCGGGATCATTCCCCTG
>JAWLHW010000061.1:0-12334 GCA_041690155.1 Desulfomicrobium sp. | reverse complement strand
AAGGCTATGATGGCGCAGGCGTCGCGTTCTTCTACGAGCAGGTGTGATGTATTCATGACGGATCTCCCGGGATTGACAAAACAAGAATTATTCCCCATATCGTGATGTACGATGTGTTGCTATTTTAATAAATATTTCACAAGGCTTTGCAATACTCTTTGCCGCACGGCCGCTTTTGTCTACATAATGGTCCATACTAACGTGAGGTGATGTATATGGTAGCGGACGACACCGAGATTCAAGTGGAAAAAGCTGACCTTATCGAGCGCCTCAAGGCCGAAATGGGTTACTCCGATGAAGAGGCAGAACGCGTTGTGGACGCCATGATGGAAAGCATCACCGAGTCCTTGAGCAAGGGTGACAAGATCAACCTGCCTGGCATTGGCACAATGGCAGTGGTTGAGCGGGGGGTGCGCAAAGGCGAGGATCAGCCCACCGGAAGGGATATCAAATTTTCTCCAGGCAAACGCCTCAAAGATGCCCTCACATCTCTTGATTTCATAACCAAGGGCTTGGAATAAAACATATATTTATATGATCCGATCCGGCCTCAGGCCGGTTTTTTTTTGCCTGGACTTACCCTCAGTCCTGGTTCATTTTTGTGCTATCAGTCTTTTTCAGGAGGCTTTATGAAGATTGCAAACTCCATGACCGACCTGGTCGGCAATACACCTCTGGTTCGCTTGAATCGCATGACTGCCGGCTGTGTGGCCGAGGTCGTGGCCAAGCTCGAATTTTTCAATCCCTTGTCCTCAGTCAAGGACCGCATCGCGCTGAGCATGATCGACGAGGCTGAGCGCAGCGGCAGGCTCCGTTCCGGATCGGTCGTTGTCGAGCCGACCAGCGGCAACACCGGTGTGGGCCTGGCTTTTGTCTGCGCCGTGCGCGGCTATCACCTCATCCTGACCATGCCCGAATCCATGAGCGTTGAGCGGCGCATGCTCCTCACCGCCATGGGCGCCGAACTGGTGCTTACTCCTGCGGCGGAGGGCATGGCCGGAGCCGTGGCCGAAGCTGAGAAGATCCTGACCTCCCTTGAAGACGGCTTCATGCCGGGTCAGTTCGCCAATCCGGCCAATCCGGCCATGCACGAGCGGACCACGGCCGAAGAGCTCTGGCACGACACCGACGGCCGCATCGACGTTCTTGTTGCGGGCGTGGGCACCGGCGGGACCATCACCGGCGTGGCCCGCTCCCTGAAGCGCCGCAAGCAGGGTTTCCTGGGCGTGGCCGTGGAACCGGCGGCTTCACCGCTTTTGAGCGGCGGAAAGGCCGGACCGCACAAAATCCAGGGCATTGGCGCCAATTTCATCCCCGAAGTGCTTGATCAAAGCGCCATGGACCGCATAATCGCCGTCTCCAACGAGGACGCCATGATCACGGCCCGCCGGCTTGCCCGCGAAGAGGGGATCCTGTGCGGGATCTCTTCGGGAGCCAATGTCTGGGCGGCCCTGCAGATGGCCCGCGAACCGGAAATGAAAGACAAGCTCATCGTCGCCATCATCTGCGACACGGGCGAACGTTACCTGTCCACTGAACTTTTTGCATCCAAGAGCTGAACATGGCCAAATATCTGAAAATCGACAATGTCCTGAGTGGTGTGGTGGAGAGCCTCTGCGCCCCGGAATCCTACAGGGGCGTCTATCACCAGCCCTCCTTCGGCTCGCCCATGCCTTCGGTGGAGCTTCTTTCGGAGATCGTGGAGCGGCTTCGGTCCGTGCTGTTTCCGGGCTTTTTCAAGGAATCCTTCATCACGCCCCAGAACATGGCCTATTTCGTTGGCTCCAAGCTGGAAAAAGTCCGCCGCGAGCTGGTTCAACAGGTGGAACGGGGCTTCTGCTTCGCCTGCGAGAAAGATGAGCATTCCTGTTCCGTTGAGTGCGAAGTCAGGGCGGAAAACCTTTGCAACGAATTTCTGCAGACCTTGCCGCGCATCCGTTACATGCTGGCAACGGACGTGCAGGCCGCCTTTGCCGGTGACCCGGCGGCCAAGAATCCCGGCGAGACAATTTTTTGCTACCCGTCCATCCGGGCCGTGACCAACCATCGCATCGCCCACGAGCTCTATCTTCTTGGCGTGCCGCTCATCCCGCGCATCATCAGCGAAATGGCGCATTCTGCCACCGGCATCGACATCCATCCCGGCGCGACCATCGGCGAATCCTTCTTCATCGACCACGGCACAGGCACGGTCATCGGCGAGACCTGTATCATCGGCAAGAACGTGCGTCTGTACCAGGGCGTGACCCTGGGCGCCAAAAGCTTCCCCAAGGGCGAGAACGGCCATCTGGTCAAGGGTATCGCCCGTCATCCCATCGTCGAGGACAACGCGACCATCTACTCCGGGGCGACCATCCTTGGCCGCATCACCATTGGAGAGGGCGCGGTCATCGGCGGCAACGTCTGGGTCGTGGACGACGTGGCTTCGGGCAGCAAGGTGTATCGCAAACTTTAAAAACTTGCCTTGTCTTTAAAAACCGCATTCGCAAAGAGTGCGGTTTTTTTTATTCCGGTTTTGACTGCCTGCGCTTGTGGACAGCGGCGCGAGAGCATAGGGTGAGAGGCCTGGAGGCCGCATGATATATTCATTTTCCACCGCACGCGTGGTTTTCGGTATCGGCGCAAGGGCGGGCGTGGCCACGCACGCTTCGCATTTGGGGAGGCGCTGCCTGTTGGTGACAGGGAGCAGCGCGGAACGCTGCGACTGGCTGCTTGAGGATTTGCGGGACGTGATGGATGACGTGCTCAGCGTGGCCGTTGTCGGCGAGCCCGAAACCGCGTTTATCTCTGCGCAGGCTGAAGCCGCCAGGGGAGCGCGTTGCGATGTGGTTGTGGCCATCGGCGGCGGGAGCGTCATCGACGCGGGCAAGGCCCTGGCCGCGCTGGTCGCAAATACAGGCGACCTGTTTGATTACCTGGAGGTGGTCGGGCGTGGCGTGCCCCTTGAACAGCAGCCCCTGCCCATGATCGCGGTGCCGACCACGGCTGGGACCGGGGCCGAGGTCACGGCCAACGCCGTGCTGCTCTCGCCCGCGCACGGGGTCAAAGCCAGCCTGCGCGCGCCGGGTCTGATCCCTTCCCTGGCCATCATCGACCCAGAGCTGGCCGTTTCCTTGCCCGCCAGACAGACCGCGGCTTCCGGCATGGACGCCCTGACTCAGCTCATGGAGTGCTTCGTGTCCCATGCGGCCAGCCCTCTGACCGATCCGCTCTGTCGCGACGGACTGACGCGTGCGGCGCGTTCGTTGCGCGCAGCGGTGCAGGATGGTGCGGACCTGCAAGCGCGGTCGGACATGGCTCTGGCCGCATTGTTTTCGGGTATGGCCCTGGCCAACGCGAGGCTCGGAGCCGTGCATGGCTTCGCCGCCCCGCTGGGCGCCATGCTTGGCGCGGCGCACGGCGAAATCTGCGCAGCCCTGCTGCCCCATGTCATGGAGGCCAACATTCGCAATCTGCGTCACTCGACTCCCAAGCACCCGGTGCTTGTCAGATACGACGAGGTGGGTCGGCTGCTGACCGGCACAGAGGGGGCAGCGGCCACGGATGGGCTAAAATTCGTGCGCAAGCTTTGCCAGGATCTTGACATTCGCGGGCTTGCGGCTCTGGGTTTGACCGACGGGCTCATGGAGGACGTTGTTGAAAAGGCGGCCCGGGCATCGAGCATGCGTGGAAACCCCATTGTCCTGGACCGGGGCGAACTGCTGAGTATCCTGCGCGAAGCCATGGGCGAAGGCGCTTCGTTACCGTAAAGGCACGACGCGAGTCGTGTCGTGCTTGTGCGAAAAAGGTCCGCGCTTCAGGGGCGTATCATCGAACCCGCTCAGGACGGGACTTCGTAATGCTCCATGAAATCCTTTTCCGCTTGCGCCGTCCCGATCAGAATGAGTTCATCGTCTTTTGATATGATGGTCCCCGGATCGGGATTGAGCAGCATTTCTTCGCCCCGCTTGATGGCGATGATGCTGCATCCCGTGGTGTGCCGGATCTTCTGATCGCGCAGGGCCTTGCCCACGATGGACCGGCTGGGTTTTGACCGGAAGATGTTCAGTCCTTCGGAGATCATGAGCAGTTTTTCGGGATTGAGCAGGTTCAGGACCGTGGTCGTGAACAGGGACGAGAACGACATGACCAGATTGGCCCCGGCGCGGTGCAGGGTGTTGATGTTGCGGTCCAGGCTGGCCCGGCTGATGATCTGCGCGTCCGGCCGCAGACGGCGGCAGTAGATGGTCAGGAAGATGTTGAGGTCATCGTCGTGAGTGGTGATGATGATGGACGGCGTCTCGTTGATTCCGGCCAGGACGAGGATATCCAGATCGGCCGCACTGCCTTGAATTATGCGCGTGTCCTCCGTGTTTTTGAGCGTCTTTTTCTCCACAACGCGATAGTCGACGCCCCGTTCGCCCAGAGTCCGGGCCACGGACATGCCGACCCTGCCCCCGCCCAGAATCACTACCGGTCCGCTGTGTTCCTTGTCTTTTCCGGTTGGTCCCATGATCGAGTCGTAGATATCGAACTGGTCTTCGGAGCCGGCCAGCACCAGCACCGTGGACGCGCCGACCTGGGTCGCGGGCTCGGGCAGGTGGAAATGCCCCTGTTCCCAGATGCCGACGACATTGACCCCGGTCAGTTCGCGCAGCCTGCTTTCGGCCAGTGTGCGGCCCTGCAGGGGCGAGTGCATGGCGGGCGCCTCGGCGATGAGCAGTTCATCGAAGTTGCCGATGACATTGGCCTTCATGCTTACCCCCATGACCCGCCGTGCCAGGACCTGGCCCAGCATCGTTGTGAACTGGTAGGTATGCGTGCTGCCGGCCAGATCGAGGATGTCGACGGAGTCCTCCTGGTCGGCGTTGGTGATGATGGGCGTCTTGTCCGCGACCTCGCGGATGGTGAAGATGATGTTGGTGCTGGCCACATCCTCGTTCATGACCACGACCATGGCCGCTTCGCGTACCCGCAGGCGCAGGTACGTTTCGGGATCGTCCAGTTCTCCGAGGACGACATTGAGGCCGGTTTCGTGGAGGTTCAGGGCTTGCTGCAGGTCGGAGACAAGAATGACGTACTTGATGCCGTACTGGTTGAATTTGTCGACCAGATTGAGGGTGATCGCATCGCAGAAGGTCAGGATGACATGGTTTGACAGGGTGTCGGGAACTTTGCGCGGCGCCCTGGCCTTGTTTTGTTCATCTAGCCAGGGTGCGTAGAAAAACTGGATGAAGGTGAAGGGCAGAACGATGAGCATGAAAACGACACCGCTCAGCATCACGCAGATGGAAAACAGGCGCCCCAGGTCGGAGGTGAAGGTAATGTCCCCGAAGCCCAGGGTGCTCATGACCGTCAGGGTCCAGTACAGGCCGGTGATCCAGGAATGCTTCTGTCCCTCGTAGGCCATCAGGAAGTGGAAGAGGACCGTGAAGGTGGCAAATAAGCCAAGCAGGATGAACAGAAAACGCAGCACCAATCGCGTGTTGGCTTTGTGCTGGCCGCGTTGGACCAGGGCCGTTATCTGAGAGACGAGAAATTTCATGGGTGCGCTCGTAATGTGGGAGTGAGGGAGGAAAATCCAGTCCTGGAGGATCCGGGAATCAAGGCGTTCTTTCAGGACTCATCATTGCGGAACATGCCGGAAGAACCGGACCTCATTTTTGGCTTTTGGCCCACAGCGGATCCTCGCCGAATTTGTCCATCCACCACTCCTCGCTCGAAAGGTGAAGCTTGAGCTCCTGCTCCTCGAAGGAGTACTCGTAGCTGTCGCAGTAGGCACGGACTGTCTTGTAGGCGGAAACGATGCGATGGGTCATTTCATTGCATTTTCGCTTGTCTTCGGTGCAGGTGTCAGGGTGCCAGCGCTTGAGGAGATTCTTGTACAAGGCCCTTATTTCTTTCATGGAAGCGCGGTCGGGCAGTTGCAGAACCTTTTTCGCCTCGGCAAGTTCCTTGTAGGTAAGTGTCATCATTTGTTCCGTCTGAGCTCGATCTCAATTTTCGGGGCGGCACGACACCTGTGTTCGTCCACTGTCTCTTTGCCCGTGTCGATTACCCTCGGTGCAATGCGCTGTAAAGCCGTGCGCCGAGCGGGGCGCAATTTCCTCCTTGCCACTTCTTGCGTTCACGCTTAGCTCCAACCCCATGAAGAAAGCGCAACGACCCGCAGCCGTCCTGTTTGACATGGACGGCCTGCTTATCGATTCCGAAGTCACGCTGAAGCGGATCTGGCAAGACGAGACGGCAAGGCTGGGTTTTGATTTGAATGATAGCCTTTATGCGCATCTGGTCGGGGTCCCCAATGTCTTGTGTGAGGAAAAGCTCATGTGCTGGTTTAAGGATTTTCCTATCGACGAGTTCCGCCGCGCCTGGAAAGCGACGCGGGCAGAGCAGCACATGAACGGCGGCATCCCGCCAAGAGCCGGGGCCCTTGCGCTTGTAGCCTGGCTTGAAGAGCAGGGTGTGCCCATGGCCCTGGCCACTTCCTCATCGCACGTGGCTGTTGAGCGCCATCGCGCAAACTGTCCTGAACTCTTCAGATTTGCATCCATCATGACCATTGAACACGTCGAACGGCCCAAGCCGGACCCGGACATCTATCTGCGGACCTGCGCCGCTCTCAAGGTTCAGGCCAGGGACTGCGTCATTTTCGAGGACTCCAATCCCGGCATGCGCGCGGCCATCGCTTCCGGGGCGCGCGCCATGATGATTCCTGATCTGGCCACGCCGGAGCCTGACGTGCGGGAGGGCGCAGCCCGAATTTACCCTTCGCTGACGCAGGCCCTGGCCTGCCGCGAGGACTGGTTCTGAATATTTCAACACGGAGACATCCATGGAATTAACTCACGTCGAGCTGCTGGTGGAGCCGGACAATATAAATGACGCGGCGCACATCAGAGCCCAGGCCCTGGCCAAGGCCGGACTGGACGACGACGGTGGCGTCAGGGTGCGCGTGGTGCGCCGATCGGTGGATGCGCGGGCCAAGATGCCCCGGTTTTTGCTGCGCATCGCCATTGGCGGGATCGATACGGCCCCGTCGGCATTCGCGCCCAGGCCCTTGAGCGGGGAGCGGGTGATCGTGGTCGGAGCCGGGCCGGGCGGCTATTTTGCGGCCCTGACCCTGCTCGAGGCCGGTATCAAGCCCGTGCTGCTGGAGCGCGGCCGCGCCGTTCGCGCCCGGCTCAAGGACGTGAAGAAGATCTACTCCGAAGGACTGGTCAACCCGCACTCCAACTACTGCTTCGGCGAAGGCGGGGCGGGCACCTATTCCGACGGCAAGCTTTATACCCGTTCCAAGAAGCGTGGCGAGGTGGACCGCATTCTCGATCTTTTCATCGCTCACGGCGCGTCCCCGGACATCGGTGTGGACGCGCACCCGCATCTGGGGTCCAACGTGTTGCCAAAGCTGGTGCGAAACATGCGCGACGCCATCATCGCCGCTGGCGGAGAGATTCATTTTGAGACGCATGTGACCGATCTGATCCTTGACTCCGGGGAGGTTCGCGGCGTGCGCCTGGCCGGGGGAGAGACGGTGGAAGGCGACGCCGTGATTCTGGCCACCGGGCATTCGGCCCGCGACATCTATGACCTTCTGCTCAGACGCGGCGTACTCCTGGAGGCCAAAGCCTTCGCTCTGGGCGTGCGCATAGAACATCCGCAGGATCTGGTCGACCGGATGTTCTACCATCACAGCCCGCGCCATCCGGCCCTGCCAGCGGCCAGCTACCGCTTGTCCTGCCAGACCGAGGAGCGGGGCGTCTTTTCGTTCTGCATGTGCCCCGGCGGGTTCGTGGTCCCGGCATCCACGGCTCCGGGTGAGCTGGTTTTGAACGGCATGAGCCTGGCCAGCCGCAAGGCTCCCTTTGCCAACGCGGGGCTGGTGGCCGAGATTCGCCCCTCCGACGTGCAGGGTGACGATCCGCTGGCGCTGCTGCGCTTTCAGGCCGAGGTCGAGCAGACCATGTTCCGCGCCGGAGACGGCAAGACCCAGCGCGCTCCGGCCCAGCGGGCCGATGATTTTCTGCAGGGCAGGGTGTCGGAGAATCTGGGCGCGACCTCGTATATTCCGGGCGTCTACGGCGCACCGCTGCACGAGCTGCTGCCCGGTTTCGTGACCCGGGCTTTGCAAGAAGGGCTCGCCATTCTGGGCAAGAAAAACAAGGGATTCGACAGCGCCGAGGCGACGCTTTTGGCCGTGGAGTCACGAACCAGTTCGCCGGTGCGCATCCCGCGAGATAGCGAGACGCTTATGCACCCGCAGGTGCGCGGCCTTTTCCCCTGCGGCGAAGGGGCTGGGTATGCGGGCGGCATTGTGTCGGCGGCAATGGATGGGGTGGCGGTGGCCAAGGCTGCGGTTCAGCAGTTGAAAAAATAGGTCCTATGGGTCTTATGGGACCTATAGGACCTATAAAAAGGCAGGCGTCACTGCGCCGCCAAGCTATTTCGCGAAAGATTTTGCGAACAGGTCGGCGATGGCCTGGCGGCCGTTGTCTTCCAGGAAGCGGGTGCCTGTGCCGCAGAAATGGTGGCTGGTGATGGTCGGGGTTTCGCAGCGTTCCCAGATCTCGCCGGTCCATTTGTGCCAGGAATTGCGGACCTGGCCGAAGCAGTACAGGGGCTTGTTGCAGATCTTGGCGAATTCCGTTCCCCAGCCCGTTCCGCCCTTGACCGTGCCGTCTTCCATGATGGTTCCGACAACGAAGATCTCGTAGCCGGACTCGATCTGGTACATGACGGTCTGCAGGATGCTGCGCATCATGGGGGCGTTGGTGAAGGTCCTGTTCAGGAGCTTGGAGACATAGCTCAGGCTCACATCCTTGCGCATCAACTCTTCGGGGGTCAGCACGCGCAGCCCTCTGGTCCGTTCAATCTTGTGGCCTTCAAAGGTGTAGGTCACTTCCTGAATGCCGTATTGTTCGGCCAGACGGCCAAATTCCGTTTCCGTACCCTGGGCGCCGCCGCTGAAAAGCGTGTATTCCGATGTGGGCATGGGCCCTCCTGTGAGTGGTTGAAGTTCAATATGATGAGTCTGTCAGCCGCAAGAGCACCATGCCCACAAAACGTTTCTGAATCAAGGTCTCGCGTCATTTCGGCGTTTCATGGGCAGACGCGGCAGGCAAGCTTTTTCTGTCCTGCCGGGGTGCTCAAGGTCAAGCGTTTGCTTGACAGTTTTTTTCGAACACCCTAAAAAAAAGATCTTCGATACCCGATTATCCAAATCCCAAGGAAGAGCCCCATGAACCGCATCACTGCCAACGTCTCCGTAAGCCTAGTCGTAGCCGTAGTAGTATGCGTCGTTATGGACGCCCTGACGCTGTAACGGGATACGGACGAATTCTTCCCCCGCCAGCGCAGGCGCCGGCGGGGGTTTTCCTTTTTCAGCTCACCCTCCGCCGGTCTACAGACGAGCTGACAAAGGAGTGCACGATGTTTTTCATGACCGGCGCGCAGCTGACCATCAGCCTTTTGGAACGCCAGGGCATCCGCACCATTGCGGGCATCCCCGGCGGTGCAAATCTTCCCCTCTACGACGCACTTTCCCGCAGCACACGCATCCGTCACGTCCTGACCCGGCATGAGCAGGGCGCGGGCTTTCTGGCCCAGGGCATGGCCCGGGTCACCGGCCTGCCTGCAGTCTGCTTCGCCACCTCCGGACCCGGCGCGACCAACATCCTGACCGCCATCGCCGACGCCAAGCTCGACTCGATCCCCGTCATCTGCATCACCGGCCAGGTCCCCCGGGCCATGATCGGCACCGACGCCTTTCAGGAGGTGGACACCTACGGGATGAGCATCCCCATCACCAAACACAATTTTCTCGTACGCGAGGCCCGTGACCTTCTGCACATCATCCCAGAGGCCTTCTCCATAGCCACCAGCGGCCGTCCCGGCCCGGTGCTGATCGACATCCCTCGCGACGTCCAGCTGGAAATGGCCGCTTTCGAGCAGTGGCCGGACATCGGCGAACGCGATCCCGTTCCGGCCTTTTTCGACGGGGATCTCGAAGCGGCCGTGGAGATGATCAATTCCGCCCGGCGGCCCATTTTGTGGATTGGCGGAGGAGTGGTCGCCGCAGGCGCGGGCCAGGAGATGCTGACGCTGGCAGAGCGCGCCTCCATGCCCGTGACTTCAACGCTGATGGGGCTGACCGCCGTCCCCCACGACCACCCGCTGAACATGGGCATGCTCGGCATGCATGCCCAGCGTCACACCAACATGGCGCTCGAAGCCTGCGACCTGATCCTGGCCGCCGGAGTGCGTTTCGACGATCGCGCCACGGGCAAGGTGCAGGAGTTCTGTCCCCAGGCCAGGGTCATCCATATCGACATCGACCACAGCGAACTGGACAAGCTCAGGGCCACCTCCCTGGCCATTCTGGGGGATGTGGGCGAAGTGGTGCGCGCCCTTTTGCCCAAGGTCGCACCGGCCGAGCGTCAGGAATGGATCGGGTACATCGAGGCCCTGAAGCTGGCTTTTCCCTCCCGGATTCCGGAACAGGGCGGGCACGGCACCCCGCAGGAACTGATCCGGCGGGTGGGAGAGCTGGCCGGAGATTCGGCCATCGTGGTCACGGACGTTGGCAAGCACCAGATGTGGGCGGCCCAGAGCTATCCGTTCACTCCCGGGACCGGCTGGCTGACTTCGGGCGGGCTCGGCACCATGGGTTTTGGCCTGCCCACGGCCATCGGCGCGGCCCTGGCCGCTCCCGAGCGCAAGGTCGTCTGCTTCAGCGGCGACGGCAGCCTGCTCATGAACATCCAGGAAATGGCCACCGCTGCCGAACAGGGCGTGGACGTGACCGTCATCCTCATGAACAACAACTGTCTGGGGCTGGTGCACCAGCAGCAGGAGCTCTTTTTCAAGGCCAACTATTTTTCATCCATTTACGATGTCAGCGTCGATTTCCCGCTCATTGCCGCCGGGTTCAGATGGAAAACCTGGGACCTGGCCGGGGCCGCCGATCCGGACGCCTTGCTGGGCGAGGCCCTGGCCCACAGGGGGCCGACCCTGATCCATGTGCCGGTGGACCGGGACGAGAAAGTCTGGCCCATGGTCCCTCCCGGGGCCGCCAACAGAACCATGCTCGGAGGTGAATGTCATGCATAGCAAAACGTCACGCACCGTCCTCGATGTGCTGGTCAAGAACCATCCGGGGGTCATGTCCCATGTCTGCGGTCTTTTTTCCCGCCGCGCGTTCAACGTCGAGGCCATCCTCTGCCTGCCCACTAACGGCGGAGGGGAGAGCCGCATCTGGCTCCTGGTCAACGAGGATGACCGGCTGGAGCAGATGATTCGGCAGATGCGCAAGTTGCAGGATGTGCACGATGTGCGGTTGCGGCCCGCAGCGGAAGAGACTTTCGCCCAGCTTGGCCAGGTTATGAGCGAGTGAATATCCGGCATCGCGGCCGGGCAAGAGGCCGCGATGCCGGAATGGTTTGCCGAGCCCCTTGACCCGCAACCGTGGATGCACTAGTCAGTAATCTGTTTGCTTTTGAAATTGTTGCTTTCGCTTTGCCCGCCACAAGCCAATTGGTGGGCAAAGCATCTTTTTTTTTATTGGCTTAATGCGATTTTTGCACACAAAGGATGATGATGAACAGGATTCCCATTTCAGTCGAAGGCTTCAAGCGTTTGGAAAAGGAACTGGAAGACCTCAAAAAAGAGCGCCCGGCCATTATCCAGGCCATCAAGGAAGCCCGGGAAGAGGGCGACCTGCGCGAGAACGCGGGTTACGATGCCGCCCGTGAGCGCCAGGGCATGCTGGAAGCACGGATCAGCCATATCGAATCGCGCATGATCCGCTTTGAAGTCATCGACATCGATACGCTGCAGAGCGACCGTGCGGTTTTCGGAGCCACGGTGACCGTCGAGGATCTGGAGACTGAAGAGCGCAAGACCTACACCCTGCTCGGCCCCGACGAGGCCGATCACACCAAGGGCACCATCTCCATCGAGTCTCCGGTGGGACGCGCCTTGCTCGGCAAGCAGGAAGGCGATGAAATCTCCGTGCAGGTCCCGAAAGGGCGCGTGGACTATGAAGTCATCGCCGTCAGTTTCAACGGCACGGCCGGACTGAGATAGCCGCAAGGATACCGAAAACAATCGGCCTCCGCGGGACTTCCTGCGGAGGCTTTTTTTGTTGCCGGGATTTCGGAGAAAAGGCATGGATTCCGGCCTTCACGGGGATGACGTTGTGGCGGTGCGACGGGGCCTGCTTCGGTTTGTTCCCTTGCTGAAAGGATCTCATCTTCTGCCTTTACAGGCAAAAGCGTCTGGGACTGATGTCATTCCCGCGAAGGCGATCCATGTCTTTTCCGGTGCCATGCACCGTGAAAGGCGTGTCCGCCTGCGG
>JAWLHW010000060.1:0-12679 GCA_041690155.1 Desulfomicrobium sp. | reverse complement strand
CCCTTTCCTGACAGCTCTTCTTGACCACGACAGCCCCTGCCTGTACGACGTTGCAGTTTTGGGGTTTGCGCGGCAGCCCCCTGGTCGTGTGCGCGGGACGGGCCCATTTGGCCTTGCAACACATCTTTTCGACGGGAGAAACGAATGAGCAGAAGAATCATCCAGGTTGACGAAAAAGTTCCATTACTTCAAGGCTTTCCCTTGAGCCTACAGCATCTGTTCGCCATGTTTGGCGCGTCGGTGCTGGTTCCGACACTGTTCAAGATCGATCCGGCCATCGTGCTGCTCATGAACGGCATCGGAACACTGATCTACCTCTTCATCTGCAAAGGCAAAGCGCCTGCGTTCCTGGGTTCGAGTTTCGCGTTTCTTTCTCCGGTCTTCGTTGTTCTCGGTGCTGACGAGGCCCTGTGGGGCGGCAATTATTCCTATGCACTGGGCGGTTTCATCGCCTCGGGCCTCATCTTCTGCACCGTGGCCCTCATCATTGGCCGCTTCGGCTCCAACTGGATAAAAGTCGTGCTGCCGCCGGCCACCATGGGACCCATCGTCGCCCTCATCGGCCTGGAACTGGCGGGCGTGGCCACGGGCATGGCCGGCATCATGCCGGACGATTCCGGGGCCTATAATTCCGACGCCATCATCGTCTCCATGGTCACCCTGCTGGTTGTCGCCTTCGGGTCCATTGTCTTTCGCGGCTTCATGGCCGTCATCCCGGTCCTGGTCGGCATCATCGTCGGCTATCTGGTGTCCATCGGCATGGGCATGGTCGATTTTGCGACCATTTCCACGGCTCCGATCGTCTCCTTTCCCACCGTGTACCTGCCCAAGTTCGACATCAACATGATCCTGATCATCATCCCGGCCTCCCTGGTGGTCATCTCCGAGCACATCGGCCATCTGGTCGTCACCGGCAACATCGTCGGCCGCGATCTGGTCAAGGATCCCGGACTGCATCGTTCCCTGCTGGGCGACGGCATCGCCACCACCCTCTCGGGCTTCATGGGTTCCGTGCCGGTGACCACCTACGGAGAAAACATCGGCGTCATGGCCATCACCCGCGTCTACTCCGTGTGGGTCATCGGCGGCGCGGCGGTCATCTCCATCTGTCTGGCCTTTATCGGCAAGCTCTCGGCCTTCATCCAGTCCATCCCCACCCCGGTCATGGGCGGCATCTGCATTCTGCTCTTCGGCGTCATCGCCGCCTCGGGCATCCGCATGCTGGTCGAAGCCAAGGTCGACTACTCCAAGCCCGCCAACCTGATCCTGACCGCCGTGGTCCTGATCGTGGGTCTGAGCGGCACGGCCCTGCACGTCGGCACGGTACAGCTCAAGGGCATGGCCCTGGGCACGGTGGTGGGCATGCTCATGTCCATGATCTTCCATGTTCTGGAACACTTCGGCCTGACCAATCAACCGGCTGAACATTAGACAACGCGTACTATCAGGGCGGAGCACAGCAGTGCTTCGCCCTTTTTCAATCCGGAAGGAGAAATGAAAAAACAATCCATCCTGCTCTGGATCGGCGGCGTGGTCGGAGTGCTGACCATGGGGGGTCTTCGCTTCATCGGCAAGAACACGGACATTTTCGGCCTGATGGCGGCCATGGTCGTGGTCATTGCCATTCTGGCCTTCTTCGTCATCCGCTACGTGAACCGCAAGTGGTGAAGCCCCCTTCCTCCAAATCCGTCCTGCATCCATCCTGCGAACTTCTGCGCGACATCCTGAACTGCTGGGGCCTGAGGTTCGAAGCCATGCATCCCCGGATTCCCATCCAGGGCAGCCCGGAGCGCTGCCTGTACAGGGTGGTGGTGGACGCCAGCGGTTCGCGCCATTTCCTGGAAGAACTCGATTCCCGAACCTTGCCGCGCAAACAGCTGATCGCCAATCGAATCGCTCATCTGGCAGCCAAGGCGTTGCCCGTGGCCGCACCGCGGACCGGGCTTGACGGGAACTTTGTGCAGCGTGTCGGAGGTCGGAACTGGCAACTCACGCCCTTTTTGGATGGGATGGAACTAAGCCGTGAATCATACTGGCAGGATGCATGGCGCGGTGAGGCCCTGGCTCTCTTTCTGCGAGATCTGCGGCAGGCAAGCCAGGATATTGCCGTGGATGAAGAAGTCTTTGACCTGCACGGCTATGTCCGAAAAATCGTAAATGACGCCAGGATGTTGCACCCGAAAATCCATGCAGAGCTCGCCCCCGTCTTCTCCCTCATCGACGGACTGCTTGAGTCATGCGCAGGGCTGCCTGTGGCCTTCAGCCACGGCGATCCCCATCCGCTAAACATGATCTGGGGAACGGACCGCATCCTGGGCGCCATCGACTGGGAATTCTGCGGACCCAAATGCGCCCTGCACGACATGGCTCTGATCCTTGGCTGCGTGGGCAGCGAAGACGAAGAAGCCCTTAAAGGCCCCCTCATCACTACCTTTCTGGAGACCCTTCGCTCCTGCGGCCTCTTGGACAGCACGCTGGAAACGCATCTGCCGACCTGGACTCTGGCCCTGCGCGTAGCCTGGCTGGCGGAATGGCTGCGTCGGGGAGATTCCGAAATGACGCAGTTCGAAATCTTCTACATGACGACCCTGGCAGACCGGTTCTTCGGTGAAAAGAGAGCGCTCTGGAAATCGAGTTCTTCGGCGGCGAAATTATGACAGGAATTTCAAGCGAAAGGCTGAAACACCTTTCGTTTTGAATACAGCGCCATCTGTCAACCGGCCGGAATTCCAGCCAATGAAGCATGGGCAAAATCAGCACCAGCCAGGCAGACGAAATCACCGCCTTTAGCGGTAGCGTCACAGAGGCTTGCCCATTTTTCAGATAAGCTCCGCAACCTTTTGCATGAGCTCGGAACTGTCATAGGATTTAACCACGTAGGCGTCGGCGGCGATGGATTTGAGATCGAGGCGGAAGCTGTCGTAGGCAGTGCAGAGGATAATGGGCAGATTGGCATGCTTGCAGCGGACGATCTGCAGGACATCCAGCCCCGACCTGCTTTCCAGCTTTATATCCAAGATGATCAAATCGGGCTTGTGTTCTTCCACCAGAGCCAGCGGATCCTTGCTTCCGTCCGAAAGAACCGCATCATAGCCCAGGGCGCGAAGCTCCTCGGCATAGAGCATGCGTACATGCTCTTCGTCGTCAATCACCAGAACAGTCTTCCGATCCATAAAAGCCTCCCTTGCGTCAAATTTGTTTCTGCATACCAGACTTTATCCGACCTTGGGAAGAAGCTCCTGTCCGAAAAACATAACTGTCAAGATTCCAAAAGACATCAGCCCTAAGGTCAAGGCCGAGGCCCTTGTACAGGGATTCGTTTGGCCAGAGCTCTCCTGGCAAGTCGGGTGATGAACACGGTCACTGCGATAGTCGCCAGCAGGCCCACCCCGTACATGAACCACTCGCCCATGGTGCGCTCGCGGTCCCCGGTGCCAAGGCCGGCCAGGTCACCGGCCAGGGAACCCAGATAAACGTACAGGAACATGCCCGGAATCATGCCCAGCCAGGATGCGAAAAAATAATCCCTGAGGCTCACCCTGGTCAATCCAAAGGCGTAATTGAGGACATTAAAAGGGAACACGGGAGAGAGCCGGGTCAAAAAGACGATCTTCCAGCCCTCTCTGGCCACGGCCTCGTCCACGGCCCTGAATCTGACGCTGCCCGCGATGCGTCTGGCGACCCAGTCCCTGGCCAGATAACGCCCGACCAGAAACGCGCAGGTTGCGCCCAGGGTCGCGCCGACGGAAGCCGCGACGGCCCCCTGAAAAAAACCGAAGATCGCCCCCGCACCCAGGGTCAGAATCGCGCCGGGCAACAACAGGACACAGGCCAGGATGTAAAGCCCGACAAAGATGACCGGTCCAAGGACGCCAAGGCCCGAAATCCAGGCCAGAGCGTCACGAAAAAGCTGTTGCACATCAAAATAAAGAAGAGTCACCGCCAGCAGGGCAATAAAGACCATAACGAGGAGAGTTTTAATGATGGTCCGTCTTTGACCAGGGTCGGAAAAATTCATTTATGGCCCCTGCTGTTCAGTAAAGAGTCGATGAGAATACGCTTTAAAACATAATGCCGCCCAGAGGCGGCATATGCGAAACCAATGCGCCGCCCGTCTACTCCTGCATTTCAAAAATTGCGTCCAGATCGGACACGAAAGGCTTCACCGTGGCCTGATCTTCGGGCGAGGCGGCGAGCACTTTTTCCATCTCCGCCATGCTCGTCTGCATCTGCGCGATCATCTGGGACTTGTATTCGGCGGGAATTTCCTTGTTTGACTCGATCTCCGCGATGGATTGCTGCATCTGCCCCATCACATCCTGCCCGTCCTTGCCGAGCCTGACGGCCATGTAAGCCTGGGTCACCTGCTGGGAAACCGTGGCCCAGGTGTTGAAGTCAAACCCGTGCTTGTCGAGGATGGCTTCCACATCGCGCTGCTCTTTCATGCCCTGGGCCCAATCAGTCACGACCTGAGCGGTGCTCGATGCGTCCCCGTCGTCTCCGCTCTCATCAGCGTACTGGTCAAAGTATGGCTTGAGCTCCTGCATGGAGGCAATAAAGCCCTGCACATCCTTTGCAGTCAGCCCCGAACACCACGCGTTTGAAGAAATAAACACCATCATTATGAAAAACCCCGCCACACGCATCAATTTCATAGTCCCTCCTCCAAGAATGATTGGCAATGCATAATCTATTTTCCAAGCTCGTCATCTCTTTATTGCGCTTTCGTGGCAATATATTTATGTCAGCGCGAACTCAAGGGGCTGGAAACACTCCGGCGCCGAATCTCCAAAAAACAACACTGGAGGCTGTCATGAATCCCAAGGAACTTCTATACGCAAAATCCCATGAATGGGTCAAAATCGATGGCGACGAGGCCGTGGTCGGCATCAGTCACTTCGCCCAGGAGCAGCTCGGCGACCTGACTTTCGTCGAGCTTCCCCAGATCGGCGACCAGGCCGAAGCCGGCGCCGAGATCGGCACAGTGGAATCGGTCAAGGCCGCCAGCGAAATATACTCTCCGGTCAGCGGAGAGATCACCGCAGTCAACACGGAGCTGGAAAACGCACCCGAACTGGTCAACAAGGACGCCTTCGGCGCTGGCTGGCTGTTCAAGGTCCGACTCTCCGCCGCGCCCGAAGGACTTCTGGACGCCGACGCCTACGCGGCCCTGTGCGCCGCCGAAGCGCACTAACCCTTATCATCCGGCTGCCCTTCCGCTGCGCGAACGTTCACCATTTTCCGCCTGAACTCATCGCCTCCGGCCGGATGGACGCAGCCCATCATCCGGAGGCGACATGCCCTTCATACCGCATACCCCTGCCGAACAGAGTGAAATGCTGGCCACCATCGGCGTGGACAGCATCGAGGCCCTGTTCGAAGACATCCCGAAAAAATTCCGGGCCAAAGAACTGAACCTGCCCGAGGGTTTGAGCGAAATGGACGTCCGCCAGAAGCTCGAAAAAACGGCGGCCAAAAACCACACGGACCTGACCTCGTTCCTGGGTGCCGGTTTCTACGATCACTACATTCCAAGCGCAGTGGACGCGCTCTGCAGCCGGGGCGAATTCTACACCGCCTACACCCCCTATCAGGCCGAAGCCTCGCAGGGCATGCTGCAGGCCATCTTTGAATATCAGACTGCCATGGCGCGCCTGCTCGACCTGCAGTACGCCAACGCCTCCCTCTATGACGGCGGCACGGCGCTCTACGAAGCGATCATGATGGCCGTTCGCCAGAACAAGCGCACGCGCATCGTCATCTCCGAGAGCGTCAATCCCATCTACCGGGTCATGCTCGACAGCTACACAACAAACCTCAGCCTCGATCTGGTGACCATCCCCCACCGGAACTGCGAAACGGACGTGGATGCGCTGCTGGCCGCCCTGAATGACGACACGGCGGCCGTCATCGTCCAGAATCCCAACTTCTTCGGCACGATCCATGACTTCACCGCCCTTTTCACCAAGGCCCATGAGCACAAGATCGTATCCATCATCTCGACCTACCCGATCATGCAGTCGGTGCTCAAGACTCCGGGCGAAATGGGCGCGGACATCGCCGTGGCCGAAGGGCAGAGCCTGGGGCTGCCCTTGAGCTTCGGAGGCCCGTATCTTGGCATCATGGCCTGCAACAAGCAGCTTATCCGCCAGATGCCCGGCCGCATTGTCGGACGCACCGTGGACAAGAGCGGCAAGACCGGGTTTGTGCTGACCCTGCAGGCCCGGGAGCAGCATATCCGCCGCGAGAAGGCCACCTCCAACATCTGCTCCAACCAGGCGCTGTGCGCACTGCGGGCCCTGATGTACATCAGCCTGCTCGGCCCCCAGGGACTCAAAAAAACCGCCCAGCTCGGCATTGAGCGGGCCCACTACGCTGCCAACCGCCTGGAACGGCTGCCCGGCGTGCGCGTGGTCAATCAGCCCTTCGGCAACGAATTCACGGTCAAGCTGCCGGTGCGTGCCTATGAAGTCATCGACAAGCTCCTCGACTACAAGTTCGTGCCGGGCTTCCCTCTGGGACGCTACTACCAGGGCATGGACAACCATCTTCTGGTGGCCTGCACCGAAAAAACCACGAATCAGTGCATCGGCATCCTGGCCGAGTTGATTGGAGGCGCCCTGTGAAAACCCTGTTCCAAGATTCAGCCAAAGGCCGCGTCGGCGTGTGGCCCAAGGAGCCCAAAGGCAATACGGCGGCGGACATCCCCGCCAACCTGCTGCGCGGCAACGCCCCGAAACTGCCCGAGCTGTCCGAAATAGACGTCATCCGTCATTTCACAAGGCTCTCCCGCCTCAATTACAGCGTGGACAGCAATTTCTATCCCCTCGGGTCGTGCACCATGAAGTACAACCCGAAATTCACCGAGGCCGTGGCCGCCCAACCCGGATTCACCTCCGTGCACCCGCTCATCCCCCAGCTCAAAGGGGCGGGAAACATGACCCAGGGCGCGCTGGAAGTGCTCTACGAGACCGAACAGCTGCTGGCCGAAATCACCGGCATGGACGCCTTCACCCTGCAGCCCATGGCCGGAGCCCACGGCGAGCTGACCGGGGTCATGCTCATGGCCGCCTATCACAACGACAAGGGCAACAAGAAGACCAAGATCATCGTGCCCGACTCCGCCCACGGCACCAATCCGGCCTCGGCGGCCATCGCCGGCTACGATGTCGTCTCCATCGAATCCAAAAACGGAATGATCGACCCCGACGAACTCGAAAAGGTCCTGGATGACGAGGTCGCTGGCCTGATGATGACCTGTCCCAATACCCTGGGGCTTTTCGAGTGCGGGCTGGAGCGCATCGTCAAGCTGATCCACGGCGTGGACGGACTGCTCTACTACGATGGCGCGAACCTGAACGCCATCATGGGCAAGATGCGCGTCGGCGACGTGGGCTTCGACATCGTGCACCTGAACCTGCACAAGACCTTCGCCACCCCCCACGGCGGAGGCGGACCCGGCTCCGGCCCGGTGGGCGTGAGCCAGCGCCTGGTGGACTATCTGCCCGTTTCGCGCGTGGTCAAGCTTGAAGACGGCCAGTACTTCCTTGACTACGACTACCCCAAATCCATCGGCTATATCGCGCCCTTCTACGGCAACTTCGGGGTCATCCTGAAAGCCTACGCCTACATCCTGCGCCTGGGCCGAGAAGGCATCGTGCGCGCCTCGGAGAACGCGGTACTGGCCGCCAACTACATGCGTAAGCGCCTGGAAGACGTTCTTGAAATCCCCCACGACCGCATCTGCATGCACGAGTTCGTGGCCTCGGCCGCAAAGCAGGCCGAAAAGGGCGTACGCGCCCTGGATCTGGCCAAGGCATTGCTTGACAAGGGACACTACGCCCCGACCATCTACTTCCCGCTCATCGTCAAGGAATGCCTGATGTTCGAACCGACAGAGACGGAAAGCAAGGAAACCCTGGACGGCTTCGTCGATGACCTGATCGAAATACTTGGCCGTGTTGATACCGACGCAGCATCAATTCAAAATGCTCCCATAACCACACCAGTAGAACGCCTCGACGAGGTTCGCGCAGCCAGAAGCATGGAACTTGTGGACGACGCCGGACTCTGATTCCACACAACTGACCAATAAAAAAGCCTCCATCACCGGAGGCTTTTTTATTGGTCTACATATCGATTCATCTTAAATTTTTGCAGTCTTCATAGATTTTGTGTTGCATCATAAAATTCGTTGCCATCACGCACCCTCAAGTTTAAAGAAATCTCAAAGATTCTTTCCTTATGGGGGCAAACATGTCATACGTTTTTGTCATACCTGCGCTACTTACCCTTGTAGCGCTTATGTATTTTTATGTCTCGCGCAAACCGCAGCTGGAACCCATTGTTGGAGAGGATCAAGATCCCGTAAAGATAAATCTGATCGCCGATGAACAAACTGCATTCAACGAGTGGGAATCAGTTTTGATCCGCGCCCTGGATCACATCTACTCCGGCACACAGTCTTCGACCGGCAATCAGATGACCCATGTCTACGAACCTCCATCCGAACTGGCCCGGACTGCCATCGAGAGTCTGGTCAAGTCCTTCGACAAGGTCGGCACCCTGCACTCCTCCCTGGCGGCCATCGACAAGCCCGGCGTCAGCATGAAGGAACTCGGCGATCTGGTCACCCGCGACCCCCTGCTCTCTTCCCGCGTGCTGAAGACCATCAATTCGCCTTTTTTTCGCGTGGCCACGGATGTCAAATCCATCCACACCGCCGTAAACATCCTGGGCCTGAACAATCTGAAAAATCTCATCGCCTTTGGCGTCATGCCCTATTCACTGTACAAGAATCCCGAGCATCAGCGCATGTTCAAGGCCATCTGGCAGCACATGAACTCCACCGCCATTGCCGCCTCGTACATGGCCAGGGCCAGACAGGACCTGGACAGCGGCACCTTGTACACGGCGGGACTGATGCACGACATCGGCAAGCTGGTGCTCATCCTTCTGGTCAAAGACCCCGACGAAGACGAAGTATATCCCCAAAGCCTGGACCGCGAGTACGAGCGTCTCATGGCCACCCACATCCAGGCCGCCCAGATCATGGCCAGAAGCGGGGGCATCCCGGCTCAGCTGCGCTCCCTGGTCCTTGGCCATCACCTTCCCGCGCTGCTGCCTGTCTCGCAGCTCGAGGGCGACGGGCAGCATGCCAAGAGCCTGACCGTTCTTTTCCTGGCCAACCAGGTGGCCAAGCTCATCTCACCCTACGGCACCCTACTCGATGACGTCCGCAAACTCGACCAGCTCGACCCAAGCTTCCGCGAGATCATCTCAAAACAGGAAGCCCGGGACATCCTGCTGAGTCCCGGGCTGATAAATGACGTGATGAGCAACGTGCGGCTGGTGCAGGCTACCCTGAACTAAGGGTATGCCATAAAACTGTTTGTTCGATGCCGGGCCGATCAGCGCCCGGCGATCATTTTTTGTGATCCAGGGTTGCTATCAACTGCCATGCCATGAACCCGAGCAGAATCACCCCCAGACCAAGAACCGACCACAACACAATCCTGGTGTAGCTTCGTTCCGGCAGCAGACGATCCTCGCCGCCCAGCAAAACCGGGTCTGTGATCGTGGCCGTGCCGAGCCGCAATGTCCCGATCTGATTGTCCTCAAGCATGGCCGCCAGCATGTCGGGAGTGCGCTTGATGGAAGGGTTGCCCATGGCCAGCGTGAAGGGTCCTGGTCCTTGCGGCATGAAGACAAGCTCATGGGGCAGCCACCCGACGCGCAAAGGCACCGCAGCGCCCTGCATCACAATCCGCAAACGCTCATGCGGGCCACGCAGCGCAAGGCCCGGACCGGCCAGCAACTGCCCGTCAATGTTCATGCGAAAAAGCGACCCCTCCCCGATGCTGCGCCACTGATCTCCCGAAGGCACCAGCACTTTTACGCCCAGCACCGCATTGTCCACCTCCGCCAGGTCCAGCACGTCCACCGGCAAGGCGGGCGGCAGAACATAATCATACGTATTGTCCCCGGCCCGCTCCCCGCGCAAAGGCGTAAAGCGGCGGATCAAGCCTGAATCGCTCCGGATTTTCTCTGCCGAAGCCGCAACCAGAAGCGAAAGATCAGCCTGTCCCGTCACAAGATAATATTTCCAGCGCTTGCCATCCAGCATGATCCTGTCCTGCAGGATGCGTCCGTTCTGGTGTTCCATGAAGGTCAGCACGCCGCTTCCGACCGTACGCCAGGAAAAAAGATCGTCGCTGCCACGCACGTCGACACGGATCAAAGCTGATGATGAGGCTCCCAGCTCGAAACGCAGCGCAGCGATGGCTTCAGTGTTGGCGGAAGCGTCGAGCAGCAGGGCCTGATCTGTTCCCGAAGGAAGCTGGGCCATCCGGGTCTCCAGCACGGCTCCCTTTTCTGAGGTGCGCACTTGCATGCGGAAGTCAAAATCCTGGGCGCCTTCGGACCCGCCTGCGACCCGAAACAGATGCAGAGGCACTTTCTGCGCGGCGACAGGCTGCGCCTCAATGCGGCGCAGATGCATGGGCACCTCGGCACCCTCGGCGTTGAACACGCGCAGATCTCCCAGATCGCTGCGCACGCTGGCATTGTAGACTTCAAAAGGCAGTTCCAGGCGTTGCAGGGCAAAATCCGCCTGCGTTTCAAGAAGATAGCCCCGGGCAAAATCCATGGGCGAGGCGGCCTGGGCGGAAAAAGGCACAAACAAAACGAGCAGCACAATGAAAATCATGATTTTTCCCCCTTGGGCGGCAGCGGACAAAAATAGCCCACCACCAGCATAAGCAGCCCCACACCCAGAAACGAAACAATGCGCGCCACAGTGCCGCGCCCGTCCAGATCAATCAGAAATAGCTTGCCGACCACAACCGCCAGCAGCAACGCCCCTGCCAGCCAGGGCTGCCGCAGGGCACGCCGCCAACCAAAGAGCATGGCCCCCAGCGCCGCCATGGACCAGAGCACCGAATAGGACGCCTGCAACACGTCGGAACTAAACATATACTCTATTGAATAAGGCACATCGCCCAGAAAATGAACTGTCCTGGCCACGACCACGTTCATCCAGACAAAGGCCCACGCGGCCAGTATGGCGGGCAGAAACCGCTCGACATGGCGGCCTCTGATCACGTCATGCGTCACCGCCTTGCGCGCCCAGACCGCCAGGGTGACCAGCACCAGCGCCTGGGTCAGATCGAGGGGGCTCAGGACCGGAACATATGGCAATGGACGAGGATTGCCGCTGGCGAAACAGGCCCCGACCCACCACAGCGCAAGGAATATCGCAAGGGCGATTCCGGCGCGAAGATAGGCGGAGAAATGGCGACGCAGGGGCCAATCCACGCGCGGAAAAACAATGACGATGAGCAGCAGGACCCCGGTTACGGCTGCGGCGGCATCGGCCCAGCTTCCGCTTTGAACTGTATGGAAGGCCTGCCTGTGCGCTTCACGCAGGGCCAGCACCGAGATCAGAAGCGCGCTCAGTGTATGCACCCAGCCACGCACCCGCTCCTCCCACTTTTCTTCCAGGGCAAAAAGCATCGTAAATTGAGCCAGCAAAGCCAGCGGCCAGGCAAGCCATCCCCAGTCCGCGCCGGGATGACCGTCCCAAAGCATGGCGCAGCAAAGCAGCAGCACGACCGTAAACTGTGCAAGATAACGGGGCATGGGCCACAGGGTCCGCCTGTGCAGCACAACCCAGACTCCAAGAGCAGCCATGATCGCCGCCAGGGAAATCAGGTCCGGGTGAGCCTGGTCCGCGGCCCAGAAAAACCAGGTCCCATACAACCATGCTGCGCCCCACAGTCCCATGGCCAACGGCAGCGGTTCTTCGCGGGATAGCCGCGCCTCTGGAAGGTTCCAGTAGGCCCAGCTTGAAAAAAAGCCCCCCAGACCCAGAAAAAGCCCGGCCAGCAGCTGTCCGCTGTCCAGATGAAAAGACCAAAAGGACATTGAAGCCGCAAAGGCCAGAGCCGCACCAACCTGCAACAGCAGGCCGAAGATTCTGGTGATGAGCCGTTTTTGCCGCAGCCCAAGCCAAATCATCCCCGCCCCCTCAAGCGCCCAGGTTGAGGCGGTCCATGACGCATCAAGGGCCATGGGCACGGCCAGGGAGAGAAAAATCACACCCAGCGCGAGGTGGGCCTCGGCCAGGAGCCCAAGCCCCCCGCTCTTCTTCCAGAGCAGCTTGAGGGGCAGGATGTACCACAGCGCAAGGCCCAGACAGCTGAAGGCTCCGCCCATTTCCATGTCCCGCACCAGGCCCATTTGCAGTCCGAAAGCCGCCAGCGGCAGGCCGAAGACCAGCGCGCTGTCGAGCCGGATGCGCTCTGAGGCGTTGTTTGAGCGGGCAAAAAGGATCGAGACGATCCCGTACATAAGGAAAAAGAGGATCAGGAAAGGCTCGGTGGTGTAGAAATATTCCGGGGAATAGAACCTGGCCCCCCACAGCGCCCCGATGCCAAACGTGCAGGCGAACCCGAGCAGGTTGAGTACCCGCCATGTCCTGTACCAGGCAATCCCAAGCACGCCGAGGTTCAGCAGGGCGTAATAGCCGAAGAGTTGCACATGGCTGCCCTGACCGGTGGACAGCAGGATCGGAGCCAGAAAGCCCCCCGCCGCGCCGAACACGGCCAGCGCCGAAGCATTCTGCACCACAGCCAGAATTCCGGAAAAAACCACCACCGCGCACATGAGGATCAGCGCC
>JAWLHW010000059.1:0-12714 GCA_041690155.1 Desulfomicrobium sp. | reverse complement strand
GGTCCTCGGTACCACCAACAAGGGCAACCCCTTCGCCTACCGCGAGTTCGACGAAGAAGGGCAGATCACGGTCAGCGATCTTTCCGCGCAGGCCATGGACACGTTCACTTCGCTGGGACTGGATTGCCTTTTCGTGGTCGGCGGGGAAGGCACCCTGGAGCTGGCGCACAAATTTCAGCTGATGGGCATGCCCGTGGTTGGCATCCCCAAAACCATCGACAACGACCTCGAAGGCACGGATTACACTTTTGGCTTTCAGACCGCCGTGCAGGTCGCCTGCGACGCCATGGACCGCCTGCACACCACCGGCCGCAGCCACGACCGGGTCATGATCCTTGAGGTCATGGGCCGCAACGCCGGATGGATCGCCCTGGAGGCGGGGCTGGCCGGGGGCGCGCACATCATCCTCATCCCCGAGATCCCTTACAACCTTGATAACGTTGTGGCCAAGATCCAGCACCGCATCCGCGGCAAAAGCCCGTTCAGCATCATCATGGTGGCGGAAGGGGCCAGGGAGGAAGGCGGGGAACGCATCACCCAGAGCACGGCCACGACCCGGCTGCAGGGAGTGGAGCAGCTGGGGGGCGTCGGATTTCATCTGGCCTGCCGGATCAGGGAACGGATCCCGCTGGAAGTGCGCACCACAGTGCTTGGACACATTCAGCGCGGCGGTTCGCCTACGGCCTTCGACCGGGTGCTGGGCACGCGGCTGGGCGCGGCGGCAGTGGATGCGGCGGCACGCGGGGACTTCGGGACCATGGTGGCACTCAAAACCCCAAACATAGTGCTTGTGCCCCTCTCGGAGCTGGCGGGGCTGTGCCGCACCGTGCCGGTGGACCATCAGCTCATCCGCGCGGCAGAGGCCACGGGCGTGAACCTGGGGCGCGGGGCCATGTAGTCCCTGGTTATGGGCCCACGGCCGCAGGGCGTTGCGGATCGACCCGCCGGAGCGCTCGTCTTCGGCGGGTTTTTGTTTTTCAGACCGGGAACTTGCGCACCAGATACTCCATGAACCGCGATTTGACCTGATCCGTGGCCATGACCTGCTTGATGGGCGGCAGCTTCAGGATCACGCCCAACACGGCGGCCAGGGCGCGGTGGTTCCAGAGCACGCGGTTGTCGAAGAAGAGATGCTGGAGCTTGCCGCGTTCCAGGGCCATGACCACGGTGCGGTGCACGGAGTTGAGCGGCGTGATGACCCGTTTTTCCCTTGGCCTCAGCGACAGGGCCTTTTCCGGACAGGCCCGCACGCAGACCCCGCAGCCCAGGCAGATGTTTTCGTCCACGCGGGCCTTTTTGTGCTTGGGCTGCCGCGGATCGTTGGCCGACACCACGCCCATGGCCTCGACCGGGCAGGCCGTGGCGCATTTGCCGCAGCCGTTGCACAACTCCCTGTCCACCACGGGCATGAAGTTTGTGGTGTGCACGGGGTGAAGGTTGCCGAATTTGCGGGCCGCGATCATGGCCTCGCAGCAGCAGCCGCAGCAGTTGCAGATGAAATTGACGCGCTCGCGTACGTTTTCCCCGAATTGCACCAGTCCGTGCTCCTGGGCCTGGTCCAGCAGATCCAGACACTCGGCAGTGTCCACGGGTCTTGCGTGACCGTGGCGTGAAAGGGCTGCGGCCGAGGTGTTGAAGGTCATGCAGATGTCTTTGGGCGCATCGCAGTCCCGGCCCATGTGCTCCATCTTGTGTCGGCAGTAGCAGGTGCTGATGGCGCGGTGGCTGGCGCTGCGGATGACCTCGCTGGCCCGCTCGTAGTCGAGGACGTGCACGGCGTTTTCGCGCGAGAGCATGGGCTCCTGCACAAAGACGCGGCCGAGTTGCGTCTCGCCGTCGATGAAGAGGGCCTTGATGAAATCTTCCTCCACGTTCAGGTACTGGTAGAAGAGTTCGCCCAGGGCCTTCTGATCGATGTCGCCGCGCGTGCGCATCATGGAGAACTCGAAGAACCCGGCCATGGGCGGGGGCAGGACATAGGTCGTCTGTCCGCCTTCGCCTTCGATATCCACGAGCATGCCCCGTCCGGCCAGGTCCTCCAGGATGTTCCTGGCCTTGACCGGGTCCATCTTCCAGATTTCGGCCGCCTTTTCGACCGTGAACGGCTTGATGGGCAAAATGGCGATGAGCTCGGCTTCGCGCTCGGAAAAGAGGATTTTCAGGATTTTGTGCAGGGATTCGGAGGGGGGAGCCCCCTGCGGGCAACGGTTCAGCCGGTCGGTAAGTTCGGAATAGCCCGAGCGATGCGAGTGATGCGACATTTTTCCTCCTTCTTTTTGGTGGGAGCATAAGCCCGTCCAGGCTGCGAATAAAGGAAAAATGTGGCAATCGTGACCTTGAAATGCCGAAATTCCGCACGAAAATCGCTTTTCGGCAACTTGTAAGACACCGCGTTCGGATATTGCTGTTTTATGAGGCTTGTCTTACAATTCCATTATGTTCCCGAAATCATTTAGAACTATCCTGCTGCTTTTGTTTGCCTTCCTGCCGTGCGCGACCATGGCGCAAGCACCTGATGACGTGACGTGGATGCATGCCGAGTTTCCGCCCCTGCGTATCACCAGCGGTCCTTATGCCGGGCAGGGAGTCTCGGACATGATTCACGAACTGATGGGGCGCGAGCTGGCCGAATTCAAGCACTCGATTGTCACCGCCAACCTGAGCCGGACCCTGAACTGGATGGAGGGCGGCCGGAACGTTCTGGCAGTGGGCATCATCCCCAATGCGCAGCGCGACCGGGTCATGCAGTATTCCGTTCCCTGCGTTCTGGTTCCTCCGGTCTGTCTTGTGGTTCGGGCCGGGGAGCAGGAGTCCCTGGGGCTTGGCGGACATGTCAGCCTGCGAAGTTTCATCGCCCGCAAACGTCTGGGCGTGGCCGCTGACAGGTCATACGGTTCGGAGCTTGATTCCGTTCTGCTCTCGTCTCCCGATCTGTCCCGCATAGTTGTCAGTCAGGGATCAAATCTGTTCGAAAGCCTGCTTGAAATGCTTCTTCTGGGTCGGGTGGACGGAGTGCTCGCCTACCCTTTCGAGGCGGTGTACAGCGCACGGATGAAGAACCTGGAAGACCGGATATCCATCGCACCATTACGGGAGAGCATGGTCCCCGTGCAGGGGCGCATCGCGGCGCCGCGCACCGATTGGGGCACGGCCATGATCGATCGGGTCAACGAAATTCTGCTCAGGCATCGGGGCTCGCCCGAATACAGGCAGGCCTTTGAACGCTGGCTTACCCCCGCGGTCATCGATGATTATCGGGGCATGTATAATGATTTTTTGACATCGCAGTGATCGTCAGCGCCTTGTTTGGAGCCTCAGTACCAGTATCCCCACCAGCCGCCCCGGGGCTGTTGCCGGACCCGGATATGCGGAAATTCGGGCGGTTCGAAGGAATAGCCGTCGGACCATGGAACGTGCAGGCTGCGCTGCAGGTCGAGCAGGCGCTGGACCCGTTCCCGGGTGGTCGGATGGGTGCGCAGCCATGACGGTTCGGGCAGGCCTTGGCCGGGAAGGAATATGCGACGCAGAAGGCCGCGTTCGATCCTTTCCAGCTTCACAAGGGCCGAAGCCATGCCTTGCGGGTCGTCAGTCAGTTGGGCCGCGGTCAGGTCCGCGTCGAATTCGCGGGTGCGGGAGAGCCCGAGCTGGGCGAGCAGATTCACTTGCGGGGCCAGCGCCAGCAGGATGAGCGGCCACCAGTGCACCTCTCCTCCGGAGAAGGCCTGAGGCAGGGACACAAGGATGAGAACGAGACCCACGAAGCTCATGGCCGAAGTGATGCGCGAGATGACGTCGGCCAGGCTCATGACCAAAAGATCGCCGTGGGCGATGTGCGCGGTCTCGTGAGCCAGGACGGCGACCAGTTCACGCGGGGACATGGTGCGCAGCAGGCCGTCGGTCACGGCGATGGCCGATGCGTCGCGGCGGCCCACCGCAAAGGCATTGACCATGGGACTTGGCACCCACCACAGGGAGGGGACTGACGGCAGCTTTGCGCGTGCGGCCAGCACAGTCAGCGCCTGATGATATTGCGGAGCCTGATCCTTGGGAATGGGGCGGGCTCCGTACATCCTGAGCACCCAGCGGGCGGTGGATTGCGGGGAAAGAAAAAGCAGCACCGCGCTCCAGGCCAGTACGAACCATAACCCGTCGGGCCCCCAAAGTAACCAGCTCACCAGGGCTGCGTAGCCGGTCATGAGCCCGAGCAGGAGCAGAGTCTGGAGGCGGTTCAGCCCACGGTGGGATGAGAAACGCAGGGGATCGATAGCTGCTTGGTGCATGTCTGGTTGTGCCCGTATTGTTTTGATTCCAGGGAAGATTCCGCCAAGGCCTTATCAATAATCATGATTCCCCGGTCAACAAGATGTGCTGCGGATTTAGGCCGCTAGATCATCGGGCGTAAAAAAAGGCCTGTCCGAGTCGAGTCGGGCAGGCCTTACGAAGTATCACTCTTCGTCCTTCAAATACATCTCGCGCATGGTCACCTTGCTGATCTTGCCGACGCTGGTCTTGGCGATGGCTTCGACCAGACGGGCCTTGAGCAGGATGGCCTCCTTGGGCAGCACCCCTTTGTCCACAAAACTCTTTACGTGCTGGACAATCTCCTTTTCCAGCGGCGTCGCTCCCTTTTTGGGCACCACCAATGCGAGCGGCGTCTCGCCCCAGCGCAGGTCCGGCCTGCCGATGACTGCGGTCTCAGCCACGTCAGGGTGCTGGAGAATGATGTCTTCGAGCTCCAGCGAGCTGATCCATTCCCCTCCGACCTTGATCACGTCCTTGGTGCGGTCCGTGATGCGCAGACTGCCGCCTGCGTCGCGGCAGGCCACGTCGCCCGTGTTCAGCCAGCCGTCGGTCCACAGCTTTTTGGAATTGCTCTCGTCCTTGAGGTAGGAGGCAGTAAGCCAGGGCGCGCGGACCTGCAGGGCGCCGGGAGTCTTGTCGTCACTGGGCACTTCGGTTCCATTGTCGTCCACCAGGCGCAGCCTGACCATGGGCAGAGCCTTGCCGGTGCGTGTGCGCAGGGCGATCTGCGTCTCGCGGTCAAGCTGGAGCTCGGCGTCGCTCAGGAACGCCAGGCTCAGGATGGGGCAGGTCTCGGACATGCCGTAACCGGTGAAGACGTCGATGCCCCGGTCCAGGGCCGCCGCGCAGATGGCCTTGGGCATGGCCGCCCCTCCGATGACCACTTTCCAGCCGGCAAGCTCGAACTGGGCGCATTTTGGATCCGAGAGCAGCATGTGCAGGATGGTCGGCACGCAGTGGCTGAAGGTGACCTTCTCTGTCGCGATGAGCCGCGCCAGGACTTCGGGGATATATTTGCCCGGATAGACCTGCTTCACCCCGAGCATGGTGGCCATGTACGGGATGCCCCAGGCGTGCACATGGAACATGGGGGTGATGGGCATGTACACGTCTTCGCGGTGAAAGCGGCCCTGGGTTGCATTCGAGCCCAGCGCCGCGACTCCGGCCAGAGTGTGCAGGACCAGCTGGCGGTGGCTGAAGAACACGCCCTTGGGCAGGCCCGTGGTGCCGGTGGTGTAGAAGGTCGTGGCCCGGGTGTTCTCGTCAAAGTCCGGGAATTCCTGCAGGGGCGTGCTTGCGGCCAGCAGCGCTTCGTATTCACCGGCCAGGGGCAGGGCGGTGGTGGGCGTATCGCCGCTGTCCGAGAGCAGGATGAATTTTTCGACGGTGTCGAGGCGGCCCTTGATCTGTTCCAGGAGCGGCAGGAAGTCGGAATTGACGAGGATGATATCGTCTTCGGCGTGGCCGATGGTGTAGACCATCTGCTCCGGGGAAAGGCGGATGTTGATGGTGTGCAGGACCGCGCCGATCATGGGGATGGCAAAATAGCACTCCAGGTAGCGGTGACTGTCGTAGTCCATGACGGCCACGGTGTCGCCGGCCTTGACCCCCTGATCCAGCAGCATGGCGGCCAGCCGGGCCACGCGCTCCCGGAACTGCGCGTAGGTAAAGCGCAGAGTGCCTGCATAGACGATCTCCTGGTCCGGATGGTCCTGGAGAGGGGCCTGAAGGATGTTCTTGATGAGGAGTTGCTGTGTCGTATTCATTTGAATCCTTTTATTTTTTTTCTTGTACGGGTGAAACGAAACGCCTTCTTACATACTCGCGATGGGCAGGGCATGCAGGTTTTCAGCGAAGGGAACGGCCCCTGAACCGAGGTGCAGGACGATGCCCCGCAGAAATTTTTCGGGGCAAGCCTGGGCCAGGAGCCGCAGGCCTTTGAAGTCGGAAGTCGTGGGCGAGGCGGAGGCCTTGATCTCCACTCCAACGATGTTGCCGGCCTGGTCTTCCAGGATGAGGTCGACCTCCTGGCCCGTGTGGGACCTGAAATGGCTCAGCGCGACCCGGTTTTGAGACCATGTCGCGTGTTTGGCCATCTCGCAGACCACGTAGTTTTCAAGCAGGTGCCCAAAAGCCTGCCGGTCTTGCGTGAGACGATCGTGGTTCATCCCGGACAGGTGCGCGGCCAGGCCGGTGTCCGTGAACATGAGCTTTGGGGCCTTGGTGACCCTTTTGCCGATATTCACGGCCCAGGCTGGCAGTTCACGGATGAGGAACGTGGCCTCCAGGATGGCCATGTAGCGCTTGAGCGTAGTCTGGGGGATGGTCAGTCCGCGCGAAATGTCGGCGTAGGACAGCAGTTGGCTGGTGCGCGAAGCCAGGAGTTGAAGCAGGCGAGGCATGGCGGTCAGGTCCTGGATGCTTGAGAGGTCGCGCACGTCTCTTTCCACGATGGTGGTCACGTACGCGGAAAACCAGGCCTGCCTGCGCTTTTCGCTGCTTCTGGCCAGCGCTTCGGGATATCCGCCCGTGAGCACGGCGTTCATGACGTCATCGCCAGTCGGTGCGGGCCAGGCCATCTCCGGGCCGAACAGGATGTCTACGAGATTGGTCCGTGAGCCCGTGATTTCCGCCCGGGACAGGGGCCACAGATCGAAGAGTTCCATGCGTCCGGCCAGGGAGTCGGAAACGCGCAGGCCGGACATGATGTCGGCGGAGCCGGTCAGGATGAACCGGCCTGGCGTGCGGTCCCGGTCCACGTGCTCCTTGATGGCGGGCAGGAGCTCCGTTGCTTTCTGGATTTCGTCGATAACCACCGGCTTGCCGACTCCGGCGATGAACCCGGACGGATCGCCCTGGGCTGCCGAGAGAGCGGCGGCATTGTCCAGGGTGACATACTCGGACGATATATGCTCTGGCATGAGATCTCGAACCAGGGTGGTCTTCCCGGTCTGTCGTGCGCCCCGGATGAAGATGACCGGCGTGTCTGTGAGTGATTCAAGGATGTTTGATGAAATATGGCGCGTGTACATGCCGGGATATTAGGGCTATGATGGATGAAAATCAACCATTTCGTGGATGAATTTCATCCATTTCGTGGACGATTTTCAACCATCGTGTGGACGATTTTCATATGTTTGCAGCACGCGTCGATTCCATTCGGCTGGGGTGGCCACTGCGGTAGGGACGCCGCTTTGTTTTGGGCTGGACCTCCGGGCGGTGCGGACTTATCAAGGGTGTTTCGATGCACGTTCACGACAAGGAGGCCTCCATGTCCATGTATTCCAGGTTCGCGGTCTGGTATGACCGAATTTTTCCTTTCAGTCCCGGTGTCTATGCCTATTTGACCCATCATCTGGGAGAGCTGGGCGGGCCGGTTCTGGATCTGGGTTGCGGCACGGGCGACTATTGCGCGGCCTTCACCCGCGATGGCGTGCAGGCAGTGGGCGTGGACCTCGATTCCTCCATGATTTCCCAGGCCCGGGCCCGTGGGCCGGAGACCGAGTTTCATGTGCTGGACATGACGGAATTTGCGACCATTGGCGGCCCCTGGAACATGATCTATTCCATTGGCAACACTGCGGCCCACCTGCCCCGGGATCGTTTCTGGGGATGCGTCGAAGACGTGGCCGCGCGGCTTCTGCCCGGCGGGATCTGGATCGTGCAGGTCATGAACTGGGACTACGTGCTGGGCCTGCCTGCGTTCACTTTTCCGCCCAAGATCATGGAAGGGGCGGTCTTTCATCGCGCCTACGAGGACATCACCCCGGAAGGATTGACCTTTCACACGAGTCTGGACATAGACGGCCAGCGCGTTTTCGACGATCACGTGCGCCTTTATCCTCTGTCGTCGGAGCAGATGGCGGCCGGACATGAAGAGCGCGGGTTCCAGCTGGTTGAGCACGTGTCCGATTATTCCGGCAGCGGGTTCGACCCGGAGGTGTTTTCAGCCAATATTTTTGTGTTCAAACGCTAAGGATACATTGCATGGAATTTACGACCGCCATGGGCCAAAGCACCCTTTTCAAGGGCCTGGGGCCGGAGGAGCTCGCGCAGCTGGAACACATCAGCGAACCGCGCGAGTATGACAAGGGCGACCTGCTCTTTGGAGAGGGGACCGAGGGCGTGGGTTTCTACGTCGTGGTGAGCGGGCAGGTGAAGGTCTATAAAATGTCCTTCGACGGCCGGGAGCAGATCCTGCACATCCTGGGGCCAGGCGATCCCCTGGGCGAAGTGCCGGTCTTTGCCGGGCTGAACTATCCGGCCAATGCCCAGGCGCTCGGCAAGTCGAGCCTGTATTTCTTTCCCCGCGCAAAGCTTGTCGAACTCTATCGCGAGAGTCCGTCCCTGGCCATGAACATGCTGGCGGTGCTTTCGCGGCGTCTGCGCGAGTTCACGATCCTGATCGAAAACCTGTCCTTGAAAGAGATCCCGCAGCGCCTGGCCGCCTACCTGCTGCACCAGCAATCCCTCAAACCCGTCTCGGCGCGGGTCAAGCTCAGCGTGACCAAAGGCGTGCTCTCCAACATCCTCGGCACCTCCCAGGAAACCCTTTCGCGCGTGCTCGGCAAGCTCAGCCAGGAGGGCCTCATCGAAGTCCAGGGCAAGGAAATCAGTCTGCTGAATCCGGCGAAACTCCAGGAGCTGGCGGACGGAGAGATCAGGCTGTAAGATTCGCGGACCCTGACTCATGCCGCCTTTAGGAGGAGGTTCATTTTCCATCACGGCTTGCCAATACTGAATAAAAAGCATAATCGTTAACCGTGTTGGTTAAAGAAATCGACAAGGGGCCGTGTGTGGACATACTCTTCAGAAACTCGCGTGAAGAAAAAATTTTCAATAATGACAAAATGCTGAGACAAAAATTCGGCCCCGGCATGGCTGCAAAGATAAATCTTCGTTTGCAGCAAATGCGGGCCGCCCCCACGCTCGCAGTTTTCAAGCAAGTCCACCCCAGATGCCACGCTCTTGACGGAGACCGGGACGGCGAATTCGCTGCCGACCTGCAGCACCCGCAACGCCTCATTTTCCGGCCAAACCACGAGCCTCCTCCTCACGATGAGTTCGGCGGCTTGAATCTTGGCAAGGTGACAACAATTAAGATTCTTGAAATCGAGGACTATCATGGCAAACGCAAGAGAAAATGAATACAGGCCGGACATTGTGTTCCCTCCTGGAGAAACGATAGCCGAGATGCTTGACGACAGAGGGTGGTCGAAAAGCGACTTTGCCGATCGCTTGCAAAAGACGAACAAGTTCGTCAGCGACCTTCTCGCCGGAAGAGCGCCTATTTCTCCCGAGACCGCCTTCGACCTCGAAAGGATATTCGGCGTGGACGCCGCGTTCTGGGTGAATCTGGAACAGAATTACAGAATCCATCTTCAGCGCAAAATTAATACGTCAGAGCTTGAGGCGCTCAGTGGATGGATTGGTCAATTTCCGATCAACCAAATGGCTAAAATGCAGTGGATCAAGAAATTCAAGAATGTAGCAGAGCAGGCTGATGAACTTCTTAAATTTTTCGGAGTAAGTTCACTGGAAGCATGGAACGACATATGGGAAAAAGACAAGATCGCCGTAGCCCTTCGCAGTTCTCGAAAATTCACCACGAATCCTCCAGCCCTGGCCGCCTGGCTCAGACGCGGCGAGCAAGCGGCCGAGCGTGTTGCCTGCGCGCCATACAGCGAGCGGCAATTCAGAAAGAATGTCCATGAGCTTCGAACGCTGACACAAAATGCGAACCTGGACGCATTTGTCGGACGCATGCGGCACCTCTGCGTCGAGGCCGGTGTCCTGGTCGTGTTCGTTCCGGAGGTGCCCGGCACCCGGGCCAGCGGGGCCGCTTGGTGGCATAATCCCGACAAGGCGGTCATCCAACTCAGCCTGCGCCACAAGACGCACGACCACCTCTGGTTCTCTTTTTTTCATGAAGCCAAGCACATCCTGGACCATCCGAAGAAAATGGTTTTTGTCAGCGGGGATGAAATTGACGGGGACACGCAGAGAATAGAACTGGAAGCGGAAGCTGACCGTTTCGCGGCAGAAATGCTGATTCCTCAACGAGCGTTGAGTTCGTTCCTAAAAAAGGGAAGACTGTCTCAAATCGCCATCCGCTCTTTTGCGGAAGAAGTCGGAACAGCTCCTGGAATTGTCGTTGGCAGGCTCCAGCACGACAAGGTCATACCATTCAATCAATACAATACATTGAAACATCGCATTGACCTGAATAAATCTACCTTTGCCCCAGTGCTCGGTCGAGTTCTGGAAGAAAATCGGAATGCAGCCGGAGATTATTGAGACGACCACGGGCGAAATTTCGCCCCTCAACCCGCAACATGCCCCGGCAGTTCGGTGCCGCGACTCATGATGTCGATATATCCTGTGTAGCTGAACAGTCGGTTGCGTTTTTGGGCCGTGAGTTCCGTGACGATGCCGAGCCGTTCGAGATGGCCGAGGGCTTTGTTGACGGTGGTCGCAGTGATGCCGGTTTTGCCCGTCAGCCATCCTGAGGTGGCGATTGGGCGCTCCATCAGCGCCCTGTGGATCAACAAAATGGATGCCGACGCCCGGCCCAGTCCCTTGATCGTCTGATGATCCCGGTTTGAAAGATCGATCAGTTGCCGCGCTGTTTCCATCGCCTGGGTGGCGGTGGCGATGACCGCCTCGGCAAAAAAATCGAGCCATGCTTCCCAATCACCTGTCACGCACACGGTATTCAGCAACTCGTAATAATACTGGCGGTGGGTCTTGAAATAGAGACTTAGGTACAGCATCGGCTTGCGCAGCAGTCCGTGCTCGCACAGAAGCAGCGTGATCAGCATGCGTCCCAGACGGCACAGAACAGAAAAGGAAAAGGAAAAGGAAAGGGGTCAAGTCTGCCTTTGACTTTTGTTCACACAGGCAAGCAAGAGACAAGGGGCTTGACCTCATAACGCCACCGATAGGCATTAATGGCGCCACCGGCAAATATGACGGTTTTTGGTGACGGATTTATTTCAAAAAAAGGTTTTAGGAATATGTTCGATCATGAAGTCAGCAAATTATAGAGAAAATGTGTTGATGTAACTTGGAACGCTTGTTGCTGTTCATGTTGCGTAACACGAAAAGATATTGTGATTTATTTGGAATTCGTTAGCAGCACTTCTTTTCATGGGTTCATCTTTCAACTACGTTCAAGATATCCTGATAAATCAAGTCCGCTGGTGCTTGATGTCCTGTGGCATGAGGTGATCCAATCAAATTGGAAGAAGTGAGACAAAGGCTATGAAACTGAAGAAGCAAGGATGATTCGTATGCCGACCGAGCCGAACGGTTCCACCCGCGCCCCCTCTGCAATGAAATTTTCACTGGCGGCGAATTACGATCCGGAACTGGTTCCGGCGCTCAAAGCGTACCCGGTCGATGAAGTGTACGGCAAGCTGCCTGGCGACGGCATCAGCGGCGGCCGTCCCCGCTACCTGGCCACGCCGCTCTCCGAAGAAAATTTGCGGCATTATGTCAGCCTTCTCGACGAGCAGGGCATCGCCTTCAATTATCTCCTGAACGGCGCCTGTTTCGGCAACAGTGAATGGACACGCTCCTGGCAGAAACGGGTCACGGCCCTGTTGACCACCCTGGCGGATCTGGGTGTGCGCCGGGTGACCGTATCCACTCCTTTTTTGCTGGAATTGGTCAAACGCCGTTTTCCCGAGTTTCGGGTTCGGGTCGGGATCTATGCCCAGGTGGACACGCCCCGGCGCGCCCGTTTCTGGGAGGATCTGGGAGCGGATGCCATCGTTTTGGAGAGCTTTTCGATCAACCGGAATTTTCCGCGTCTTACGGCCATCCGGCAGGCGGTCGGTTGCGAACTGGAACTGATCGCGAATCACAGCTGCCTCCTGAACTGTCCGCTGCAGAGCTATCATCAGAACGGTTTCGCCCACGCCTCAGACGACAGCGGCACGCTTTTCATCGATTACTGTCTGATGCGCTGCTCGCGCATGCGTCTGACGGACCCGTCGCAATTCATCAAATCGGCCTGGATCAGGCCGGAGGACCTCGCCGTATATGAAGCGATGGGATATTCGACATTCAAACTTCTGGAACGCGGGATTCCATCGGCCGAGCTGCTGCTGCGCGTCAAAGCCTACAGCGAGCGGCGATTCGAAGGGAATCTGGCCGAGCTGCTGCTCTCGTATGGTTTCAAGGAACCGGTCCGCAAGGAGTCTCGCTGGATGCTGCGGAATTTCTGGAAACCGAGGCAGGTCAGCCCGCTACGGCTCAAACCGCTGACCGATCTGGCGCGGCTGCAAGGCTGGCTCTCGCCGCTGGCTAAGAGCCCGATCCGCATAGACGCATCGCAAATTCCGGATACGTTCCTGGACGGTTTTCGCGCTCGGGACTGCGCCTCCCTGGACTGCCGGACGTGTGGCT
>JAWLHW010000058.1:0-12861 GCA_041690155.1 Desulfomicrobium sp. | reverse complement strand
CGCTTGAAATCAGGATCGTACTTGCGATGACTCCTCATGAACACACCTCTCGTTCCCATTAGGGTAGTTGGTGTGTCCGCTAAAGTGAAGATAGCTCAGATACCCGTGCCGTAGGGGCGAAAATTTTTTCGCCCCTACCCCCCGCAGACCAAAAACCATGCCTTGGTTGCGTGTGACAATCCCGTTTCTAGGCCTCCGGAACAGACAGCCCCAGCAGCGTGCAGAGTTCCACGTGCACGCCTCTGTTCGGCAGAGCCATGACCGCGTTCTGGGCCTCCCACCAGTAGATGGACAGCCCCAGGTGACGGGTGCGCGTGATCAACTCGACCAGAGCATGGGCCTGCCCGGGCAGGGACAATGCCATCTGGGTGCCGCGCTCTTCGATCAGACGTTCCAGAAGCTTGCGGATGCCCGCGTTGGCAGCAAACCATGCGGTCAGGGAGTTCTGCATGTCCCGGGACAGATCCTGGCCCTCAAAAAGCCAGTTCCAGACCAGTCCGGGAATCTGCATGGCCAAAAACTGCTGAGGCTCGCTTTGCCCCTCGGAGAAACCGGACAAGAGCGGCGCCATGCGCCGGGCGAGAAGGCAGGACTGCCGCAAAAGCTCCCGTTCATGTTCCCTGGCCAGTCGAAAGGCCACCTCGGCCTTATGCCTGGAATGCGGCGGAAACTCTTCCGGCCCTGACAGCAAGAACGCCTCCTCCTCCAGGGTCCGGGTCCAGAAGCAGCGCAGCCTCTGCGCTTGTCCCTCGGGTTCGAGTATCAGCCGAACGCCCGGCCAGGCCATCTCCTGCCGGTCTTTTGCCGCCGGAAAATGGCGCGGATAGGCGGCAAGCTCTTGCAGGGACGGACGCCGGGGTGTGATCAGATCCTTCCACAGGACCGCCCCGTCCCACTCTTCATGCATGTTCGACTGGGCGTCGATCAGCACGCGCACAAACCCGGCCTCCACATCCGGCCCGCCCGTAGCCGCCAGCAGATCCAGGGCACGCCTGGCAGAGATCAGACCATTCAGGGGCTCAATCCGGGCGATGTCATCGAAAAACCAGGCGCAGCTCGAAAAGCTGGCCAGGGCCAGCCGCTGCATGAGCAGTAGCTTGCAGGCATCAGTGCGCTGCGCCGGCTCAAGGCCGGGCAGGCATTGCCTTTCCAGAAACGATTCCAGGGCCTCGCTCCCGGCCAGGACCAATCCGTACTCCTGCAGAGCGACATCGCTGTCGCGAAAAAAATCGCGGCCTCGTTTGAAGAAATGCTCGTCTGCGTAGTATTTCAGATAGTTGAGACAACGCCGCAATGGCCTTCGCCAATCCTGCACCCAGTCCGGATGACCGCCATCAGAACACCCGCAGTGGGTTTTCCAGCGCTCCACCCCATGCACGCAGCTCCAGGAGCTGTTTTCATGGATTTGCGCCTCTTCCGTGGCCGGATGGGCCGCGAGATAGGCGCCGTAATTGGTCAGGCTGATGTTGTCGCGCCCTTCCCTGGCCTGCTGTATGACATACGCCAGCGCCATTTCGCCGAACTTGAAATGATGCCCGTAAGACTCTCCGTCCGTGGCAATGCTGCCGAGGCCTTGGGAAAAAGAGGTGGCAAGCCTGACCCAGAAATTCTCTCCGCTGCCGAGCAGGCGCTCGAAGGCCACGGCCCGGGAGACGGCCCCGTCATAAAAAAACACGCTTATTGACTTGCCTTGAGGGAGCTTGACCAGATAGGGCCGCGTGGTATCGAAGCTGTCTTCGGTCACGGGATGAAATTCCCCGTCTGCACCGCGAATGGCCTGCGCCTGCCTCGGAGCCAGGATCGTGAAACGGATGCCCGCATTGGCCAGCGCCTGCAGCGTCGGCAGATCAACGGCGGTCTCGGCCAGCCACATGCCTTCAGGGTCACGCCCGAAACGGGTCCGGAAATCCTGGATGGCCCAGGCTATCTCCAGGTCCTTGTCCAATTCCGTCGCCAAGGGCATGATGGAGTGATGGTACACTTGAGCCAGGGCATTGCCATGCCCCAGACGCTCAAGACTCTGCCTGTCCCCCTCCAGGATGCGCGTATAGGTTTCGGGAGCATGAAGCTCCATCCAGCGCAGCAGGGTTGGGCCGAAATTGAAGCTCATCCATGCATAACAATTGACCAGCTCGCTGATCATGCCCGACCCGCCGAGCCGACGCGCCCAGGCCAGAGGAGCATAGCATTCCCTGTTGATGCGTGCGTTCCAATCGTGTTCAGGGGCGGCACTGCCTTCCGGCATCACGTCTTCGAGCCAGGGGTCGAAGCGGGGCGGCTGGTAAAAATGGCCGTGTATGCAAAGTGCTTTGGACATGGGAACTCCGTATAATTCGATTGTTGAATATAGACCTTTAAACAAAACAAAGATGCCGTCAAAGTGCAATGATGAGGACGGCGAGGGAGGAAGCTTTGGGATTCATGTCAGCCAGCGTGGGGCTCACCCGCTACCGCATTGTGGAGGAGGATATCCCTTCGAGCCTGTGGCACGAAGTGGACGACCGGCTCAAACGCAACGCCTTTCGCGATATCGACGCCAGCGCCGAAGAACGCAGCTTTGGCTGGGTCTCTTTCGACAATATGCTCGATCCGGACTTTGCAATGTGCCCGCCTGAAAAAGGCCCGTACCTTACCTTCACCCTGCGTCTGGACACGCGCCGCGTGCCGCCCGCAGTCATGAAAAAGCACTTCGCCGTGGCCGTGAACGAGGCCATGCGAGCCATGCGCGATCAGGGCAAGAAATTTCTGACCAAAGAACAGAAAACCGAGATCCGCGAGCAGGTCGAACTGCGCCTGCGCGCCCGAACCCTGCCCATCCCGGCCTGCTTCGACGTAGTCTGGGACACGAACCGGCAAACGGTCTGGATCGCATCCACCCAGTCCAGGCTGACCGAACTTTTTGAAGAGCTGTTCACCCACACCTTCGGCCTGAACCTGGAACCCATGACTCCGTATTTCCAGGCTTTGCAGATCCTTGGCGCCGAACGCCAGGCCGAACTCGACGATTTTGAACCCACCGTTTTCGCCCAGGGAGGTGCATGATGGATCTGGAACGCGCGGAAACAGTGAGCCTCGCCCTGGGACAGGAATTTCTGACCTGGCTGTGGTTTGCCAGCGAAACCAGCAGCGGGCTTTTCCGGACCAGGGAAGGTGAAGCCTTCTCGGTAACGGTGGAACAGAAGGTCTCGGTCCAGGGCGGCGAGGGTGAGGCGAAGGAGACGGCCGTGTGCAGCGGGCCCATGGCCGAATTGCGCGAGGCGCGCCTGGGACTTCGAAACGGAAAAAAGGTCAACAAGGCCAAGGTTCGCGTCGAAAGGGACGAGATCAGCTGGCAGGTAATGCTGGACGCCGCCAACTTCACCCTGCAGGGCCTGAAAACGCCGAAAGTGGAGATGAAGCTGGAGGAAGGCGAAGATCCGGACGGGCGCATCCTGGAAAAGATCTATCTGCTGGAAAAATGCATGGATTATCTGGACGTGGTTTACGCACGCTTTCTGGACCTGCGCTTTGGACCCAAATGGCAGGAAGAGACGGCGCACCTGCGCAGATGGCTGGAAAGCTGATTCGCCCACAGGGTCCGTTTCGTTCAGCCAAACACAAAACCGCCCCGGAACAACTGCCTGTCCCGGGGCGCAAAAACTAAAATATGCCCGAAAAAATCAGTACAGATAGCTCTGCAGGGCCTGATAGCTGTCCAGGTCGGTGTCGTCGAAACTGGCGCCGACCTGATAGCTGTCCGAAGTCTGGAAAACCCGCTTGCCCTGGCACTGGATGGTGATGGGGCGCTCTTCCTGCGGCAGGGCGAAGACGACATCAAAAGATTCCAGCTTCTGCTCGACCAGATTACAACCGTCGCCGTTCTTGGGCACGATGAGATTGATCCCGCCCAGGGAAAGGTTGGTTATCTTGCTGGCATGAAAATATTTTTGCGAACCGTTCTGACCGCTGATGATGGCCGGGAGAGCCTTGTGCTGGCGCGGAAACCTGCGCCGATCTTCCATAATGATGTCCTGTCCCGCCTGGGACTGCAAAAAATCCTGCAAAACGGCATCAATAAATCCGGAAAGCGTGACCTTGTTCTTTTTCGCAAATTTTTTCAGCACGCTGCTGAATTCTTCCGTGGTCCGGAAACTTATCATCGTGTCTTTGGACATGTTTACTCCCTTCTCTGCGCTGTTCTGCGAGGCGAATGTAAGACAGTATGACAGAACCGTGCCGGAGGCGCATAAAAATATTTATTTCAACATGTTAATCTCTAAAACCAAAAAACAGAAACCCCGATCATCCTGAATTATTGTCTGTTTTTTCCGGATTTTCCAGACTCTTGTCAACAACTGTCTGACATTTGTCCGATTTACATGGATGGCGACATGGCCACCTGCCTGTTGCCAGCGTACATGGTATTGGCTATGTGCCATGTGCTTGGAACTCTCCCCATGATTGGGCATCGTGCCCCGGGGCTACCCCCTTGCAGCAACACTTTACGGAGGACGGATGATGCGAAAATGTTTGCCCTTGTTCCTGCTGGCCTTTTTGGCCCTGGGATCAACCTGCTTCGCCGAAGACATGAAAGTCGGTTTTGTCTATGTGTCCCCGGTGGGAGACGCCGGATATTCCTATGCCCATGACCAGGGACGACTGGCTGTCGAAGCCATGGACGGAGTAACCACCTCGTTTGTCGAATCCGTGGCCGAAGGTCAGGATTCCGAACGCGTCATCATGAACATGGCCCGCAAGGGGTATGACGTCATCTTCGCCACAAGCTACGGCTACATGGACCCCATGCTCAAGGTGGCCAAGGATTTTCCCAAGGTCAAATTCCTGCACTGCTCCGGCTATAAAAACGCCGAAAACATGGCCAATTACTTTGGTCGCATCTACCAGGCCCGCTACCTGACCGGCATGGTCGCAGGCGCCATGACCAAGTCCAACGTGCTGGGCTACGTCGCGGCCTTCCCCATTCCCGAAGTCATCCGTGGCATCAACGCCTTCACCCTTGGTGCCCAGGCCGTCAATCCCGATGTGCAGGTCCGCGTGGTCTGGACCAAAACCTGGTACGATCCGGCAACCGAAAAGGAAGCCGGCAAATCCCTGCTTGACGTCGGCTGCGACGTCATTGCCCAGCATCAGGACTCCCCCGGCCCGCAGGAAGCGGCGCAGGAACGCGGCGTCTACTCCGTGGGTTACAACACCGACATGAGCGCTTTTGCGCCCAAGTCGCACCTGACCGCAGCCATCTGGAACTGGGGTCCGTTCTACACGGAAATGGTCCAGCAGATCAAAGACGGCACCTGGAAGAGCGACTTCTACTGGTACGGCCTGGACAAGGGCATCGTCGATATCGCGCCCTTCGGCGAGATGGTTCCGGCCGATGTGCAGAAGACCGTACTCGACAAGAAGGCTGAAATCGCCGCCGGCACCTATCAGGTCTTCACCGGCCCCATCAAGGACCAGTCCGGAGCCGAGAAAGTTGCGGCCGGCACGGTCATGGCTGACGGAGATCTGCTCGGATTCAACTGGTTCGTGCAGGGCGTTGTCGGCACCCTGGAATAAGGCCCCTCAATGCTTCAATTCAGCGCCGTACGACGACAGGAGCCCCTTGGGTGGGGCTCCTGTCTTGTTTTTTTGGCAGCCCTGACCCTGGCCTTCACCGTCAGCGGCCTGCTCCTGACCATGCAGGGCAAACCGGCAGCAAGCGCCCTGTGGCTGCTGGTGCACAGCGCCTTTGGCACCGGCTATGCGCTGGAAGACTGCCTGATCAAGGCCATTCCCATTTTTCTGTGCTCCCTTGGCGTGGGCCTGACTTTTCGTTTGCAGATCTGGAACATCGGAGCAGAAGGCCAGTTCGCCCTGGGAGCCGTGGGCGCAACCTGGGCCGCCCTGACCTTTCCCGGCTGGCCCTGGTATGCCCTGTTGCCGACCATGCTGATCTGCGCGTCTCTGACCGGAAGCCTGTGGGGCATCATTCCGGCGGTGCTGCGCCTCAAACTAAAAGCCAACGAAATCATCGTCACGCTCATGCTCAACTATGTAGGCATCCTGATTCTTGAGTATCTTGTCTACGGAATCTGGAAAGACCCGGGCAGCTTCGGCTTTCCCATGACCAGCGAATTCGTGCCCGCCGCCGTGGTGGCGCGCATCGGAGACACCCGCCTGAACTGGGGCCTCCTGCTCTGTCTGGCCATCGGCGTACTGATGACGATTTTTCTGCGCTCCACCCGCCTGGGTTACGAACTTCGGGCCTGCGGCGAGAATGTCCGCGCCGCACGTTACGCACGCATGCCCTACGCCAAGCTGGTGATCCTGGTCATGGGCGTGAGCGGCGCCCTGGCCGGGTGGGCAGGATTTCTGGAGGCCTCCGCCACGCTCGGACGCCTGCAGCCGAGCATCATGTCCGGCTACGGGTACACGGCCATTGTCGTGGCCTGGCTGGCCAACCTGAACCCGCTTATTATCGCCGTGTCATCTTTTCTTCTGGCGGGACTACGCGTGGGCATGGAAACCCTGCAGCTTGATCTGCAGATCCCGGCGGCCTTCGGTGCCATCATGGAAGGCCTTATACTTCTGTCCGTTCTGGCTGGCGGGTTCTTCTCGCGTTATCGTCTGCACGTCAGGAGGCTCAGATGACCCCTGAAATTCTGCTCGCCCTGCTCGCGGCCACCGTTCAGGCAGGAACCCCGATTCTTTACGCCACGCTGGGCGAGATCCTGACCGAAAAAGGCGGCATCCTGAACCTTGGCGTTGAGGGCATGATGCTTGTCGGTGCCCTGATCGCCTTTCTCACCGCGCTGCATACGGGCTCACCCGTGCTGGCCTTTGTGGCAGGAGGATTGGGCGGTGCCTGCATGGCCGCGCTGCACGGCGTTGTCTGCATCTGGTTCATGGGCAACCAGGTCGTCTCGGGGCTGGCCCTGACCATCTTCGGCACGGGGCTGGCCGGTTTTTTCGGGACGCCCTACATCGGCCGCACCGCCCCGGGCTTCGACAAATTCTCCCTGCCCGTTCTTGGTGATCTGCCCGCCCTGGGCACGATCTTTTTCCAGCAGGACGCCCTGGTCTACTTCTCCTATCTCATCCCCCCGCTGCTGTGGGCCTTCTTTCGCTACAGCCGCTGGGGCATGGCCATCCGCGCCGCCGGGGAAAGCCCCGCCGCGACACGGGCCGCGGGCCTGAACGTCCTGGCCTATCGCTGGGCAGCGTTGCTGGGAGGCGGGATGCTGGTCGGCTTTGGCGGCAGCTATCTGAGCCTCGCCTACACGCACCTGTGGACCAACGGACTGACCGCCGGACGCGGCTGGATCGCGGTGGCCCTGGTCATCTTTGCCTTCTGGCGCCCGAGCCGCGCCATGATCGGAGCCTATCTCTTCGGCGGAGTCATGGCTTTTCAGCTCCGCCTGCAGGCCATGGGCACGGCGCTGCCCTCGTCCATCCTGCTCATGCTGCCCTATGTATTGACCATCGCGGCTCTGGCGTTTTCGTCATGGCGCAGCGATCGCACCCAAGCCCCGGCCGCTCTGGGCGTGAACATGGAACCTTCTGAATAGGATACTTTTATGACCGAAAACAGATATCAGCGCACCTACCCCATTTCCTGGGACCAGCTGCACCGTGATGCCAAGGCCCTTTCCTGGCGACTCCTGGACAAGGATTTCTTCAACGGCATCATCGCCGTGACCCGTGGAGGCCTCGTGCCTGCGGCAATCATCGCCCGCGAACTGGACATCCGCCTGGTGGATACGATCTGCGTATCCAGCTACGACTGGAAAAACCAGAAGGGCGAAGTCAAGCTCCTCAAAGGCATCGAAGGCAACGGCGAAGGCTGGCTCATCATCGACGATCTGGTCGACACCGGCCGCACCGCCAAGCTCATCCGCGACCTGCTGCCCAAGGCCCATTTTGCCTCCGTCTACGCCAAGCCTGCCGGGCGCCCGCTGGTTGACACCTTTGTCACTGAAGTCAGCCAGGACACCTGGATCCTCTTTCCGTGGGACACGGAGTCGCAGTTCGTGCAGCCCATCGCCGGGATGCGGCAGGGCTAAGTGGTGTCAGCTCCCACGGCCGCGGTCAGTCTGCGCGGCATCACCAAGGTCTTTGGCGCGGTGCGGGCCAATAGCGACATCAGTCTGGACATTCACGCGGGCCGCATAAAAGCCCTGCTTGGCGAAAACGGGGCGGGAAAAAGCACGCTCATGTCCATTCTGGCCGGACATTACCTGCCCGACAGCGGCCAGATCCTCATCGATGGCCAGGAAAGCCTGCTGCGATCGACCAAGGACGCCATCAGGGCCGGAATCGGCATGGTCTATCAGCACTTCATGCTGGTGGAGGCCATGACCGTGGCCGAGAACGTTTTTCTGGGCCAGGAGCCGGGTTTTTTTCTCTCGCCTAAAGCCATGCGTGAACAGGTCCGGGCGCTGGCGCAGAGTTTTGGCCTGGATATCGACCCGGCCGCCCGCGTGGCGGATCTGTCCATGGGCGAAAAGCAGCGCGTTGAAATTTTAAAGCTCCTGCAACGCAAAAGCCGCATCCTCATCTTCGACGAACCAACGGCCGTGCTCACGCCCCAGGAGGCGCAGCATCTCTTCACGGCCCTGCGCAGCATGGCGGCCCAGGGCAAGGCCATCGTCTACATCTCCCACAAGCTGGGCGAGGTCATGGCCCTGGCCGATGAAATCGCCATCCTGCGGCGGGGCGAAGTGGTGGACGAGCTTCCGGCCAGCGAGGTGCATTCCCAGTCCGATCTGGCCAGGCGAATGGTCGGCCGCGAAGTGCTGCTGGAAGTGCACCGCGAACCCATGGAGCTGCGGCAGAACGTGCTGCGCATGCAGGATGTCTGCACCGAAACCTTGAAGGAAGTCTCCCTGAGCCTCAGACAGGGAGAGGTCCTGGCCGTGGTCGGCGTGGCTGGCAACGGTCAGAAGGATCTGGTCGAAGTCGTGTGCGGCCTCAAGGAACCGCGCACAGGCGAGCTCAACGTGCTCGGCAAGAGCTGGCAAACCTTTTTTTCCGAACCGACCTGGCAGGGGGGCCTCAGCTACATCCCCGAAGACCGCATGGGTCTGGCGGTCTGCCGGGGCATGGATCTGGTCGATAATTTTCTGCTGACCACACGCCAGGGCTACAGCTCATCCGTCTGGCTGCAACGCGACAAGGCCAAAGCCGTGGCCCAGGATCTGATCCGCCAGTTCAAGGTCTCTCCGCCGGACGTGAACTGCCAGGCCAGGCAGCTTTCCGGCGGCAACCTGCAGAAGATGGTGCTGGCCCGGGAATTTCATCGCAGACCGCGCCTCATCGTAGCGGAACAGCCGACCCAGGGCCTTGACGTCTCGGCCATCGAGGAAGTCTGGGCCACCCTGCTTGCGGCCCGCGAAGAGGCCGGGATTCTGCTCGTCACCGGCGACCTGTCCGAAGCTCTGGCTCTGGCCGATCGCGTCGCGGTCATGTATGGCGGGGCCATCGTGGACACGTTCCCGGCAGACGACCGGCAACGCGTTGACCGCATCGGACAGATGATGGCAGGCATCAAGCCCGACGAAGATGACTGAACTCCATGAAACCCATGGGCAGCTGAAAGTGAATGCTGCCGGGAGGTCCTGGATCCTGGAGCGCCCGGCGGACCTGGAATCCCTCTGGCAGTCCATGGACGAAAGCGACCCGGAAGCCGAAGAGCACATCCCCTACTGGGTGGAGCTCTGGCCTGCGACCCTGGCCCTTTGCGGCTGGCTGGCCAGGCAGGACCTGGCTGGCCGCAGATGCCTGGACCTGGGCTGCGGGCTCGGGTTGTCGGCCCTGGTGGCATCGAGCCTTGGGGCGCAGGTTGTCGGTATGGACTATGAGCACGGCGCCCTGTATTTTGCATCCCGCAACACCCGCATCAACGCCGTCCCTTCGCCACTGTGGGTGCGCATGGACTGGAACAATCCGGGTTTTGCACCGGCATCCTTCGATCGCATCTGGGGCGGCGACATTTTCTACGAGCAGCGCTTTTTCGAACCTCTGGAAAATCTTTTGCTGCGCAGCCTGGCTCCAGGCGGCAGGGTCTGGTTCGGTGATCCCGAACGGACCGTATCGAGCACGGTATGGTCCAGGTTTTCCCGCCGGGGCTGGCAGGTCAGAAATCAAGGTCAGCAAGTGGTCCCCTTTGAGCAGGCTCGCATGACGGTCAACGTGTGGGAACTTTTCCGCCCTTTAGTGATGTAAGGAGATAAAATGGGTCAGACTATTCGTTTTGGAGTGTCCCTGGACTCCGATCTGCTGGAAAAATTCGACGCCCTGTGCGAGGAACGCTGCTATCAGACACGCTCCGAAGCCATCCGCGACCTTATCCGCGGCACCTTGGTGCAGAAGGACTGGGAAGACCTGAACAAGGAAATGGTCGGCACCCTGACCCTGGTCTATGACCACCATCATTCGGACCTGGCGCAGAAGATGACCGAGATCCAGCATTCATCCCTTGATGTCATCGTCACGTCCCTGCACATCCATCTCGACCATCACAATTGCATGGAGGTGCTCATTCTGCGCGGTCCGGGTCAGGACATAAAGGCCACCGCAGAGCGGCTCATCTCCACCAAGGGCGTGAAGCACGGCAAACTGAACCTGGCCACCACCGGGCAGGACCTGACCTGATGCGCGACGTTCAGAGCGGCCCGGCCGAAGTGGCCCTGCGCATCGACCGCGTGGGGGTCAAGAATCTGTCCATCCCCCTGACGGTGCGCGACCGGGCCAAGGGACGGCTGCACACCGTGGCGCGGGTGGACCTCAGCGTGGATCTGCCTGCCGAGTTCAAGGGCACGCACATGAGCAGGTTCCTTGAAGCCCTGCGCGACATGGACAAAACCCTGGACGCGGACAGCTGCAAAAACCTGCTGCTGGATCTGCGCGACCGCCTGCAGGCCCAAAGCTCCCACCTGTGCTTTCTTTTCACCTATTTTCTGGAACAGCGCGCCCCGGTCACGGGCAGCCCGGCGCTCATGGATTATTCCTGCTTTCTGCGTGGGGTGCTGCGCGATGGCGAAGTCAGCCTGATGCTGGGCGTGGAAGTGCCGGTCATGACCGTATGCCCCTGCTCCAAGGCGATTTCCCGCGAAGGCGCCCACAGCCAGCGGGCCATGGTCCGCATCGAGGCGCAGTGCCTGGGCATGCTCTGGCTTGAAGATCTCATCGCCATCGCACAGGAGTCCGGTTCCTCGCCGGTTTATGCGCTTTTAAAACGCGAGGACGAGAAATACGTGACCGAAGCTGCTTTTGCTGCCCCGACCTTTGTGGAGGATGTGGTGCGGGGTGCGGCCTCGCGCCTGGCCGCTCATCCCAAGGTGAAGGGCTTCAAGGTCGAGGTGGAGTCCTTTGAATCCATCCACAACCACAGCGCCTATGCCTGCATCGACCAGATGGGCGAAGAAACCGACGCCGCCCATACAGGCCTTGACGGAAGCACTGCCCGCGTTAGATGAAGTGATTGGAGGTACGCCATGATGGAAAATGTTCAGGCCATGCAGGCCATCAGTTTTTCCCAGCAGGTCGCGGCCGACAACGTGGCCAACATGAACACGAACGGCTTTCGTTCCAGCCGGGTCGAATTTGAGACCGGCCCGAATGGCCAGGGCGTACAGGTTCAGGATGTCTATGAAAACACCGCCGCCGGACCGCTGGTACCGGGCGGGGAATACGTAGAGACCGACGAGGGCCTGCGCTACGAAGAGATGCTGGTCGAAGGATCGAACACCGATCTGGCCACGGAAATGGTGCAGATGATCGAAAACGAGCACGCCTTCGCCGCCAACGCAGCCGCCCTGCATACCCAACTGGACATGACCGGCGTGATCATCAACATGATGGTCTGATTTTTTTCAATCGCGCGAGACAGCAAGGCCGCTTTCCGGAAGGAGAGCGGCTTTTTTCACGCCTCTTGACGTCCACCACCCCCAAGGCATGGATTCCCGCCTGCGCGGGAATGACATCGGCGCTGACCAGTTCGACTGCGGCCAGGCCATGGATCCCCGCCTGCGCGGGGGCCCATTAAGCCTTTTCCTGCAGGACAAAATCCCACCACCATGAAGTCAGGCCCCCAAACGGGGTGCAGGGGGCGCGCTCCCTGCCCGCCGGAGGCAATTTCTTCTAATGCCTCTCGTCGGCCAGCCGCAGCAGGTCCTCCGGGGTGAAGGCGTATGGTTCCCGGCAGAATTCACAGGTGATGACGGTGTCTTCGTTCTGCTCGGCGAGGCTCTTGATTTCGTCCACGCCAAGGGTGATGAGCGCCTGTTCGATGCGATCACGGGAGCAGCCGCAGTGAAAGGCCACGTCCTGGTGCCCGAGGATTTCAAAAGGAATGTCCCCGAAAATCCTGTCCAGCACCTCTTTGGGAGTTGCGCCTTCCAGAAGCAGTTTGGCCAGGGGCGGCAGGTCTTTTATCCGCCGCATCAGGGCATCAAGGGCCTCCTCGTTGGCCGGGGGAAGGGACTGGATCAGAAATCCGCCGGCCACGGCGATGCCGCCGCGGGCGTCGGGGATGGTGGTCAGGCCCATGGCCGAAGGCGTCTGTTCCGAATCCGTCAGGTAATAGGCGATATCCTCGGCGATTTCGCTCGACACCAGATTGACCACGCCCTGGTAGGGGGCTTTGAGCTGCAAGTCCCTGGTCACGGTCAAAAGACCTGCCCGGCCCAGGGCTCCGGGAATGTCGAAGCGCCCGTCCTTGAGCGGCAGGTCCACCGCCGGGTTGCCCACGTAACCATGCACGAGACACATGGGATCGGCCTCGACCACGATCTTGCCCAGCGGACCGTTGCCCTCGAATTTGAGGGCCACACGCTGCCGCCCCTTGAGCAGCGCGCCCAGGAGCACAGCGCCCGTCATGGCGCG
>JAWLHW010000057.1:0-13019 GCA_041690155.1 Desulfomicrobium sp. | reverse complement strand
AAGATAATTGTGACTACTGTCCGAAATTGAAATCTCCGGCAATACTGAATCGAATACGCTGCTTTTTTTGAAGAAATGAAAGCCTACGGATAATGCATACTTTTTTTAGATGAAAAAATCGCTAATCACAGGATTCAGGTACTATACCATGCAGCTAAAAATTATTGGATCAATATGTGTTTTCATCTTCTTGATTACCTCCAGCGCCCAGGCAGACAACAGCGCTGTTGCCAGGCATGTTCCGCAAGCCAGAGAAGTCGGCTCCGGAAGACTCACCTACATTTTTTGGGATGTCTATGACGCCACGCTGTTTGCTCCAAAAGCACAGTGGCGTCCAAACGAACCTTACGCACTCTCCATATCCTATCTCCGTAAACTCGAAGGAAAGGAAATAGCAAAGACATCTGCAGAAGCGATCCGTGATCTCGGATTTTCAGATGAGACTACGCTCGATGAGTGGTATAGACGCATGCTGATGATATTTCCTGATGTTGACGATAAAACGACGCTAGTCGGCGTACGAATCAGCAAAGGGCAGACTATTTTCTACAACAACGGAAAAATTGCTGGAGAAGTGGAAGACCCTGCGTTTGCCGATTGGTTTTTTGGAATCTGGCTGAATGAAAAGACCCGGAAACCAGACTTGCGAAGGAAACTACTGGGTCTGCAGAAAAATTGAAAAATTGTAGATAGTTCATATCTCAAGAAGTTTAGCGTTACCGTCGCAAAGTGACGATTTTCATGCTGAAGCAATAACCGGCATCCGCCCCGCTGAAATCCATAAACAGTCATGTGAGGGTATCACGCTGAATTTTGAAACAAAACGGCCCATCTGGCCCATACGTCTCTGGCGAAACAGGGTTCGGGAACCTGTTTTGCGGGAACTGAGGCTGGGTGTTTCGCCTGAGCGGGTTGCCCTGGCGGTCATCGTTGGCCTATTGTCTTCGACCTGGCCCCAGATTGGTACAAACCCGATCATGGCCCTCATTCTCTCGTGGTCGTTCAAGTGCAACAAGGCAATCACGAGTGGCGTCTCGCTGGTGTTCACCCCCTTTCAATACGCCCTCATGATCCCCTTTTTGCGTGTTGGAGAAACGATCCTTGGCGTCGAGCATTTTAAGACAACAGTGCCCGAGATCATAAAAATCGTGTTCACGGACCCGATCGGCTCATTCGGCATTCTCGGCATCCCGCTTCTCCATGCAATCCTCGGCTGGATCATCTCCTGGGCCCTGGTCGGCCCGGCTATATTTTACCCGACAAGGTGGCTCATGCGGCGGGTGTCGAAAAGAGTTCCCTGATTGAGGGGGTTCGGAATTTGTGTACCCGGCAGCCATACTTGTCCAAATTTGGGGAAGACCTCTTTAAGATGACGTTCATTGCCACACGGTTAGCCGTTGAAGATCCGCCCGCCATTCGGATGTAAAACCTGGCCAGTCATGTAGGAAGAGTCGGAAGTTGCCAGGAACAGATAGCTGGGCGCAATCTCAACAGGTTTGCCCGGGCCTGCCCAGCAAGGTGTCTTCGCCGAAACTTGCCATTTTCTGTTCATTGTAGCTGGCGGCAATGAGTGGTGTCCATACCGGTCCGGGCGCCACGGCGTTGACCCGTATGCCTTTGTCCGCAAGACTGATCGCAAGCGAACGAGTTAACACGGTAATTGCTCCTTTGGTGCAGGCGTAGGGAATCAGCTTGGCATGTCCCTGATATGCGGTGGCCGACGAACTGTTAATGATGACACCTCCCTGATTTTCCAGATGGGGAAGGGCCGCTTGAACAAAATAGAACATGCCCCCCTGCAATTCCATTTCTCGTGGCACTTGGCCTGCCATATCTTGCTGCGCTGATATTGTTGCGCATAAAAACTGCATCATGATCCGAAAAATATTACACGCAAAATTATTAAAAGTTCTGGATACTTCGAAAAAATCTTGTCTTGAACCTGTATCTTTTCTTTGTCTTGCAAAAAAAACACAGACCGATACTACAAAATATCGAACTTTGTCCCATAAAAAAAGTTGAGTCGATAATAAATTTTTAGTATATTAAAAAAATTCAACAAATTATCTGCATTATGGATTGCCATGCGGAACAATCGACGTGGATAAAAGCCAGTTATTGGAATCAGCAAAAATCTTGGTCACACAAACAGTTTCAAGTCCTTTGGACTTCCTCAAATCCGCGATCTGGTCCAGATCATTCAGAAATTACCCGAAGACACATACCAAAAATAATGGTTGGCGGGCTGACCTTTATCATCAATCCTGATCTCTCGACCGCCGTAGGTGCGGACGCGACGGCCTTGGATGCCCTCCTTGCCGTCCAGGTCGCCAATACGCTGTTTCAACTGGAGGCAAAAAATGTTGCGTCGTGTTAACCGAGACCATGCCTGGGCAATTGCCTGTGACGAAACCGGTGCCGTCGTTGAAATTTTAAACGACTCGAAGAAGTTTTTTGGGGATTATGAAAGCTTTCCGGACATCGCCGCAATGATGCAGGACAGGTTTCGGACAACCTACAGCAAATTTGTTGGTGAAATCCTTGAACAGGGTCATTCAATGCGAAACGAGCTCGTTTTGCTCAAGGATGGCCAGGAATTCGCATTCTCCCTGATCGGCATCGCCAAGCATGGGCGGATTTTCCTGCTTGCACTGCAATCGCCTCAACAGATTTTCCTCATTTTCGACGAGTTCATGGCCATGATCAATGAGCAGGCGCGAGAACTGCGTGAGATCCAAAAAAAGGCCAAGCAATGCGCGCGTGGACGCATGAGTGCATCAGACCACGATTTGCTGGAAGGCTACGTGAGTCTCAATACTGAACTGGCCAAGATGCAGCGAGAACTATCAATCAAAAACCAGGCGCTGCAAAGCCAGGAGAAAAGGTTCCGCGATCTGGTCACTTTGAATCCAGATGCCCAGATTCTGCTTAGCGCCAGCAACCAGATTCTCTTTTTCAATCCGGCTGCCGAGAGCATCCTGGGTCTGTCCAGCGACGAATCCATCGGCGCGGTATTCCCCTTAACTCTCAGCCAGGAAAGTGAATTTTGCCTTCGATCCGAACAAGAACGGATTTGGGTAGAAGTCCGACAGACATCAATAACCTGGGAAAATGCACCCGCCACACTCGTTTCGTTACGTGACATCACGGAGCGCAAACAAGCCGAAAAAAAATTGCGTTTTTTGAGCGCCATCGCCGAAAACATGTCGGATTCCATAGTAACCACGGACACCGACTTCACCATCACCTACATCAACAAAACGGCTGAAACCCTCTACGGGTACACCATCGAAGAGCTGCGGGGATACAAATCAGGCATATTCAACGCCGAGCCATTGGCCAAAGCCATTCAGCGCGACATAAAGGCAACCCTGAGCTCGGGTCGCAGGTATCAGGGCGAATCCTTGAACAGACGCAAGGACGGTTCAACGTTTGTTTGCGAGTACAAGATTTTCCCCCTGATTGATGAAGATGGCCAAGCCTATGCTTACGTCGGCATTCAACGTGACATTACCAGCCGCAAACAGGCGGAGCAGGCTCTGCTGAAGACTAACCGGGAATTGGAAGAAGCTAACGCCCGCGCTAACGACATGGCTGTAGAGGCGACGATAGCAAGCCGAGCCAAGAGCGAATTCCTGGCGAACATGAGCCACGAAATCCGTACCCCCATTAACGGTGTCATCGGCATGACCGGCCTGCTCCTCGACACGGACCTCACAGAGGATCAACGGCGCTACGCAGAAATCGTCAAATCCAGCGGTGAATCGCTATTAGGGCTCATCAACGACATTTTGGACTTGTCAAAAATCGAAGCCGGCAAACTCGACCTGGAGACACTGGATTTCGAACTGCACAGTCTGCTGGACGACTTTGCCGCAACCATGTCGATCAAGACACACTCCAAGGGTCTGGAGTTGCTCTGCGCCGCAGACCCCGACGTGCCCGCGCTGCTTATGGGCGACCCGGGCCGCCTGCGCCAGATCCTCACAAACCTGACCGGTAACGCGGTCAAGTTCACGCACCAGGGGGAAGTGGCTGTACGTGTGGAGCGCGTGCAGGAGTCGGAAAGGGAAGATTCCTGCCTGTTGCGTTTTTCCGTGCGCGATACGGGTATCGGCATCCCTGCGGACAAAATTGGCGTACTCTTTTCCAAATTCACTCAGGTGGACGCCTCGACCACGCGCCAGTATGGCGGCACCGGCCTTGGGCTGTCCATCTCCAAACAGCTCGCGGAATTGATGGGCGGCGAAATCGGCGTGGAAAGCGTCCCTGGCCAGGGCTCGGAATTCTGGTTCACAGCTCGTTTCGGCGTACGAGAAGGCACAGCGCAGGAGGAAACGGCCCCTGTCGATCTGGCTGGAATACGGACGCTGATCGTGGATGACAACGCTACCAACCGGGAGATACTCACCACACGTCTGAATTCTTGGGGTATGCGTCCGGAAGAGGCTCTGGACGGTCCTTCGGGGCTCCAGGCGCTTTACCGGGCTCTGGGAGAGAACGATCCCTTCCTGCTGGCCATCATCGACATGCAGATGCCGGGCATGGACGGCGAGGCTGTGGGCCGGGCCGTGAAGGCGGACACAAGGCTTCTGGACACGCGCTTGATAATGCTCACTTCGCTTGGAACCCGGGGCGACGCCCACCGATTACAGAAAATCGGCTTTTCCGCCTACGCCACCAAGCCCATTCAGCACCAAGTGCTCAAAACCATGCTTTCCCAAGCTTTGAGTAATAGCCCGGATGACCTGTCCCACCCCTTTGCCACCCGGCATACAGCGCGAGAAGTCCTGCCCCGATTCACCGACCGCAAGGCTCGCATCCTGCTCGCGGAAGACAACATCACAAACCAGCAGGTGGCCCTGGGCATCCTGAAAAAGCTGGGACTCAAGGCCGACGCAGTGGCCAACGGGCGGGAGGTCATCGATGCGCTCAAAACCCTGCCCTATGACCTTGTGCTCATGGATGTACAGATGCCCGAGATGGACGGCATGGAAGCAACGAGATTCATTCGCAACCCCCTTTCGGCCATTCCCAATCGGCGCATCCCCATCATCGCCATGACGGCCCGCGCCATGTATGGCGACAAGGACAAATGTCTGAGTGTGGGGATGAACGATTACGTGGCCAAACCTGTCTCTATCCAGGCTCTGGCACAGGCGCTGGAGAAATGGCTGCCAACGGCGGATACAAATGGCATGCTTAAAAAACCGCGCGTCAGCAGGCAAAAGACGGAAGATGACTGTCAGTCTTCATCAACGATCTTCGACCGTGCCGACTTGCTGGAACGATTGATGGGTGACGAGGATATGGCCGATACAATCCTCCAGGGATTTCTGGAAGACATTCCTCGACAGATCGAAGCCTTGCGGAACTATCTTGAAGCCGGAGATGCGACAGGGGCCGAGCGCCAGGCCCACACCATCAGAGGAGCTGCGGCCAATGTGAGCGGCGAGGCCTTGCGGGAACTGGCTTGCGAACTGGAAAAAGCAGGCAAGTCGGGCGACCTTGAGAGCATGAAAGCACGCCTGGAGGATCTAAGCCTGACCTTCGCGCAGTTGAAGCAGGCCATGGAAGAAAACACGCCAGCGGCATCCTGATTGCTGAGAACGATCTCGCCAGCCGCGGCCTGCTCAATCCAAATCATGTTGGCTCGAAGATGTCATTTGATTATAATTTCGATAAAGTTCAACACGCCATTCACGGAGATACTCTATGAAAACACTGATTGCCGAGGATGATTTTACCAACCGCCTGGTTTTGCAGGAACTTCTAAAAGGTTTCGGCCCTTGTCACGTGGCCGTCAACGGAAAGGAGGCGGTGGAAGCGGCGCACGCCGCGCGCGATATGCAAGAACCCTACGACCTTATCTGCCTGGACATCATGATGCCTCTAATGAGCGGCCAAGAGGCGCTGCGCCTGATCCGTGACCAAGAGGAGGCTCAAGGAGTTCTTTCGACCCACGGAACCAAAATTCTCATGACTACGGCCCTGGACGACGTTAAAAATGTCAGGAGCGCGTTCTACAATCTGTGTGACGGCTACCTGCCCAAGCCAATCCAGAAATACAACCTTCTTGAAGAACTACGTAATTTAAAATTGATATCATGATGACCACAAAATCAAAACATGATTCACGTATGATGACGTCACTGCAAAAAGTCGCGAAAGAGTTTGAGTGTCATTCCCGCGAAGGCGGGCCATGTCTGGCAATGGCGCGAAATCCATTCTTTTCAGAAAGTTAAAAAGGAATGGATCCTTTTTTCAAGGGGATGACGACTTTTTGCAGTGCCGTCTATAATCTTCAATCCTGAGCTTTTTAAGCAAAAAATATAGTATAAATTTTTTACACTAAAGGAAGATATTTTTATGGATGAAATCGTCAATGAATTTTTGGATGAAACAGGCGAACTTCTTGAAACTGTAAGCGAAGACATTATGTTCCTGGAAAAATCATGGGATATTGAAGTCATCAATCGCGTCTACAGAGCATTCCATTCCATCAAAGGAAATGGAGGAATGCTTGGCTTTGACCGCGTCAGCGCCTTCGCGCACAAGGCGGAAGATGTGCTTTCCCTGGTGCGTAATCGTGAACTGGAGGTCACACGCCCTGTAGCCGACACCATACTCCAGGCTTTGGACGCCATCACGTTTGTTCTGGAAGACATCAGAAATGGCGGTGATGACAGCAGAGACACGGCAGAAATCCTGCAGGCCTTGGAGAACGTCATTGCAAATTCAAAAAAGCAACGTGCGAGCGCCACTGCCGTCTTTGCCAATAAAGATAAGCAAACGATCTCAAGCCAGCCTGACGCCTCGCCTGTCACTCCCGTCCAAAAACCAGAACCGGAAGCAATCAGGCCCGACGTCCGCGTCATCGCTTCTTCTGGAGTGGATTTTGATCTGTCCGAGCCGGATTTGCCCGATCCTGAACGTGCTGAAGCCCCTGGAATCGTAACCAGTGCCGCCCTTGTCAGAAAAAGCAAGCCGGTTGCCGCAACGCCGTCTCCTGACAGAAAATTGAAAATCCTCATAGTCGAGGATGACTTCACATCCCGGCAAATCCTTAACGGCTTTCTTTCAAAATACGGAGATTGCCATCTGGCCAAAGATGGTTTGGAGGCAATCGACGCGTTTTCGCAAAGCCATGAATCAATTCCACCGCAACCGTACGATCTGATCTGCATGGATATCAACATGCCCCAAATGGATGGACTCAGGGCAACCAAGCTCATCCGGGAAATTGAACGCGGAAAGGGAATTGAAGGGACTGAATACGAATCAGCCATCATCATCACGTCCGCAGTAGATGACCCCGCAACCATCATCAAGGCCTGCTACGAGTGTGGTGCCAACTACTATTTCATCAAGCCGCTGGACTTCAACCAGATGATGCGACAAATGCGAAAGCTGTCTCTCATTGCATGACAACCGAATACGAGTGACGCAAAGAGACATCAGGTGCCACGCCCTGGGGGCATACGCACCAAAAAACATGACGCGTTGCTCTTTCCCGCCCTCTGCACCGGTCGATATCGAAACACATGTCCGTGGCGCTGGGGGCGGAAAATTCCAATTCATTTAGCATGCTTGTTTTTTATTCATCAGATGGAAAATAAAAATCGCCAACTCAAACAGGTGTGTCATCAACGATCTGGCAGGAGGTTCAGCCACAAAGCTAAAGGCTCTTGCCAACTGCTACAACTACACCAGACTCGCTGAATTGCTTAATGAGGAGGAGAAGAGGATGGGTAATGGAACTTGGCTGGCCACTGTCGTGGTGGTGGACGATACCCCTGAAAATCTCACTATTCTTCGGATTATGCTTCAGAGCAAGGGCTACAGGGTGCTGGCCTTTACCAGCGGCCAAGAGGCTTTGAATGCCATGGCCATGAGTTCACCGGATCTCATCATGCTGGACGTAATGATGCCCGAAATGAGCGGCTTTGAAGTTTGCGAGCGTCTCAAAGCCGATGAAGCGTTGAAGGATATCCCCGTGCTGTTCATCAGCGCCCTTGCCGAAGTCACGGACAAGGTCAAAGCCTTTGCCGTGGGAGCGGTGGACTACGTGACCAAGCCTTTCAGCTTCGAGGAGGTCAACGCCCGGGTGGACACACACCTGCGACTGCGGAAATTGAAACTCGAAATAGAGAAGCACAATCTTTATCTCAAAGAGCTGGTGAATACACAGGTCCGGGAAATCTCCGATTCGCAACTGGCAACCATCAAGGCGATTTCCCAGCTTGCTGAATTTAGGGACAACGAAACCGGTAATCATATCGAGCGCACCGGAATGTTATGCAGAATCATCGCCGAGCAATTGCGATGCAATCCGCACTACGAAAAGATCATCAGTGACGACTACTTGGAAAATATCTTTCACGCAGCGCCCCTGCACGACATCGGTAAGGTAGGAATTGCCGACAGTATACTGCTGAAACCCGGCAAGCTCACCTCCGAAGAGTTCGAGATCATGAAGACCCATTCCGTGATCGGGGCGAACACCCTGCAAACCGTGCACAGCAAGTACCCCAAAAACGCCTTTGTCAACATGGGCATCGCCATTGCCCGCGCCCACCACGAAAAATGGGACGGCAGCGGCTATCCCGACGGATTGGCCGGAGAGGATATCCCATTGGCAGGTCGCATCATGGCCCTGGCCGATGTGTATGACGCCCTGCGTTCAAAACGACCATACAAAGATCCGTTCACTCATGAAAAGAGCTGCGAAATCATCATGCAGGGGAAAGGAAAACATTTTGATCCGGCGGTGGTTCAAGCTTTCCAGGAGGTTGAGATTAAATTTGCCCTGATCTTCGACGCAATGGGTGAGGAAAAATAACCAGTCAGCTCTGCAAAAGCTCTAAAAAAGGAACCTCAGGCACAAGCCTTCACTGGCCAAACGCGTTGGATCGAATAACGCGCCCGAACTCTTCTGCCGCCAATATGGAAAAAAACTTGAACCGTGAAAAACCCTCAATAATTGAGTGCCCCGAAGTTTCCCGGCAGGTCAATACCCCAGGCACGATAGCCTCGCTGATGATTGCTCCACACTCTGTTCAGTGGCAATCTCACGAGGCTTGACGGTATGGAAGTTGAAAATTGCCAGCTACAATCCCACCAACAGTGATGTCTTCATCCAACTCTTCCCAACGAAGCGCATATCCGTTTAACCTCAAATGAACCCCTTTGAGCTGCTCATCTGTCGCTTCTGAAAGAATGCGGAAACGATCTGCAGGAAATCCAATGACTCTGCCGTCTGTCAATTCTATAAAAACCCTTCTTTTTTCTACCCATACCTTGATAGCTGTTGGTTCTTCACTCAAAGTATGCATTGTACTTCTCCTTTATCAATTCAATATTTTCAAAAACAAGCCTTTCTATAGTGCGCAACATCGGAGCAGGAACTCCTTTATTACGGGCAAGTTTGATAGGATCCAGCCAAAACTTACATTCTCACTCAGGCGATTCTATATGTATATGGGGAGGCTCATTGCCCTCATCAGAATAAAAATGAAATCTCAATGAGCCAATTCGCATTACTGTCGGCATATATTCTCCAATCGATCACGTTTTGCCATATGCGCCAATTTCATCGTAAAATCAAACATGTTTCTAAAAAGTCATACCCAATTTAAAGCGAAGAAAAGCAATAAGTCAAATCAAAGCCCTAACTGGACAGCCAAGCCAATTATCAAAAATGACATAATCATGAGATATTTGCGAACCACAATTGAATCAGAACGCGCTAAGTTGATCGAAATCAAAAGTTCATAAAACTGTGCACTCCCAGCCGCCAATGACGCTAGAACAGATTAAACTGCTACGATGCCACACACATAGTGTCCTGAATATGGAGCAATCCTTGCCGAACAAGCCTTGTGAGTTCAGATTGTGGAAGATGACGTATAATCGTAGGAGTTGAATCAGAAGACGGCTTGATGCCGAAAAATCCTTTCAAGGAGAAGATGTGTGGTGAAAATATCCCGGAACGCCCCATGTCCTTGCGGCAGTGGACAGAAATACAAGAAATGTTGCCTGCCCAAAAAAGAAAGTCAGGATTTTTCCTACCGAAGAATCAGCCAGACCTTCCAAAGCCTGACCGGCAAGCTTATGACCTTTGCGCAAAACACCCTTGAAGCAGAAGGCATGGACGAGGCCATCGACACGTTTCTGCTTTGGGGCGACGAACTCGATAACGAGGAAACCATCGATGAACTCTCACAGGTGATGGTGCCTTGGATTCTCTGCAGCTGGGATCTGACGCAGCCTGACATCGAAGAACTTGATTTTGAAATTGCCCTCCCCGCCGACACCACGATCGCGGAACTCTACCGCCAAAAACGATCAAACAAGATCGACAGCCTGGAACTTCACGTCCTTGAATCCGTGGGTCGCCTAGTCTTTTCGTTCTATGAGGTCACGGCTGTCTTTCCGGGTAACGGCTTTGCCTGTCTCGACATTCTTACCGGCAGTTCGCACAGGGTCACCGATCACAGCGCCTCAGAATGGCTGGCTCAAGGGTCCATCTTGTTTTGCGCCATCTCCAGGGTCGACGACGTAGAATTTCTCTCTGCCGCGAGCCCCATATCCTTCCCTCTGCCATGGAAAACCCATGTCATTGACCTGCGCACATCCCTGATAGGCCAGAAAAATGCGCTCTCAACGGAAGATCTGCCAGATTACGAATTTGAAATTCGTGAGGTTTTTCTGGAATTGTACGCGGCGGCCATCAACCCTCCGTCTCTGTCGAACACGGATGGCGATCCTATATCCCTGCAAACGCTCCACTACCGCATCTCAAGCCCGAAAGATGCCTTTGACGCCCTGCTCCACCTCTGCGTGACGGAGTCGCCAGAGCAGCTCCTCGAAAACGCCGACTATACCGAGAGCGGCGAACTTGCTGGCGTGACAATCCCTTGGAGTCGCCTTGAAACAGCGAAAACCACGACAATGTCAAACACCATCCTCGGCTACATAGACATTGAAAGTAAATCCATGACCGTCGAAGTAAACTCGGAAAAAAGAGCGGTTGAAATCCGGGAAATCATTCAAAACGCGATGGGCGACAAGGCGCACTACAAAACCACAAGCATAAAGCCCATGGGTAATCCTGAGGAGCGCGCCGAAGACGATGAAGACCCGTTTGGTTTCCACAACAAGATGATGCAAGACCCTGCGGTCAGGGAGCACATGGAAAACATGTTTCTCGACCACTGGGGTCAATGGGTCGATACCCCTCTTCCGATCCTTGACGGCCAGACACCTAGGGAAGCGGCGAAAACACCCAACGGGCGAGAAAAAGTCGATGCACTGATCCGGAGCGCGATCCATAACTCCGAGAGAAGCCCCGACCTCGAAGTTCAGAAGAAAGGAATCGACCATGCTCGAACGGAGCTTGGATTCTAACTTCCGGTGATGAGGACTTGTTGAAAAATATCTATTGCGTAATGACCAACAAAATCTTCAAGACCATCGATAGATCCATACATGATGAGACATCATGGGAAACCATGAATGCGGCAAAATCTGCGCTTTGAGTGAGATGCTGATTTTCGCAAATGACAATGACAACCAGCTCGCTGATATGCACGCCAAGTTGGATGTTGGACTGGACATGCCCTGCCTCGTGATCCAAGAACCCCCTGACCATTGCCAGCAAAGTATCCGGCACCTCGCTTGGCATGGCAGGAAGGTGAATGGTCTTGCCGTCGGTATATGCCTCCGCCCCACCCATCTCGACCTTTACCCCGTATTTTCTGCCGAGCACGCTTGCCACCAGCGGCAGCGAGCGCATCACAGCCCGTGTATCGATCATAGAATCCTCCAAATACGAAAAGCCCCGGAGCTTGTGACTCCAGGGCTTTTCGTTCGTTGTTGTGTTTAACGGCTAGGCTATGCCGAGCAGATACCAATATGGCTCGAAACTTCGTTCGACCAGCTGGCCAAGCTGCTGGACGAATGGACTGTAATCCGCGTCCGTCCCCGCCTTGTCCAGATTCTCGTAATAGGCGGTCCGATCCTCCACCGGGATGATGACAGTGGGAAATCCTGCCCGCATGAGTTCCAGGTTCATTGCGAGCCTGGAGGTCCTGCCGTTGCCGTCCCGGAAGGGATGGATGATGACCAGGTCGGCATGCATCCTGGCAGCCCTTTCAACGGGATGAAGGCTTTGGGCGTCGTCATGGTACCAATCAAAGAAGCTCTGCATGCGTTCGCCGACATGGAGGTGATCTGGCGGGGTATGCCCTGCACCCGAGATGATGACGTTGCAGCCGCGATAACGTCCGGCTTCATTGTCGATACCCCGCAGGACAAGCTGATGCAGTTCCTTCAATATGCGCTCATCAAGCGGGGCGTTCTCCTCCACGAGGCTTTCCAGATACGTGATGGCGTCGGCATGGTTGATGGCTTCGAGATGGTGCCTAAGCGATTTGCCGCCAATGGTCACGCCCTCTTCAAGGACCACTTTGGTCTCCATGAGGGTCAGCGTGTTCCCCTCAATGGCGTTGGAATGGTAGGTGTACCTCAGCACCATATCCTCGCGCAGGTTCCGGACAAGTTCCGGCGCAAGGGGACGATGAGCATCGAGCTTGGACTTCAGCGCGTCCAGATTGGCGAAGGCGTCATGGTGCATGGCATATCCCTTTTGGTTTTGAAGATTTGGTAAACGCGATGCCCTCCCATGTCCAGAGAACCTACCACAACCCGCAACTGGGCATGACCGACTGCTTGGGCATTTCCGCTATACTCGTCCTCCATCGATCCAACGAGAAAGACGGGAAGTCCTGAGTCGCAATCCCCATTATCAAGGACAGACCCGCTTTTTCTCGTTTAGAATCGAGTCGGCAATCCGCGGCGGAACGCAAAAAAGAAAAAGCCGCTGAAATTTTTACATTCCAGCGGCTTATCTTTTTAGATGGTGTCGAAGGGGGGACTCGAACCCCCACGGGAAATCCCACTACCCCCTCAAGATAGCGTGTCTACCAATTCCACCACTTCGACATCTAAGCATTCAA
>JAWLHW010000056.1:0-13100 GCA_041690155.1 Desulfomicrobium sp. | reverse complement strand
AAACAGAGCACGTGCCGGTCACTTGAATGCTCGAAGTAGAAGTAGATCCCTTCCTCCTCGCACAGCCGGGAGATGAAATGCAGGCTCGTTTCGTCGTATTGTACACAGTACTCACGCGGCTCGTAGTCGAAAAAGCACTTGAAGGCGTACGCATCGCCGGTGAAGTTCTGCTCTTTTAAAATCTGCTCGATGATCTGCAGCACGCTCATGTTCTGAAAGATGCGGTGATCCGAGGTCAGGCCCAGGAACCACAGGCGCGGGACAAGCAGGCAGCGGTAGTGGGTGCGGTAATTGGAAGTGTGGAGTTGGGTCAGGTGGCGGACGACGCCGTGCACATGCCGGACCCCGCCGCTTTTGTCGGCGATGCTGAGGCACACGGCCTGACCGAGAAGCTCTGCGAAATCGACGGATGCGGATTCGTGCACGAGCTCGATTTCGTACTCGTAGGGCTTGTGGATTTCTTCCGTGCCGGAAAAGGAGTAGACTCGAAAGCCGGTGCTGGGTGGGGCCGTGAACGTGAACCACGGGCTGTCGGCAGAAAGCTGGGACATGAAGCCTCCCTGGGTGCTGGACGTTTTCCGTCCAGGGTACCAGCTTCTACCGGGCTGCACACTGGGGAGGGTAAGTAGTTTTTATCAAATAATTATGGGCACAAGTAGGAAAGACCATTCATTCTCATCTGCTAACCTTACACCTGCGCCCATCTCTCAAAAAGCGCCGGACGCTGAGGGCAGTGTTTATGCTGACTTGTCGATTAGACACTCCATTTTAGCAATATTTTTAAGATGTTATTTAAAAATTTGGACAAAAAAACCGCAAGGGTACAAGGAATTGATATTGAGTGAAGAACTGATCCACTTTTTCCGCTGCAAAGGCTCCCTTGCGTTCGGCAGGGATGTCATCAATCAGGCCACAAAATCTTGTCGCTATTTTGAAGGGTTTGTGGCCCGCCTTCTTTTTGCTTGAAGCTGTGGATGAGCCGTATTCGTTGATTTTTGCGTGAGAACAGTGCGTTTTGTACTCACTTGCCTCGGCTTTATGCCGGTGTCGTGGATACCGCCGTCTGCGGTGCGGAAGTGTCAAGCCCGGCCTTTATCGTGGCGATCAGCAGCGATGGCTCATTGAAATGGCGGGCGGCGGAAGGTTATGCTTTCATAAAAAGGTCGGCGCTGCAGGTCGGCAGCGCCAAACCAAAGACGGCATTGATAAAGGCCAGGATTATGAATTGATCTCCGCGATATCTTCACTCCTTGAGCTGGAGACGACATGAACGTTCCGTTGTGGAAATGGAATGGTCAGTCCGGCATTTTCGATTTCTTCTTTGACTCGCTTGTTCAAGTCCCAGAACGTTTGCCAATAGTCATCGTTTGTCGCCCATCCCCTCAGTAAAAGGTTCACGGAGCTTTCCGCCATGGATTCGACCATTGTCTCTGGAGCAGGGGTTTGCAAGAACCGGCGCTCTTCCGACGCTATTTTTTTCAATACAGCAAGGCCCGTATCGATGGAATCGGAGTAAGCAATGCCAATGACAATATCCATTCGACGCTTGCCGTTGCGTGTGTAGTTCTTGATACTGTTCCCCCAAATCACGCTGTTTGGCGCGGATATATAAATGCCGTCGAATGTTTCCAAAATGGTCGTGAACAGATTGACTTCCTTGACGGTCCCCATGACCGATCCAATCTCTATAAAGTCGCCGGATCGGAACGGCCGTAAAAACAGCAGCATGATTCCAGCCGCGATATTGCTAAGGGTGTCCTTGAGTGCCAAACCGACAGCAATACCGGCAGCGCCTAATAAAGCAATGATGCTTGTCGTATTCACGCCGAAAATATCAAGTATGAAAACTCCGCCAATGATATAAATGACGTATGTAACCGTCGCACTGAGGATGGGTACCAGTGTGATATCAAGCCTTTCAAAACGGTCCTTTGCCTGCCTGATCAGGCGCCTTGCTCCTCTGGCGACAAGCGTGCTGGCAAAAAGAATAGTGAAGCATAGCAGAATATTATATCCAATACCTATAATGCTCTCAGAATGGGCAGTCCAAAAATCAAAAACCATTTTTTGCATTCCTCTATTTCCTCCTATGTAGCACTGACTGGCTGGAATAAGTCAGTATTCAAGATATTTCTGGGCTAAATGATTGTCGCTGACCTTTTTGAAGATCGCCCTGTGGCCTGACAATGGTCGGACAATAAGCCGGTCATGACACGTTGCAGCGCAGTGTCGTGCTTGGTCCGGGTGATTTCTTACCATTGTTTTGCGCGCGTCCATAATCAGGGCCTTGCCATCGTCGAGTGGCCCTTTTTCGTAGATGCCTCGCGTTGCGATGCTTGTTCCGCAGGAGGCTGGCCTGCCTGGCGCTGCGTCTTTTGGCAGAGAGATCGTGCGTTTTTCACCAGTTCGCGGAACAGACCACGTTGGCCGCCAAGGTAGAGCAGAAATTCCGGGTGCCATTGCACGCCAACCAGAAAACACCGGGCCGGATCTTCTATGGCCTGCACGATGCCATCAAGGTCACGGCCGGTAACCAAAAGATCGGAACCAACCCGGTCAATGCCCTGGTTGTGCAGGCTGTTGATGCGTGCGCGACTCGGGCCGAGCAGCGTGGCCACGACACTGTTCTCTCCATCGGCTTCATCGGCGACACGCAGGGTCTTGAGCGGCAACACGGTTCGCCGATTGGAGGTTTTGTGGCGCTGAGAGCGCAACTCCTGGAACAGCGTGCCGCCCCGACAAACATTGAGCAACTGAGCTCCGCGACAGATGCCGAGCAGGGGAAGCCCGCGCTCCAGCGCGTCCCGGATCACGGCTGTTTCCAGCGCGTCACGCGCGGTGTCGTAATTGGGTTCGACCTCGGGTTCGGCAGCGTACAGCACCGGCTCGATATCATGACCGCCGGTGACAACCACACCCTGATATTCGTGGCGCTTCTGCTCGTCTCCCGGGCGCAGTTGCAGCGGACGCCCGCCGTACAGACGAATTGCCAGGGCCGCCAGGGTCCGGGGACCAAAGGCGCCTCGTCTGGGGCCGGTGATGGCGATTACCGGTCCAGCCATTCTTTTTCCACTGTCACGGCCCAGTCGCTGAACAGGCGCTTGAACGGGCTGTTGAGATATTCGGTATACGCTGCGCAGCAGGCTTCCAGGCGGCTGGCATCCGCTGCCAGCCGTTCGACTTCAACCCAGTCGTTCCACGCAACGTAAAGTCCCCATTCCGGTTTGTGGATGTCGCAATCCGGCAGGCGGTAATGAAAAGTGGGGCGGGCCTTTATCAGTACGTCGTCGGTTTTCGCGCGCACGCGCTTTTCGTCGAGAAACATGAACAGCGGCAGCATGTCCAATGCGCGGTTGCGGGTCGGGTTGTCAGCGAGATAATCGTCGATCAGAGTCGTAAGATCCGGCTGATAATCTGCCGCAATGACTTTTCTGACATAGTCGGCAGGGAAGGGATTGACGTAGCTGGTCACCCGGCGCGAGAGATCGATGTCGGCGCGCACGAAGAGCCAGTCGTACAGGCACAGAAAGGCCTTGAGGCAGGCGGTGATCAGTTTGGGACCAAGGTCTGGCAGTTCCGGGTTGAACTGCAGGCCAAAAGCGTTGATGGCGCTATCGGTTGTGCCCTTGGCGCCCGCTTCACGCAAACGCTCGATGAGCGCTTCGACCTCGTCCAGGCGGTGCAACGGCAGCGGCGGACTGACAATTTCAAGCGGCACAAGCAGTTCGGCCGCCCACGCCAGCAACTCCTCGGCAGTACGGCCGAGATCTCCTTCCTCGGCGCCGGCCATGCGGGGCTCACGTCCGAGTTTTTTGAGCAGGTTGAAATCTAGTTCAACCACCCAGTCACCGGCCGAATCTCCCTTCAGAAGGCGCTCGTAACGTCCCGTGGATTCCACTTCCAATTCGAAGAATTCCGCCACATGCCCGGCCAGTACATCGAGTTCGAGCCCGCTTATTTCCAGTTCGACCCCAACCCGGCGAGTCTGTTCATCAGAGTTTTTCAGCCATGGCGGCTGTTTGATTATTTTGTTCTGCATTTGAACTCCTTTCTTTTACTCCGGCACCTTGGCGCGGAAACTCTCCGATCCTGTGCCCATGCGCTTCTTCACATCACCCCCAAAATCCAGCCTTCGATCATGGCCTTGCCGTATTGTCCGGGCAGCATCTGCGGGGTGAGATATTTTTTGAGACTGTCTTCCGTGTCAACCTGCCGCAACCAGGCGGCAGTCACGTAAGCGTCATGTTGGTCGGGGGTGCGGCCTTCCCGGGGGTGACTTTTGCTCCACAGCGATGGATAGATCTCGGCCACTGCCGACTTGCCTGCAGGGATCTCCCAGCCGTCGAAGGGCCAGAAGTGAAGCCGTTCTCCAAGTTTCAGACGCAGATGAAGCAGCCACGGCAAGCCTGCATGGGTGGATTTTGCCACCGATCCGGGAACGTCGAAATGAAAGACCGACTTTGCTCCGGCCCGTTCCTCGGTGATCCGCCGCCAGCGTGCGTTGCCGGATCGGCTCGGGCCGTCGCCCCATAAACCGTCACGGATGAAATCGACGTAGGTGTTATGGGCATCGGTGGGCCAGTACCGATGAAAGTCGTCGAGAAAGGCTGGCCAGTCCGGCACCAGGTGATGGACCTCGAAATACCGCAGGGGAAAGGAAAAGCCGTGGTCGATGCCGACGATGGTCGGCACATCCTCGGACAACCGGACCGCCAGCCAATACGCCAGGCCGCGCCGGGTCCAGTACTTGCGAGGGCTGGGCGGCGGCGCCACTTCCTGCGGCGGAAATTCGGGACCGGCCTCGTAAACCCGAAGCCCTTTCAGGCTGGAATCAGGAGTTTGCGCGCCGGAGTAGTCGATGCCGATATAGCGATGGAATGCGGTGTTTATCATAGAATCTCGTCCATAAACCTACACGATTGGTGCCTGATTGTGAAGCTGGCGGGGCGGATTTGCCGCAAGACGTGTGTTGGATTCTTGTTCTTGGGCGAACAAGTGCGTTCTCGGACCACGGATCAAAAACCAGGTCAGATTTCTGGATTACGTCTTGTTGCCAAAAAGAAACCCCGTTGGAGCGGGGTTAAGTATGTGCAATAATCAACGCAGCTTGCGGCGCAGGTACATTTTTTTCAATTCCGTAATCAGAACGATCACCAGGGCTCCAACAACACAGACACCGAGTTCTTCCAGCTGCAGCGGCGTGGTGCGAAACACGGTGTTGAAAAACGGGACATAGATAAGGATCAACTGCAGGCTCAGGGTGACGCCTATGGCCAGCAGCAGTATCGGGTTGCTGAGCCAGGATTGCGTAAACAGCGATTGCGTTTGTTTGCGCACGCACAGCGCATAGGCCATCTGGCAGAACGTCAGCATGGTGAACACCATGGTCTGCCAGGCGTCCGAACCTGTTCCGCCATCCCAGAACCAGTATCCGGTCCCTACCGAGAGCAGGCCTATGATCAGGCCCATGACGAGAATCTGCCAGCCAAGTCCGCGCGCGAAAATGCCTTCCTGCGGATCGTATGGCGGCCGCTTCATCACATCGCGCTCGGCTTCTTCGAACCCCAGGGCAACGGCCGGCACGCCGTCCGTCACCAGGTTGATCCACAAAATTTGAATCGGCAGCAGCGGCAGCGGCATGCCCATCAGCGGGCCAACGAGCATGACGACGATTTCACCTGCATTGCCGGTCAGGATGTATCTGACGAATTTGCGGATATTATCGTAAATGCGGCGACCTTCTTTGACGGCGGCGACAATGGTGGCGAAATTGTCATCCAGCAGGATCATATCGGAAGATTCTTTGCTGACGTCGGTTCCCGTAATCCCCATGGCCACGCCAATGTCGGCTGATTTCAGCGCTGGTGCATCGTTGACGCCGTCGCCGGTCATCGAGACGATTTCGTGCTGTGCTTGCAGCGCGTCGATGATGATCATTTTATGCTTTGGAGAGACGCGGGCAAAGACGGAAACATCCTTGATTCGGGCAGCGAGCGCGTCGACGGTCATCGCGTCCAGATCCTGCCCGGTCAGAACCGTATCGGAGGTGGTCAGCCCCAATTCCGTGGCGATGGCAAGAGCCGTCAGGGGATGGTCGCCAGTGATCATTATCGGGCGAATCCCGGCCTGCTTGCATAGCCGCACAGACTCAATCGCTTCGGGACGCACCGGATCAAGCAGGCAGACCATACCCAGAAATACCAGATCCTGCTCATAGTGCGCCGGTTGGTCCAGTTCGTCGACATCCATCAACCGATAGGCCAAACCAAGCACCCGGATGCCGTTTTCCGCCATTGCGTTGTTTTCGGCTGAGATCTCCTCTTTTTTCGTTTCGCTTAAGGGTTGAACGACGCCGTTTACCAGAATCCGGTTGCACACCTCGATCAGGCTATCGGTGGCCCCCTTGGTCAGCACCAGGTGGTCGGCGTGCTCCTGGTGTCCGGCAGCGGCAATGACAGGGTGTAAATTTGCCCCTTGGGAAGACAACGGCAGGTCGTGAACGGTGGACATGCGTTTACGCTCGGAATCAAAAGGCAGTTCGCGAACACGTGGCAACATGGCTTGCAGATCGTGTTGCACCAGCCCCGCCTGCTGGGCTGCAAGCACCAGGGCGCCTTCGGTGGGATCGCCGAGAATGCCGTTTTGCGATTTATCGTCGATGACGGCATCGTTGCAGAGCGTACCGGTCAGCAACAGCAGACTGAGATCGGCATTATCGCCCTGCACGGTCACTGTTTCATCAAGGGAATAGCGGCGCTCCGGCAGCACCACGTCCGATACGGTCATTTTATTCTGCGTCAGCGTCCCGGTTTTGTCGGAACATATCACGGTCACCCCGCCCAGGGTTTCCACGGCCGGGAGTTGCCGGATGAGCGCATTTTTCTTCAGCATCTGCTGCGCGCCCAAGGCCAGGGCGATGGTCACGACAGCCGGCAGGCCTTCGGGGATGGCCGCCACCGCCATGCTGATGGCGGTCATGAGCATTTCCTTCAAACCCGCGCCCTGCAGATAACTCATGCCGGCAACGATGAGGATCAGCACCCCGGCGGCCATGGCCAACGATCTGCCGAGCTTCGCCAACCGCTCCTGCAGCGGGGTTTGTTCATCCTCCACATCCTGGAGCATGGTGGCGATTTTACCCAGTTCGGTCTGCATGCCGGTGGCGGTGGTCACGGCCTCGCCGCGCCCGTAGGTCACCACCGTGCCCCTGTAAATCATGTTCTTGCGGTCGGCCAAGGCAAGCTCGTCGCTGGGCAGTTCTCCGGTATCTTTGTCCACCGATTCGGATTCGCCGGTCAGGGCCGCTTCCTGGACTTTGAGATTTGCGGCTACGATCAACCGCGCATCGGCTGGCACAATATTCCCGGCTTCGATGAGCAGGATATCTCCCGGCACCAGGTCCTTGGCCGAAATCTGCTGCTCTGCGCCGTCGCGCCGCACCCGCACGTTGGGCACCGTCATTTTCTTCAGGGCCGCCATGGCGTTTTCAGCCTTGAATTCCTGCCAAAATCCCAGCACCGTATTGAGCACCACAATGATGAAAATCACGATGGCATCGATATATTCCTGCAGCGCCGCCGAAATGACCACGGCTGCCAGCAGAATCAGGATCATGACTTCTTTCACCTGCGCCAACAAAATCCGCCACGGATTTTTCTTTCCCTTCTCGATCAATTCGTTGGGTCCATATTGATCATAGCGGCGGCGCGCCTCTTCGGAAGCAAGGCCCGTATCGGACGATTCCAGTTTCTGTACGACCGCAGTTTGATCAAGCTGGTGCCAGTTGACCGGGATATCTTTTTTTTCACTCATGGTTTTTCCTTTGCGCAGGCTCTAGCTTCATACACCGTGTCTTTATCGTTTTGAAAAGATTTTCAGTGTTAAAGGTGTTACCCCCAAATATCTGTTAAGACAATACGGATGGATATATTCGGTTGATTGCGAGTTTTTTTTCGACTCATTATGGGGGCGATAAAGAAGGGCGTAGCAGAAAGGATGGTATTCAAAGTATTGAAATCATTGTTGGAGATATTTCTGGCCCGGCACAGCATGCTGTCCGGGCCGAAATCCTCGTTGTTGTAAGCGTACATCGTCTCTCAGCCGAACTGCGGCACGATCCATTCCGGTTGCTCGGCGAAGAGCAGCACCCCGGCCAGGTTCAGCCTGCCGTCTTTTGATGCGGGCCACATCGGTCCCTGAAAGTCCCGGGGTCGAGCCGACGTCTGCAACGCCGATAAAGATGGTGCCGCCATTGGAGTTGGCGAAGGCCGCCATTTCCGAAGCCAGGGAATCAGCATTTTTGACATCCGTCTAGAATTGGCGGGTGGAGTCTTCGTCGAGGACGATTTGGGTGAGGAGCACTTGGCGTTTCATGCCGGTCACTGGGGACTCCTTCGCTTGGCGGTGCGGACTTTGTACAGGCGCTCGGTGAAACCGCCTTCATTCTCGAAATCCAGGGCCAATCGTTCAACTTGGCGGTCGAGGAGCGAACAGGCCACCGTCAATAGCACCAGAGCGGCATTGGCAGAAAGCTCGGGGTAGGTTTTGGTGGACAGGGTGGGCGCTGTGGACCTGGTGGACAATGGCTGGGCTTCAGCGTTTTGTCCGCGCTGGCCATCCAGTCCACACGATCTACATGTTTTCGCCGCCTCCACCACCCAGATTGCCACAGCATCAGCAGTTTGACAGCGCCGGTCGATCAGTTCTTGCCGAAGCGGATTTGTCCGCTCCCACTGCGCAAAGCCCCGTTGCCGCAGAAAGTCCTCGTAGTCGAGTTTCAGTTCCTCCAGGCTGGCACGGGCCACCTGAGTGAGCTTGAGTTCGGTTTTTTTCGACGTAGCTGAAGCCTGTGAGCCCTCGGCAATATTCTGCACGCCGGATCGCGCGGCCTGCACCATCTGGTCGTGGGTGCGGCTGCGTCGGCCGATGTATTTGTCGCAAAAACGCACGGTGATATCATACACCAGTTGGGCCACCTGGAAACTCTTCAGCTTTCGATAGCCGCCATGTTTTGGGATCAAGTCAGACATGATCCCCCCTGATATACAACGTCCACACAGTCCTCCTTGTCCACAAAGTTCCATCTGTTTTTTTTCAAAATTTATTTTCGCCATTGTCCGATGTATCACTTGATATTATTCCAACTCCTTAATTGTTAACATACTGTTGCTAATTCCTTAAAGAGGGAGTTCTGACGGGGAAAACACGTTAGCTAATTCTTCGCCGGAGCAATATGTCAATGGAGAGGGCGTTGATGTCAAGTTCCCCTGAATTAATAGCGTGAATTTGGATAGGCAGTAGAACTCGACTCTCATTTATTTTAAGAAATGATGCCTGGATAAGTACGTACATCCTTTGGATGTCCGCGTTGAGTAGTCACAACTTCGTGTCACCTAGATTGCTGTCTGTGTAGAATGCTGAAATAGTCTGCAACGCCATGAAATTATGTCTTGTGTCATACACGGCCTATGCGCTATGGCCCTGAAAGTTTTATTGACAGGTGGGGCTTTGATGCCGCCTTTGGTTTGTTTCGAACAGCATCTTTTTCCCGGAGTTTTTATTTTCATGGCTCGTCCCAAAAAAAATGACACCAAACCCACGGCCAACCTTGGTTTCGAGGCCAAGCTCTGGCTTGCTGCCGACAAGCTGCGCAACAATATGGACGCGGCGGAATACAAGCACGTTGTCCTTGGGCTTATTTTTCTCAAATATATTTCAGACAGTTTTGAAGAGCACCGCGCCAAGCTGCTCGCAGGTGTTGGCGATTATGAGGGCGCGAATGCTGAAGATCCGGATGAGTACAAGGCCGAGAACGTCTTTTGGGTTCCGGCGGATGCCCGTTGGCCTTATCTCCAGGCCAATGCCAAGCAGCCCACCATTGGTAAGATCGTGGATGATGCCATGGTCGCCATCGAGCGTGACAATCCGCGCCTCAAAGGCGTGCTGCCCAAGGACTACGCCCGTCCCGGTCTCGACAAGCACAGACTTGGCGAACTCATCGACCTGATCGCCACCATCACCCTCACGGCAGCCAGCGAGGGCGAACAGACGCACCGTTCCGTTGATCTGCTCGGGCGCGTGAACGAGTATTTCCTGACTCGCTTTGCCAGCGCCGAGGGCAAGAACGGCGGGCAGTTCTACATGCCATCCTGTGTCGTGCGCTGTCTGGTCGAGATGCTCGCGCCGTACAAAGGGCGCATTTATGACCCGGTTCGTGCAATCGAACGAGAGTCCAACCTATCCACTATTTTTGACGCAAAGATTGATGCTGCCGTGAGTCACAAAAATCCACTTTTTGTGCCGACAATCTGAACCATATCGCATGAACGAGAATCAAATCACTGAAGTCACGAGACGAAACATCTCGGATGCCCTTGTCTTGAATATGGTGAATTGGGCAGGGCGCTTTGAGGAGCAGCAATTCTTGGCACGTCTGTATGACGTGTCTGCGATGCCATCAACAGACCGTCGGTATTCAGCCGCGAGCGAAGATATCTGGAAGCACCGCGTGATGAACAGTGACTGGGCCGACGACTGGGTGTTTTACGATTCGCGCTTTAACCTTATCAATGCCTCTGACGAGGAGTTCATCCGCTTCCTCTGTGAAATGTTGCACCCGGCGGTTCAATCACGAACGGAAGAAGTCGAACGCATCCGCGTGCTGATTAATGAACACTTGGTAAAAGACGGATGGGAACTTCGAGAACAGATGGCAATCTCAGGTCGTCCGGTTTTTGCGGCGTCTCGGGTGGTGGAGATCAACACCCACACCGCTGAAGCAGCAAAAGTTGTCACGCAGAGTATCGATGCCGAATACGTAAGCCGTCAGGTTACCCGGATGCAGTCAGCGCTTGGTTCAGAATCGGACGTAGCAATTGGAACGGCGAAGGAGTTTGTTGAAACGATCTGCAAAACAATCCTTCGCGAACGCGGTTTGGTTTTCGATCCAAACGAAAAGATGCCTCGTCTTGTAAAGCAGGTGGCAGCTGCGCTCGATCTCATCCCAAAGGAGATTGGAGATCATTCAAAGGCGACTGAGACCGTCAAGCGACTGCTCTCGAACCTCGGAACTGTCTCTGATGGCTTAGCTGAGTTGCGCAACTTGCATGGAACCGGACACGGAAAGGATGCAAGCACCGTTGGCCTTGAGATACGTCATGCCCGACTTGCTGTCGGAGCTGCAACGACACTTGCGGTCTTTCTTTGGGAAACACACACTACAGCACCAATGACGTCATAACAACATGCCAACTTATTTTTTCACCGAAACTGCGAGCGCGCATCAGCAACATACAAAGCTGTTTGATTTTGTTTGGCCAACTGCGGCTGTGATGAGGAACCTGCGCTGGCAAGTTGCAACTGCCTCCGACCAGAAGAACTATGGATCCGTTTTGACAATCTCGTTGCCATCACTTCGGTGGGCTACCGCGTAAAATGCGCCGTGGCACCGCCCAGTGGACGCGGACTTCGAGCAGGCCCACAATAGATTTGAAGAAATTGCCCAGGCCCAAGAAACCTAAGCCCCAACAGCCATGACCATCAACGAATTCCTCATCGAAGAAGCCACCCTCCAATGGTTTGGGGAACTGGGCTATGCCGCCTTGCACGGACCGATGCTCGCGCACGGTGAACCGTTGGCGGAGAGGGATTCGTTTGGTGATGTGGTTTTTGCCGGACGCCTGCGTGAAGCCATCCGACGCCTGCCCCCGGCCATGCCTGAAGAGGCGCGTGCAACTATTCAGCGTTTCGTACAAGTTCAGTTGGGGAGGAGTCTGAATTCATGAGAAAAAAAATATCCAATCCCGGTGGTCGCGCCAAAAAGGACACCGCAATCTCCCTGGTGCGCTCTTCGGCGGCGGAATACCTCACCTTTGTGGCTGCCGGAGGCGACTCGGATGTCAGTATCGAAATGCGCTACGAGGAAGAGAACATCTGGCTGACGCAGAAGATGATGGCTGCTCTTTACGATGTCTCCATCCCTGCCATCAACCAGCACCTGAAGCGCATTTTCAGCGACAACGAATTGGAGGAAGCGGCAGTTGTTAAGCAATACTTAATAACTGCCGCCGACGGCAAGGGCTACAAGACAAAGCACTACAGCCTGCAAGCGATCATCGCCGTGGGCTTCAAGATCGACAACGAGCGTGCCGTCCAGTTCAGGAAGTGGGCCACTCAGATCGTCAAAGATTATACGATCCAGGGTTGGACCATGGATGTGGATCGTCTCAAACATGGCGGCACCCTGACGGATGAGTTTTTCGAGCGCCAACTTGAAAAGATCCGGGAAATCCGGCTCTCCGAGCGGAAGTTTTACCAGAAGATCACGGACATCTACGCCACCGCGCTGGACTACGATCCGTCGGCTACGGCAACGAAGCGATTTTTCGCCGCGGTTCAAAACAAGATGCACTACGCCGTGCATGGTCAAACAGCAGCCGAGGTTATCAAGGATCGCGCTGATCACGAGCGGGAAAACATGGGGCTGACCAACTGGGACGGTGCGCCCAAGGGGAAAATCCATCGTTACGATGTTTCCATCGCCAAGAACTATCTCACGGAGTTCGAGCTTGGCCAAATGCAGCGCATCGTTTCCGCCTATCTCGATATGGCTGAAATGCAGGCCATGCGCAAAATTCCGATGACCATGGAGGACTGGGAAACACGCTTGAGCGGATTCCTTCAACTCTGGGATCGGGAAATTCTTCAGGATGCGGGCAAAGTGACAGCCGAATTGGCAAAGGCCCATGCCGAAAGCGAGTTTGAAAAATACCGCATCGTGCAGGACAGGCTGTTCGAATCGGACTTTGACCGGTTGTTCAAGAAGTTGCCGGAAAAAGGGGATTAGCCATGGCCATCACCGAATCCCTCATCGAAGAAGCCACCCTCCAATGGTTCATTGTCACCGGCTGCCTCGTGGGGGCATTTTGGCGAGAAAAACACAAAGATGTCGCGCAATGCCCCCAGAAGGTAGAGAGATCGAGAGCGGAATTGAGAGGAGTTGCGCATACATGATTAACAGAATAGACCGGAATTACGGTCTTTTCATGGGATGAGGGCACAAAAAAAGCCCACGTTTGTGGGCTTATTTTTGTTGCTGGTGG
>JAWLHW010000055.1:0-13119 GCA_041690155.1 Desulfomicrobium sp. | reverse complement strand
CCCGGTGCCGAATCAAGCATCCGCTCCACATGGCGGGTGATGATGAAGGCGCTGGTGGGCGGCGGCACGAAGCGCAGGATCAGGATGACCGCCACTATTCCCGGCAGAATCCAGCTTGCCATGCGCAGGACGCGACGAAGCAGGCCCTTTGATGCAGCTGGGCGCGGCTGTGTGCGTCGTGGTCTGGAAGTGGTTGTCTTGCGTGCCATGTTGGAGCTAGTGGATAGTGCATAGAGGGTGGCGTGCCCGGCCATCGCTTGTGCGCCGGCGTCATGCCAAAGTCAATCTGCCTTGTGATCCGTAAAACAAAGGACGAATACATGAATCCTGTCCACAATGAAACTCTGGCCACCATCCATGCGCGGCACAGCATCCGTCAGTTTGAATCCCGCGACCTGTCCGAGGACATGGTCATGGCCATGCTTGATGCCGCCAACCAGGCCCCTTCCGCGCACAACCGCCAGTCCTGGAAGTTTGTCATTCTGGAAGGGGAGGCGAGGAGCAATCTGGCCGAACTGGTCTCTTCGGCCTCCAAGACGTTCCAGAAACCGGCCTCGTCGCTACTGCGCATGGCCGCGCGCAGCATCGCCTCGGCCCCGGTGACCATCGCAGTCATCAACACCGGCGACCTCATCAGTCACGGCACGGAGCTTTTCCAGGTCGACCGGGAGATGGGCTTTGATTTTTTCCGCACCATGGAGATCCAGAGCTCGGCCGCGGCCGTGGAGAACCTGCTGCTGGCCGCTACTTCCATGGGGCTTGGTGCGGTGTGGCTTGGCATCCTCTATCTGATCAAGGACGAAATCCTGACCTTTCTGCAGGAGCCCAAAGGCGAGTTCATGGCCGTCATTCCCGTGGGACATCCCGTGCGGCCGACCCAGGGGCCGAACAAGAAGCCTCTTCATAACGTGATCAAGAAAATCTGAAATTCCGCGAAGGTGGAGGGGCAATGGCGCAGACTCGCATCGAGACCGACAGCATGGGGCCTGTGGAAGTCCCGGCCGACCGCTACTGGGGAGCCCAGACTCAGCGCTCCCTGAAATATTTTGCCATCGGTCATGACCTTATGCCGCAGGAGATCATCCACGCCTTCGGCATTTTGAAGCTCGCCGCGGCGCAGGCGAACCTGGAGCTGGGCAAGCTGTCTCCCAACGTGGGCGAGCCTATCATGGCGGCCTGCCGGGAAGTCATGGACGGTAAGCTGGTCGGCCATTTTCCCCTGCATGTCTGGCAGACGGGCAGCGGCACCCAGACCAACATGAACGTGAACGAGGTCGTGGCCAACCGGGCCATAGAAATCCTTGGCGGCGCGGTCGGCAGCAAGACGCCCGTGCATCCCAACGATCACGTCAACATGTCCCAGTCCTCCAACGATACCTTTCCGGCGGCCATGCATATCGCAGCCGTTCTCATGCTCACGACCGGGCTGATTCCGGCCGTGACGGCCATGCATGCCGAGCTTGTGCGCAAGGCCGGGGAGTGGGATGACATCGTCAAGATCGGCCGCACTCATCTGCAGGACGCCGTGCCCATGACCCTGGGCCAGGAGTTCTCGGGATACGCAGCCCTGCTGGAGGACAATCTGGAGCGGCTGCGGGGCTGCCTGCCGCACCTGTACCGCTTGGCGCTGGGCGGGACGGCAGTGGGCACGGGCCTTGGCACGCATCCGGATTTCGCCCGGTTGGTCACGAGCCGGATCGCCGCCCTCACGGGCTTGCCGTTCGTGCCGGCGCCCAATTTCTTCGCCGTTCTTTCTGCCCATGACGCCGTGGTCATGACTTCAGGGGCCCTCAAAACACTGGCCTCCTCGCTCATGAAGATAGCCAACGACATCCGCTGGCTGGCCTCGGGGCCGCGTGCGGGCATCGGAGAACTCATTCTGCCCGCCAACGAGCCCGGGTCGTCCATCATGCCCGGCAAGGTCAATCCGACCCAGTCCGAGGCCATGACCATGGTTTGCGTGCAGGTCATGGGCCTGGACGCGGCCGTCGGGTTTGCCGGTTCTCAGGGCAATTTCGAGCTCAACGTCTTCAAGCCCGTCATGATCTTCAACCTGCTGACCGGCATGCGCCTGCTGACCGATGCCTGCGCAAGCTTCACGTCCCACGCGCTGAAGGGCCTTGCGCCCGACGAGACGGTCATCGCCCGGCATGTGGGAAACTCGCTCATGCTGGTAACGGCCCTTTCGCCAGTCATCGGCTACGACAGGGCCGCTGAAGTGGCGCACAAGGCGCATGTGGAGGGGGCAACCCTGAGGGAGGCCTGCCTTGCGCTTGGCTATCTGGACGGGGGCGCCTTCGACGGCCTGGTCGATCCCATGCGGATGGCCAGGCCTCACGAGAAGGGTTGATGGCCGTTTTGCGATGCTTGGGATTCAGGCGCGGTTAGCAAGAAAGTTGTGAGGCTGCTGCGCGCCCCCCTTTATTCCGGCACGTCGAACTAGTCTCGAAGAGTTGTCGAAACAGGCTCTTTTCGTCGGATCAAGACTCCGGCATCCGCATTCCACGGCGTCATTCCCGCGCAGGCGGGAATCCATGACTTTCAGGCGGTTCATTGAACTCTTGGGATGGATCCCCGCCTGCGCGGGGATGACGGCCATTGACAATCTGAAGTTGCCAACTTCTTCGATGGTTCCCCGCCTGAGCGGGGATGACGCCGGAGCGGACTGGCCGGATGGCAGGGGGCGGCGTGCCGCATTTTGGGCTGTTTTGAAGCCTGCCGGAATGAATTCTTTGGTGCGGGCTGCTACGCCCCGTTTTTGTCCTTGAGAGTGAGTTCCGCCAGCCGGATATACTTCTGGAAGGCGTAGAAGAACGAGTTGACCGCCAGCACGAACCCTGCCTTGCCGTCCAGAAAACCCCGCCGGAAGAAATAGATCTTCATGAACCTGGCCAGCCCGTGGCCGACCGCCGTGGCCACGCCCGCCCGCTTTCCCTTGGCGTGCATTTCATCGGCGGCGATCTGCGTGTAGTAGTTGATCTTTTCCACATGCTGCTTCAGGTTTTCGTACGGGTAATGGATGATGTCTCCGGCCAGGCGCCGAATTTTTCCTTTCGTTTCAAAGCCGTAGTGCGGCCCGGAGACATGCACGCCCGTGTCGGCCAGTTTGAAGACGCGGGGCAGCAGGTCCGGGTACCAGCCGCTGTGGCGCAGGAAACGGTCGAAATAGTAGGACGTGCGGGGGCACAGAAAGGCGCTCATGTCCCCGGGGTCCTGCAGCGCGTGGATGACGGATGCCCGCAGCTCGTCCGACAATATCTCGTCCTGGTCCAGGGAGACCACCCAGGGCGTGGTAATGTGCGTGAAGGCGAACTCGAACTGCTTCTTGGGCCCGGGCCAGGGGTTGACCAGCACGTGGGCTCCGTGTGCGGCGGCGATGTCTGCCGTCGCGTCCGTGCTGCCGGAATCCACGACCAGGATCCGGTCGCAGAAATCAAGGGAGGCGAGGCAGGCGCCCAGATGCTTTGCCCCGTTCAGGGTCAGGACCAGGCCTGTGACTTCCGGCTTAGCCAAGGCCTTTTTCCTCCAGGCCGCGCAGGATGGAATCAAACACGGCGTCCGGCCCCTGGCTCGCGTCCACGATCAGGAACCGGCTGCGATGCAGGGCGGCCCAGGTCAGGTAGCCTTCGCGGATGCGGGTGTGAAAGGCCATGCTCTCGGCTTCGAAGCGGCCTTCGGTGGCGGCCTTGTTGTCCTGCATGTTGCGGGTCAGGGCGCGCTTAAGGCCAATCTCCGGCTCGATGTCCAGGAGGATGGTTATGTCGGGCCACAGCCCCTGCACAGCCACGTCGTTCAAGTGGTGCAAAAGGCTTGGGTCCAGCCCGCGTCCATACCCCTGATAGACCACGGTGGAGTCGGCGAAGCGGTCGCAGATCACTGTGCGTCCGTCTTCCATGGCCGGCCGGATGACCGAGGACACGTGCTGGGCGCGGTCGGCCAGGTACAGGAAAAGTTCGCTGGTAGAGGACAGGTCGCTGTTCTTGGGATCGAGCAGGATGCGCCTGAGCTCCTTGCCCAGACGGCTGCCGCCGGGCTCAAGAGTGTGCAGGACGTCGTGTCCCTGACGCACGAAATATTCGATGAGTTTTTTGCACTGCGTGGATTTTCCGCAGCCCTCCATGCCTTCAAAAGTAAGAAACATACCCCCTCCTTACGAGTTGCCGGATGTTGAGGTGATGCCCATGGCCTTCAATAGAGGCGACTCCTCGGATTTGGGCGTCGCTTTTTTGGGCGTTTTGGGCTGCGGTTCTGCCGTTCTGGCCGCGACAGGCGTGCGCATGGGCTGGTACAGGTAGCGGCCAAGAGTGCGGTGATATTCGCTCCAGCCGCTGACTTCCTCGCCGTCGGGCGCGGTCAGGGCTCCATGCACGGTATTGATCTTGGCGTCCAGATTATCCGCGTAGTGCAGGATGAAAGCCTCTATGGTTTGCGGCAGGCAGGGCGACCCAAAGGCCAGTTCGCCGTGATGGGCGACGATGAGGTGCTTTAGGTGCATGGCCAGTTCTTCAGGCAGGTCTTTGGTCTTGCGCAGAAAAGGCTCCAGGACCTCCAGACCGATCTGGATGTGTCCCAGCAGACGACCGGCATCGGTGTACTCGCGGCTGATGCCGTGGGAAAGTTCGAAAGCCTTGCCCAGATCGTGGAACAGGGCGGCCACCAGTAGAACTTCCTTGTCGACTTGCGGATAGAGCTGGGACAAGGCCTTGCAGATGCGCATGATGGCCAGGGTGTGCTCCAGCAGCCCCCCGGCGTAGGCGTGATGAATGGACTTGGCTCCGGGTGCGCTCAAAATGGACGCGCGGATGTGTTCGTCGTGCAGCACGCTCTTGCACAGGGCTTTCCATGGCTTGAAGGTCAGTTCGGTGAGCAGGAATTCTTCCATTTCCTGCAGTAGATCCTCGGGGGGAATGGCGGAGGACGGCACAAAGTCGGTCAGGTCCAGGCCCGCTTCGCGCGGGTCGATGACGACCATGTCGTTGATGTTCATCTGCAGCTGGTCCTTGAAGGAGGCCACCTGTCCGTTTACGGCCACGAATTGCTCGGGCTGGAGGGCTTCGAATTGCTGACTCTGGGGGAACCAGATCCGGGCTTCGATGTTGCCGGTGCGGTCAGTCAGGGTCAGTTGCCAATAGGGGCCGTTCTTGGCTTCTTTTCGCTGGGCCCTGGAAAGGGCAAACACCTCGGAAATCGAATTTCCTTCAGCCAAATCGCGTACGTATGTTTTTTTGTGCTTCATTAAGTTGCTATTCCTGCATGCATGGGGTAATGTCGCCGATGAGGTCAATGTCGATATTCTCTATAATAATTGGGCAGTTGCACAATGTTTAAAAGGCTTTCGCGTGATCGTTTCCCACTTCGTCTACAGGCATGTTTTCAACTTTGGCAAGAGGCCGGACGTATCCGGCCGGATTGACGATCAGAATTGGCGGGGCGTGTCCTTTTTTCATACCCACGAAAGAAACCCCAACACTTTATCGAGCGGTTATGTCCAAAAAGAAAGGTCAAGCAAAGGTGACGATTTATCAGGATTGGTGTAAAGGCTGCGGAATATGCGCGGCTTTTTGCCCCTCCAAGGTGCTCGAACTCTGGCCGGATGGCAAAGCACATGTGGTGCGCGAGGAAGACTGCGTAAATTGCGGATTCTGTGAGCTGCATTGCCCGGATTTCGCGATCTCCGTGACCCCCAGGGAGATCAGCCGCAGAAAGACCGACGCGTTTGATGCCGCCAAAGGCGGGCCACTGGACCCGTCCGCAGGCACTGACCCGGGGCCGGAGGAAAATGTTGGAACACCTAACCGGGAAGACGAAAATGGCGACAAAAAAGCGTAAGAAAACGGAAATATTCGCTCTGGGCAACGAAGCGGTGGTCGAAGGGGCTCTCCTGGCGGGTTGCAACTTTTATGCGGGCTACCCCATAACGCCGTCCACGGAAATCGCCGAGGTCATGTCCTCGCGGTTGCCCTGGGTCAAGGACGGGGTGTTCATCCAGATGGAGGACGAGATCGCCAGCATGGGCGCCATCATCGGCGCGTCCCTGGCCGGTCGCAAGGCCATGACCGCCACCTCGGGTCCGGGTTTCTCCCTCATGCAGGAGAATCTGGGCTACGCGTGCATGACCGAGGTGCCCCTGGTCGTGGTCAACGTCATGCGCGGAGGACCCAGCACCGGCCTCCCGACCAGCCCTGCGCAGGGCGATGTGCAGCAGGCTCGCTGGGGCTGTCATGGTGACCACCCCATCATCGTCCTCTCGGCCAGCGACGTGCAGGAATGTCTGGAAATGACCGTGGTGGCCTTCAATTTTGCCGAAAAATACCGCACGCCTGTTATCCTGCTTCTCGACGAGATCACGGCCCACACCCGGGAAAAGATCTCCATTCCCGGACCCGAGGACTTTGAGATCCTGGCGCGGGTCACTCCGTCCATGCCGCCCGAATGGTACGTCTCCTACGAGGAGACCATGCGCGGGGTTCCGGCCCTGCCGCCGCTCGGCTCCGGGTATCGTTTCCACGTCACGGGCCTGACCCATGACCAGAACGGATTCCCGACGTCAAAGCCCGATGAGGTCAAGGCGCTGATGCACCGGCAGTTCCGCAAGATCGACCAGTTCTTTTACGATATTCAGCTCTTCGACCAGGTCAGTTGCGAGGACGCGGATGTAGTTGTCCTGGCCTACGGCTGCGTGGCCCGCTCGGCAGAGCTTGCCGTGCACATGGCCCGGGAGCGCGGGGTCAAGGCGGGGCTTATGAAGCTGAAGACCTTGTTCCCCTTCCCCAAGACCGCAGTGCAGGCCCTGGCGCGGCAGTGCAAGGCGCTCGTTGTACCCGAGATGAACATGGGCCAGATCTCGCGCGAGGTGAAGCGGGTCAACAATGGCTTGACCCACATCATCACCAACAACCGCGTTGACGGCCAGATCATCACCCCTTCGGAAATCTTCAAAAACATCATGCAGGCGTGACCATGGCACAGGTAACACAACTCATTCACGACTATCTGCGGCACAACAAGAAATTCCCCCATGTCTACTGCGCAGGATGCGGACACGGCATCGTGCTCGGCTCGCTGATCCGCAGCGTGCATCGCCTGGGCTATTCCAAGGACGACGTCGTGCTCGTGGCTGGCATCGGCTGCTCCGGGCGCATGGCCGTCTATGTGGACTTCAACACCGTGCACACCACCCACGGTCGGGCCCTGACTTTCGCCACGGGCATCAAGATGGCCAACCCGGCGCTCAAGGTCATAGTGGTCATGGGCGACGGCGATGCCATGTCCATCGGCGGCAACCATCTCATCCACGCGGCCAGACGCAACATCGGCTTGACGGCACTGGTGCTGAACAACAACATCTATGGCATGACCGGTGGCCAGGCTTCGCCGACCAGCCCCGAGGGGACCGTCTCCTCGACGTCTCCTTTCGGTCAGCTCGAGAGCAGCTTCGACATCGTGAACATGGCCATGGCCAGCGGCGCCAGTTATGTTGCGCGAGGCACGGTGCTTCACGCCAACATGCTTGACGGCCTCATCTCCGACGCCCTGGAGAAACCGGGCTTCAACCTGGTCGAAATCCTGACCCCCTGCCACACCCAGTACGGTCGCAAGAACAAGTACAAGACCGTGGTGGACATGTATCAATGGTACAAGAAAAACACCATGAAGCTTGACCGCTATGGGCAGATCACCCCGGAAGAGCAGGCAAAGTTCACACCCATCGGCGTGTTCAGGGACGAGATGCGCCCCGGCTTGGAGGTGCGATACGAGGCAATGCGCAACAAGCTTCAGGAGCAGTCAAATGCCTAAACAGCACGAACTGAATCGATTTGAAATGCGGCTTTCCGGCACGGGCGGCCAGGGTATCCTGACCCTGGGCAAGATCATGGGCCAGGTGCTGGCCATCGATCACAGCTTTTACGTCACGCAGACCCAGAGCTACGGCCCCGAGGCCCGGGGCGGTGCAAGCCGGTCCGATCTGGTCATTAGTTCACACAGAATCAGCTATCCAAAGCCCGTGAATCTTGACATGCTTGTGGCTCTCAGTCAGGAGGCCTGCAACCTGTATTTCCGCAACCTGAAGCCCGCCGGCTTCCTGCTGGTGGATACCTCGCTCGTGACCCAGACCCCGTCCAACATATATTGGGGACTGCCGTTCACGAGCATGGCCCGGGACAAAATCGGCATGCCTCAGACCACCAACATCATCTGTCTGGGTGCGCTGAGTCATTTTCTGCCGTTCATGAACTTTGCCAACGTGAAAAAAGCCCTGGCATCCGTCTTGCCCGCCAAGATTCTGGATGTGAACGTCAAGGCCCTGACCCTGGGGCACACCCAGGCCAAGAAACATTATCCGGACGCACCCGAAAAATGGACATTCTTCTCACCAACGACGATGGAATCAGAGCAGTAGGACTGCGCGCCCTTTACGGCGCCTTGATCAATGCCGGACATCGGGTGCACGTGGCTGCGCCCATGACCGAGCAGAGCGCGGTGGGGCATTCGGTGACCCTGTTTTCTCCACTGAGGGTCAAGCAGGTGGAGGAAACAGGGTTTTCCGGCCTCGGCATTTCAGGCACACCGGCGGATTGCGTCAAGCTCGCCCTGAGCCATCTGCTGTCCAAGCGGCCGGATATGATCGTGTCCGGGATCAACTCGGGCGCCAACGTGGGCGTCGATGTGCTTTACTCGGGCACGGTGTCCGCGGCCACCGAAGGCGCCCTGGCTGGCATCCCGGCCATGGCCGTGTCCGTGGACGACTTCCATCCCGAAGAACTTTCCGCCCAGGCCGAATACGCAGTCCAAATGCTCGGCGGGGAGTTCTGGTCGTCCTTTCCCCGGCATTGCGTGCTGAACCTCAATTTTCCCGCCGGGCCCTTCGAGAACGCCAAGGGGCTCAAGGTCTGCCGCCAGACCTCGTCCACCTACCGGGACTGGTACGACGAGAGAAACGATCCTCGCGGGAATCCCTATTATTGGCTATGCGGGGTCATTCCGCCCGAAAATGTCGATCCCGATTCGGATCGCGGGTATTTGAGCCGAGGTTACATAACCGCGACCCCTTTGACTTTTGACCTGACTCATGCCGGGTATCTTCAGACCCTGACCAGGCATCTGGCAGAGAACGATTAACCGTCTTTCAAGGAGACGATCATGCCCCTGACCACACCCAAGGAAATGTTTGCCCGAGGTTACGCCGAAGGCTTTGCCATCGGCGGTTTCAACGTGAACAACATGGAAATCATCCAGGGTATCATGGAGGCCGGAAACCTCGAAAAATCCCCTCTCATCCTGCAGGTTTCCGCTGGCGCCCGCCGCTATGCCGGGCAGGGGTACATCATCAAGCTCATGGAGGCCGCCCTGGCCGAGAATGATCTGCCGGTTTGCCTGCACCTCGACCATGGCCAGAATTTCGAGATCTGCAAGGAAGTCATCGACGGCGGCTTCACTTCCGTCATGATCGACGGATCGCACCTGTCCTTCGAGGAAAACATCGCCCTGACCAAACAGGTCGTGGCCTACGCCCATGATCGCGGCGTGTGGGTCGAGGCGGAGCTTGGACAGCTCGCGGGCGTGGAGGACGACGTGGACGTGGAGCACAGCGTGTACACCAATCCTGATCAGGCCGCCGAGTTTGTCGGCCGCACGGGCTGTGATTCCCTGGCCATCGCCATCGGCACCAGCCACGGCGCTTACAAATTCGCAGGCGAGGCCAAGCTTGATTTCGATCGCCTTGAGAAGATCAAGGCCCTGCTGCCGGACTATCCCATCGTGCTGCACGGCGCGTCGTCCGTGCCCCAGGACTTCGTGGACATGGCCAACCAGTACGGCGCCCAGATTTCCGGGGCCAAGGGTGTTCCCGAGGATCTGCTGCGCAAGGCGGCCGCCTCGGCCGTGTGCAAGATCAACATCGACACCGACATCCGCTTGGCCATGACCGCCACCATCCGTAAGTACATGGCCGAAAATCCTTCCCATTTCGATCCCCGGCAGTATCTGCTGGTGGCCAGGGATGCGGTGCGGGACATGGTGGCGCACAAGATCAAAAACGTGCTTGGTTCATCCAATAAAATCTAGCGGAAGAGGAAGAGAACATGGCTGTTAAAATCGCACTCAACGGCTTTGGACGCATCGGGCGCTACCTCGCCCGCATCCTGGCCGGAAACAATGATGTCGAACTGGTCTGTGTCAACGCGCGCGGCGACAACGCGTCCTTGGCGTACCTGCTCAAATATGATTCCGTCCACGGCACTTTTGCCGGCGACGTCGAACCCAACGAACAGGGCTTTCTGCTGAACGGCAAGCAGGTCCTGGTTACCCGCAACGCCCCTGACGCCTGGGACTGGAAGGGCATCGACATCCTGGTCGAGTCCACGGGCAAGTTCACGGACCGCGAGAGCTGCGAGAAACATCTGGCCGCGGGCGCGAAAAAGGTGCTCATCTCCGCCCCCAGCAAGAATGCCGATCTGACCGTGGTCATGGGCGTCAATGACGGACTCTACAACCCGGCCGAACACAAGATCATCTCCAACGCGTCCTGTACCACCAACTGCCTGGCCCCCGCGGCCAAGGCCCTGGATGATGCTTTTGGCATCAAGCATGGCCTGATGACCACCATCCACTCCTACACCATGAGCCAGCGCATGCTCGACGGCACCCACAAGGACATCCGCCGCGGCCGCGCCGGGGCCATAAACATGCTGCCCACGACCACGGGCGCGGCCAAGGCCGTGAGCCTGGTCATCCCGGCCCTGGCGGGCAAGCTCGACGGCATGGCCGTACGCGTGCCCACGCCCAACGTGTCTCTGGTGGATCTGGTCGTGGAAGTGGAGAAGCCGACCACCGTGGCCGAGGTCAACAAGGTCCTGAAGGCCGCGGCCAGCGGACCCGAAGGCGGGGCCATGGGCTACACTGAGGTTCCGCTCGTTTCCATGGACTACGTCGGAAGCATCTACGGCGGCGTGGTCGACGGCCTGTGCACATCGGTCATGAACGGCTCCATGGTCAAGATCATCGTCTGGTACGACAACGAGGCCGGCTTCACCAACCAGCTGCTGCGCCTGGCCAGGAAGGTCGGGGCATCCGTGTGATTCTCTGAGTCCGAAGTCATTCCAGAACGCCCGGCCAGTCCGGGCGTTCTGCTTTGAAGCTCGGCTTGCAATTCAGCCGCGCCTTTTCTAGTCTTCGTTTCCCCGATTTTTGAAATTCCCTTTTCCCCGAGAGCACCATGAGCGGTTTTACCCATCTGCATTGCCATTCCGAGTACAGCCTTCTTGACGGCGCCATTCGCCTCAGGGACCTGTGCGCCCGGGCCGTTGATTTCGGTTTTTCCTCGGCCGCCATCACCGACCATGGCAATCTTTTTGGTTCCGTGCCGTTCTATCTCGAAGCCAAGAAGCACGGCATAAAGCCCATCATCGGCAGCGAAGTCTACATCGCCGACGACATGTTCGAACGGGAGAACAAGAAGCGCTTTCATCTGGTTCTTCTGGCCCAGAACCTCATCGGCTACCACAACCTGGTCAAGATCGTTTCCGCCGGTTTCCTGCAGGGCTTTTATTACAAGCCGCGCGTGGACAAGAAGCTGCTGCGCGCTCATTCCGAGGGGATCGTCTGCCTGTCCGCCTGCCTGCAGGGCGAGGTGCCCTATGCCCTGCGCCACGGGACCTTTGACAGCGCCATCCTGAAGGCGCGCGAGTACATGGAGATTTTTCCGGACCGGTTTTATCTGGAACTGCAGTCCAACGGCCTAAAAGAGCAGGAGGTCGTCAACGACCGGCTCATGGAGCTGGCCAAGGAGACGGGCCTGCCGCTGGTCGCCACCAACGACTGCCACTATCTGAACAAGGACGACTACGAGGCCCACGACATCCTCCTGTGCGTGGGCACGGGCAAGATCGCCTCGGAAAAGCAGCGTCTCAAGTTCGACACCAACGAATTCTACTACAAGGCTCCCGAAGAGATGGAGGCCGCCTTTGCCAATTGTCCCGAGGCCGTGGAAAACGCGGGCCGCATCGCGGACATGTGCGAGGTGGAACTGAAGCTCAAGCAGCATTTCTTCCCGGTCTACGACGTGCCCGAGGGCGTGACCCTGGACCAGGAATTTCGCCGCCTGTCCGAAGAGGGGCTAAGGGAGCGCATCGCCGCCCTGCCTTACGAGGTGGACGAAGTCGCTTACCGCGAGCGCCTGGAGCTTGAACTCAGCATCATCATCGAGAAGGGCTTTCCGGCCTATTTCCTGATCGTACAGGATTTTATCAACTGGGCGAAATCGCAGAACATCCCTGTCGGTCCCGGCCGAGGTTCCGCTGCCGGATCGCTGGTTTCGTACGCGCTCAAGATCACGGACCTGGACCCCATTCGCTACGCGCTCTTCTTTGAACGGTTTTTGAATGTGGAACGTGCGTCCATGCCTGATATCGACGTGGATTTCTGCTACAATCGGCGCGACGAGGTCATCCGCTACGTCTCGGATAAATACGGGGCCGACCACGTGGCCCAGATCGTGGCTTTCGGGACCATGAAGGCCAAGGGCGCCATTCGCGACGTGGCCAGGGCCCTTGATGTCAGCCTCAAGGACGCCGACCGCATCGCCAAGCTCATCCCCGATGACCTGAAGATGACCCTGACCAAGGCCCTGGACGAGGAGCCTGAACTGCGCAATCTCATCGACAGCGATCCGCAGTATAGAAAGCTCTACGACGTCGCTCGGCGTCTGGAAGGCCTGGCCCGGCACTCGTCCATCCACGCCGCCGGCCTCGTCATCTCCCAGAAGCCCATGGTCGAGTACCTGCCACTGCACAAGGGCAAGAACGGCGAGGTCGTGACCCAGCTCGACATGAAGAAGGTCGAACTGATCGGGCTCATCAAGTTTGACTTTCTGGGCCTCAAAACCCTGACCGTCATCGACGATGCCCTGAAGCTCATCCGCAAGAACAACAAGTCCGTGCCCATTCTCGAAAAGCTGCCCCTCGACGACCCGCAGACCTTCGAACTTTTGTGCCGGGGCGAGACGGACGGGGTGTTCCAGCTGGAATCCGACGGCATGCGCCGGGTCTTGCGCGGCCTCAAGCCCTCCTGTTTCGAGGACATCATCGCGCTTCTGGCCCTTTATCGGCCTGGTCCCCTGGA
>JAWLHW010000054.1:0-13364 GCA_041690155.1 Desulfomicrobium sp. | reverse complement strand
AGCTCCTGTCCCTCCAGCGCCATCAGGCTGGTCAATGATTCCGTGGAGACCGACAAGATGCTGTGTCTGCGCTGCTGCGCCTGCACCAGAATCTGTCCGACAGGCGCAAGGGTCATGACGCACCCGAAAATTCTGGAACTGGGGCGCACCTTGCATGAAAAATTCGCACAGCGCCGCGAACCCGAGTTTTATACCTGAAGGATGGAACCAGCCATTTCCATCTTTGATGACAGCGGTCACTGCAACATGCCGATGTTCCTTCAAAAAAGAGGATCAATACTATCCTGACGGCTTGAAAAAAAACAAAAAAAAGGGGCGTCACAGACGCCCCGACTAATTTGCAAAAAAGCTACAGTCATATCAAAGCCAGTCAAAATACTGCTTCAACTTGCTTGGATGCCTTATTGTGTCGTTCTCTTTCTCTTGTGCGTAATAATATGCAACCTTGGACTTTGATTTGGCCAGTTGCACAATTTCTTCCAGTTCAGGAAAGTTATCAATTATGTATACGTATCGTGTCCATGCAGCATTGTACGATCCAGACTTGAAATAAAAGTCAGCAACGAACATTTCGTGTTCAGCAATCAGTGTTCTGCACTTAACGATATAATCAAGAGCCTGCTCGCGATAAATGCTGTTCGGATATCCGCTGACTAGTCTTCTGAATGATTCAACCGCTTCTCCAAGCTGAGTCTGCGGCAAGTCAATCGAGCGGTGTGAGTTATATTTATTCACGCCGATCTGAAAAAGAACATAATCAATGGATTCATGACGCGGGTGCATATTCAGAAATTCATCATACGCATCAACGGCATTCAGATACTGCGAATCAAGGGCATACGCATCGCCAAGCATAAGTCTGGCTTCCGTTGCATATGGGCTGAACGGATACCGGTCATTGAGTTTGGTCAGGGAATCAACGGCTTCGGCATACTCTTTGTCTTGCATGAATCCACGTGCGTTTTCAAAAAGCTCTTGGGCAGTGTCTTCAGGCGGAGTCAAAAAATAATAATCAATGGCTCCACACCCGTTTAAAAGCAGGACAAAAGAAAAAAGAATCAAATAGTTGCGCATTACAATTACCTGGCTCACGGTAAATGGAGGTGAGGGAAGAGTTTGAATAGCATTTGGCTTCTAGCCGGCAGAATGCGTCAAACTCAACATAAAAAAGTAAGGGTGACCACTACGCTTTCGCAGCCACCCTCATCAGACAATCTCAAAGTTCAACAACAATTACAGGACCTTGTCACTGAGCATCTGCTTCAGACTGGCCTTGGAGACAGCTCCAGTGACCTGCTCAACGACTTCACCGCTCTTGAAAAGAATCAAGGTTGGGATGGCGCGGATGCCATATTTGCTCGGAGTGCCGGGGTTTTCGTCAACATTCATCTTTACGATTTTGACCTTGCCCTCGAATTCCTGAGCCAATTCTTCAATTACAGGAGCAATAGCCCTGCACGGTCCACACCACGGTGCCCAAAAATCCACCAATACAGGAAGATCACCTTTCAAAACTTCCGCATCAAAACCGGCATCGTTCACTTGTGCAGCCATTATTCACTCCTTGAAGAAAGGGTTTACAATAAAATCATTGGGAACAATCTTTCCCCGTGGGATGGCCTCAAAATCCATGGAACTACTGAGACCCTTTTTCGCCCACTGAACACCAGCGTACGCTATCATAGCCGCATTATCACCACAATAGTTTTGCGAGGGAGCTAAAAATTTGAACCCCCTGGCATGGGCAAATGCTGAGAATTTATGCCTAAGATGACTGTTGGCGGCAACCCCTCCAGCCAGGCACAGTGTCTTGACATCATGGCAGCGCGCCACGGCCCGCCTGGTCTTTTCGAGCAAAGTCTCGACAATGGTCTCGTTCACCGTGGCACAAAGATCCTTTATTTCCTGCGGAACCAATTCCACGTCAAAGGCTGCATAGTCAATGGCGGCAAACGATTTTTTCTGCACATATTGGGCGACAGCGGTCTTGAGTCCGCTGAAGCTGAAATCGCAATTGTCGTTTTGCAGGTAAGGCTTCGAAAAAAGGCGCGGATCTGCCGTGCCGTGCTGGGCCAGAATGTCTATATACTTTCCGCCCGGATAAGGAAGATTCAGAAGTTTTGCAATCTTATCAAACGCCTCGCCTGCTGCGTCATCAAGGGTTTTTCCGAGCACGTTGAATTCGCAGGGAGCGGGCATTTCATAGATATGCGTGTGCCCCCCGGAAACAAGGACGCCAAGCGCCGGGTACTCGATGGGTTCTGTAAAATCGCAAGCCAGCAGATGTGCATAGAGGTGATTGACACCGATGACCGGAACACCAAGCGACAAGGATAACGACTTGGCGTAGGAAATACCGACCAAAAGCGCACCCAGCAGGCCCGGGCCACGCGTAACGGCGACCAGGTCGATCCCCTGCCCCGCAGGCCGTCCTGCACTCTGCAGCACAGAAGAGACGAGCCCGTCCAGCAGGCGCAGGTGTTCCCGCGATGCGAGTTCCGGCACGACCCCGCCAAAAACCGAATGCATAGGTATCTGCGTATGCACCAGATCGGTGATGAGATGACCGTCTTGCCAAAGTGCAACGGATGTTTCGTCACAGGACGTTTCAATGCCAAGACAAATCATCTGCGCACGTCTTTGAAAGATGCTGAAGGCACAGGAAATTCCTAGCTTTTGGCAGCATCGGCATAGAACTTGAGAACAATCTCGACGTCGGACTTCGACCCGATGAACAAGGGCACGCGCTGATGCAGTTCCTGCGGCTCAATGTCCAGGATGCGTTGAATTCCATCTGTCGCGAGACCACCTGCCTGTTCGACGATCATGGCCATGGGGGCGGCTTCACACATGAGACGAAGCTTGCCCGCAGGTTTACGGGCATCACGAGAATCAGCGGGATACATGAAAATTCCGCCGTAAATCAGATTTCGATGAAAATCGGAAACCAGGGATCCAATATAGCGCGAACTGTAAGGCCGCCCCGTGGCGCTGTCACTTGACTTGAAATAATTTACGATATTCCTTGTGGGCTCATCCCAATACGAAGAATAGCCTTCGTTGACGGAATAGATTCTTCCCCTCTCCGGTATTTTTATGTCCGGATGCGAAAGAAGAAACTCGCCCACGCTGGGATCGAGGGTGAAGCCGTGCACACCGCTGCCGGAGGTGTAGACCATCATCGTAGAAGACCCATAGATGATATACCCCGCCGCAACCTGCATCGAGCCCTTCTGGAGCAGCTCACCCACACTGACGGCCTGCTGATCAAAGGAGGTGCGACGATAAATGCCGAAGATGGTTCCGATGCTCACATTGGCATCTATGTTGGCCGAACCGTCCAGAGGGTCAAAGATCAGGATGTAATCGCCAACGGGATACTGACGGGGAATCCCGATAAAATCGGCGTTTTCCTCCGAAACCATTGCACAGAGCACACCGGCCCGTTCCATCCTTCGAATGATCACCTGATTGGCAAAATCATCCAGTTTCTGAACAACCTCTCCTTGAATGTTCACTTCCCCGGTGGCTCCAAGAACATCCAGCAGACCGGCTTTGGAGACTTCGCGGTCGATAATTTTCGCAGACAGAATCAACTCGGTCAGCAACCTGGTGAAACGACCGGAAGCCATGGGCCTTTCTTTTTGGCGAAGGAGCAGATGCTCAACAACAGTTACTTGGCGCATAAGTATTACTCTTGAGTCAGATATAAATATACAAGGTTGTCAGAACCCATGCTTCTGATCCAGTACCACTCATTTTTGTCTATGCTTATGGTTCCAGAATATTTTGTTGAATTTCTCAAATTTATGCATGCTTCTGGAAGGCTGGCAATTGCCGGCCCACAAATCTGGTCATCGATGGCGATTACAGTTCTATTGTTTGGTATTTCAGAGGCAAGAGCGTTCATATCAACTTCGACAACGGTCGCTTTGTATTGTCCATCAGGCGTGAAAATTACGTGAACAAAAAATTGCCGTTTATTTTTAAACAAAAACAGTCGGTCTTTTTCAGGAGTCAAGTCCATCAGTTCTGTACGGATTTCCGGATCAAAACCGAGTGTGTCGTCACCGGAAATAAAAAGCTGGTCCTGATCAAAAGTTGCCATATTTACAATCCACGGATGAATTGATTTCTGATATTCAATCGTTTCGTTATCTATCCGAGAATCTAAAAGATCGAGTTGGTTTGCCAGTCGAACAATCTTGCTGTCGACAGTATAGTAATCATCCAGCAACTCTACAGGAACATCTGCAGAAACTGTATCTTCGTAATCAATACTTGCGACTGGATTAACATAGTCATCGTAATACTGCTGTGTAACTTTGACAGGCTTACACGCTACAAGTAAAAGCAAAACGAAAACTGGAATAATTAATTTCATAGAGTCTCTCGGAATCGATTTGAATTGAATTAAATAGAACCAAACAAATGAAAAACAATACAAAAATGAAAAGATATAAAGACTTATAGTCGAGTCAAAAAAGAATCAAGAGAGAATTTCATCGCGAACATTCAATCATTATCTGTAGATTGCAGGCTGGTTTTTTGCTCCAGACGATCGGCCAGGGTATTCAATACAAAAAAAAGCTTGTTGTTTTTTTCAGCTTCCGGGTCGGGCAAGCTTCCCAATTCCTTGTGTGCGTTTGCCCGTAGCTGGCTCAGCTCATTTCGCTCGTCTTCGTTGACCACTCCTTCAAGCAGACCGTCATAAATCTTTATTGCCTGCGCGAACTCTCCTTGCGCCACAAGGAGTTTGGCCATGGTTTTTGTCTTGATTCCGGAATTGAGGCAAATCTGGGCGACCTCTTCAGCATCCAGATCCTGCTCCGGTTCGACACTTGGAGAATCGGAAGAGATCAATTCTGTATAGTGACCTATGCCGTAGGTCAGGAGCCTCAGCAGATCAACATCTTCTCCTCTGGCGTTTCGTTCCACCAGAAAAGAAGCCAGGGCCAAATCGGATCGCTGAGATTTTGCATAATGTGCTCGCAGGCTGACCCAGAACTTCTCATAGGAGAGCAGTTTGGAAAACACGGAAAAAGCCTTGTTTTCCGCAGCCGGATTATCACCGACTTCGCTCAAAAGCTCAATCAGATACAACTGAGCCTCAAGATAATCGGGGTGATGCTCTATTCCTTTCTGTACGATCTCGATGGCTCTTTGTGTATGCCCCTGTTTGCGATACAGCCGAGCCAAAGGAAAAAATATCTTTGACCCCGAGTCATGCTCAAGAAGTTCATCGAAGAGGTGTAGTGTATCGTTCATATTATTTCAGTATATACATCAGTTCATTGTCAGCAACGTAAAAAAGCTCTCTTTTAATCAACCTGTTAACATATTGATCATTCTTTTTGAGAATACGAATTTCAGAACTGATTTGTCTGTTTCGGAAATCGACATCATCTATTTTCTCCTGCACGCCATCTATCTTGACTTTCAGATCTTGATACACAGGTAAACCGCTATCTTCATCGAAGATCTTGAACACAAGAAAAATGTTTACTACGCACAGTAGGAAAAGAAAAATCTGTTTTTTTCCATGAATCATGAATTACCTTTGCATCTGCAGCTTTTGCGCTGCAACAGCCCATGGCTCACTGTAGTTCTTAAATTCACCCATTGCAAGATCAAGAAGGTTTTCTATCCTCTCATTGTCTGTCGCACTGATAACAGAATTAACGCCTCTGAAAAAGGCTTCATTCGAATGCAAACTCTTGCAAGCAGCTTCGACCAGAACAATATCGACATCCCTGCGGCGTAACCCATTCCATTTTTTAACAATACCCAGAATGGCTTTCCCGTGATCCGACTCTTCAAGGATAATCATATTGTAATAGTTTATGCGGACTTTATCCAACGCTTCGTGGATAACCGTAGTTGCAGAAACAAAAATACCTCTTGATTTCAAGAAACGTGTTATCCTTTCTGACAGATCTTTATTTTTGACAAACAAAAAGGCTACAGTCGCATCATGTGGAAAATGCTCTGGAGCAACAATTTTTTCATCTTCGCTTGCCTGATCAATAACGATAGGTTCTCTGCATTTTGGACAATTCAGTTTGAACTTTTTTGTTTCAGGAATACGGTCATCCGGAATCACAAAACTGGATTTACAATGAGAACAGGTGATGTCCATTCTTACCTCTCAAAAAAAGGAGCTCTTACGTTCATACTCGTGATCAAGCTCTAGGCCTTCAATGTCCGTAACCTTCTCTCCGCGGGCTGTTTTGATCTTGTCGACCATCTGGGCCAAACGTGATTTGTCCGACCCGTACAGCATGGCAACATCTTCGGAGATAATATTTTCGTAAAACTGGTTGGCTATGTATTTGTCGAAAGTGATCATGCCGTAGGCATCACCGGATTCAACAATATTGTAAAAAGTCTTTTCCTCACTTTCGCCATTGTAAATGACTTCCTTGATACGCAGATTCGACTTCAAAACTTCAAAAGCCGGCACGCGCCCTCCTCCCAAACGAGGCATCAATCTTTGCGAAACAACATATTTCAGGCTCTCTGCCAAGCGAGACCTGATCAAACGCTCTTCGGCAAGTTCAAACATGCCGATAATACGATTGATCGTTTGCCCGGTATCGCTGGTATGAAGAGTGCCAAGTACGAGATGACCTGTTTCCGCAGCTTCCAGCGCGATGGTGATTGTCTCGCGATCACGTATTTCACCGACCAGGATGACCTTTGGCGCCTGACGCAATGCAGCACGCAGTCCTGAAGCGAAAGAGTCAAAATCAAGGCCGAGTTCCCGCTGGTTCACAGTCCCGAGTTTATGCTCGTGGACATATTCGATAGGATCTTCAAGAGTGACGATATGCTTGCGGTGCATCTGGTTTATATTGTCGATGAGGGCGGCAAGGGAGGTGGTTTTACCTGTGCCCGTGGCGCCAGTGACCAGAATGAGGCCAAACTTCTCCTTGGACATCTCGTAAAAAACTTCCGGCAGAGAAAGATCGTTGATTGTAGGCACGACGGAGGTCAGCTTGCGCATCACGATGGCCAGGGACCCTTTCTGCCCCAGAATATTGACCCTGAAACGGCAGCGACCCGGCAACTCATAGGAAAGATCGCAGGAACCTGTGCGCAGTTGGTCCTCATAGAGGCGGATATTGCGGCCCATGAGACACATGGCCACAGCCTCTACCTGAACGGGCAAGAGCTGCCCCGGGTTTGGCTCTATCTTCGCATTGACGAGTTCACCATGAACTTCCGCCTGCACAAGTTTGTTCACAGTAAAGAGAATATCTGAGGTATCAGGTGCAAAATCGAGAACCTGATGCAAAATATGGTCAAGATGCGCTCTTTGCATACTACACCTCGGTGAAATCTTGGGGCGGAGTGGTCAGGAATTCCCTGAATTTCGATTTCGTGGCAGCCTTGTTGTACGCTTGCTCGGGGTCGATGATGCCGGCGGTGAGAAGCTTCAGGATGGCGTCATCAATGCTCTGCATGCCATACTTCCGCCCGGTCTCGATAACGGAGTTGATCTGGAAGATTTTGTTTTCGCGGATCAGGTTTCGAACGGCAGGAGTGGCGATGAGGACTTCAATGCCTGCAACGCGCCCGGGTCTGTCTATGCGCTTGAAAAGATTCTGCGCGATGATGGCCCGCAGGGAGTCGGCAAGACCCGAACGAATCTGGCCCTGCAAATCGCCGGGAAATACTTCGATGATGCGGTCGATGGTTTTCGATGCGGAGATGGTGTGCAAGGTCGCAAAAACCAGATGGCCAGTCTCAGCCGCCTCAAGAGCCAGCTGAATGGTTTCCAGGTCTCGCATTTCGCCGACCAGAATGATGTCCGGATCCTCGCGCAACGCCCCGCGCAACGCCGCGCTGAACGACATGGTGTCGCGTCCGACTTCACGCTGGTTGATCAGGCAACTCTGAGGTTCGTGCACAAATTCGATGGGATCTTCGATGGTCAGGATATGATCCTTGCGGATCTTGTTCACATAATCGACAATGGCCGCCAGGGTGGTTGATTTACCGCTGCCTGTGGGACCGGTGACCAACACGAGGCCCTTGGGCAATAACGCCAGATTCTTCAGAATGCTCGGCAGGCCCAGTTCCTCGATGGTAAGGATTTTCTGCGGAATTTCCCGAAAAACCGCGCCGATTCCACGCTTCTGCAAAAAGAAGTTGGCGCGGTAGCGGGCCAGATGAGTGACTTCGTAGGAGAAATCCACGTCACCGCTTTCTTCGAATGTCTTGATCTTATTTTCGGGAGTTATTTCGTAGAGCATTTTCTTGAGTTCTTCATGCTCAAGAAATTTGTACTTGATGCGCTGCATTTCGCCATGCAGGCGGATAATTGGCTGCGAACCTGATGACAGATGAAGATCCGAGGCCCCAAGTTCATGCATCATCTTGAAAAAAGCATCTATTTGAGCCATTTATGCCATCCTCCAGAGGGACTATCCGCAAAATCTAAAATTTATGATCGCCAAACAGATTTCTTGTCACACCCTTCAGTTCAAATAAGTTGGACTTCTCTATACACTAAAATTTAGAGAAACAAAATGCAAACTTCAGTCTCCCCAAATCCGATAAAAGGTATAAAGATAATTCCATCCTGAATACAAAGTGAGCACCATCGCTACAAGCAGCAACAAAAAGCCCAATTTCGCAGTGTCGATACCTAACAGAGGGTAGTGATAAATAAGTGGAACCAGAGCGACGCTCTGCATGATTGTTTTCAACTTTCCATATTTGTCTGCCGAGATAACCTGCCCCTTGTCCGCGGCAATGGCTCGCAGTCCAGTGACAAGCAATTCCCGAACGATGACAATAATCGCAATCCATGCCGGTATCCAGTTCAACTCGACAAGCATGATCAAGACCGATGCGATGAGTATCTTGTCCGCCAACGGATCAAGAAATTTTCCGAAATTGGTGACCTGATTGTACTTTCTGGCCCAAAAACCGTCTGCCAGATCTGTGAGGATCGCGACAAGAAAGAGGACTGTCGCGAGCAAACAGGTCGACCGCGAAGGAAAATACAGTAAGGCGATAATAAAAGGCACCGCCAATATTCGAAAAACTGTAAGCGCGTTGGGTACATTCATCATAATATTTTATTCATAGTATTTAAGTCGGGCCCAAACTTTTTCTACATAATTCTGAGTTTCGGCGTACGGAGGAATTCCACCATATTTTTTTACGGCATTCGGCCCTGCATTATATGCCGCGACAGCAAGACGCCTATCTGGAAATGTATCAAGAAGATACCGCAAATAACGGATACCTGCATCAATATTTTCCGAGGGATCAAAAGGATCGGCAAGATCAAGATCCCTACCGGTTTCAGGCATAATCTGCATCAACCCCTGAGCCCCGGCAGTTGAAACCGCTGCGGCATTGAACCCGGATTCAACATCAATCACAGCCATTACAAGTTTTTTATCTACGCCATATTTAGAACACAGACCAGAGACTATGGCATTTACTTCTTCAACGCTTCTGTGGTCGCGCTTGAATGCAACTATTGCATTTCGAATATAATTGATAGTTTTTTGAAATTTGTATGGCTTGTACCTTCTTGAATTTGGGATGTCCGTTATGCAAAGAGTCCCATCTTCTTTGACCATATAGTAAATTCCTTTAGCCTGGACGTTTTGTCCGGGGAAAAGAAAGAACTGAAAGGCAAGAAGAAAAGAAAATACAAAAACACGTATCATCTTCGTGTCACCATCTTACCTATACATGACTGCTCGACACGGCTTCCAGACTGTTTTCAGCAGCAACAATGACCCGTTCCGCCATCGCAAGCAAGGCCGTTTTGGCCGGACACTCAACATCGAGCATGACAACGGGTTTGCCCAAATCCCCCGCGACCACGGTAACCGGGTCAAGCGGAATGGACCCGAGAAAGGGGAGCGAGTACTTCTTGGCCAGCTCCTCTCCCCCGCCTCTTTTGAACAGATCAATCTTTTGCCTGCAGTGCGGACAGATGAGACCGCTCATGTTTTCAACGACACCGAGAATGTTCGCCTTCACGTACTGCAGAAAGTTAATCGATTTTCGCACGTCTGCCAAAGAAATTTCTTGAGGCGTCGTGATAACGATGCTCAGGGCATCGGGGACCGTCTTGAGCACGGCCATTGGCTCATCCCCAGTGCCTGGCGGGGAGTCAATGACCAAAAAATCCAGCTCGCCCCAGTCCACATCCGACACGAACTGGCGTATGGCCGAGGTCTTCATGGGGCCCTTCCAGAGCACGGCCTGATCCGGATCCTTGAGCAGCGACTCCATGGACACGACCGCCAGATTCTCGCTGTAGCGCTTGGGCTGGATGCCCTTCTGCGGATCGATGTCAAGCAGGCCGGTCAATCCGAGCAGATGCGGGACGCTGGGCCCGTGGATATCGACATCCAGCAGCCCGACCTTGTAGCCCTTGATGGCCAGGGCTGCGGCCAGATTGGTGGATACGGAGCTTTTGCCAACTCCGCCTTTGCCGCTCATGACGAAAAGTTTGTATTTGATCTTGGACAGGGTGCTGGCAATGACCTTGTCCTGGCGTTCAAGCTTTGACTCCGGGCTGCCCTGGATCGAACCGAGGGTGTTTTTGCCGGAACAGCTTGAACAGGATGATTTGGTTTCGGACATTTTTCCTCCAGAGATATGGACATCTGCCGCCAGTCTGGCCGACCGTCTGGGACAGATATTTTTCATTTATCGGCAAGCATCAAATGCGCAGAACCCTTCGATTCTCCGTAGCGCAGGCTCACCAGCCGTGCGAGCCAACCAGGTCAACAAAAGCGACGGAGCCGTGATCTTCCTGATGAATCCGCCCTTCCTTCTTGAAAATCCTGAACAGCCGCTGATCCCTTCTGGTTCCGCCCACGGGGATGAGCATGATGCCCGGATCCGTCAGTTGCTCCAGCAGAGGCGCAGGCACTTCGGGGCCTCCGGCGGTGACGATGATGCGATCAAAAGGACCAAGCTCGGGCCAGCCCAGGGTTCCGTCATCGAGTTTGACCCGCACATTGAAGTACTTCATCTGCAAAAGACGGCTGCGGGAAGTCATGTAAAGTTGCTTGATCCGCTCCACGGTGAAGACCTCTGCCCCCATGGCCGCAAGTATGGCGGCCTGATACCCGGAGCCGGTGCCTATTTCAAGGATGCGCATGCGCGGACGGACAACAAGAAGCGATGTCATCAGGGCGACTATGTATGGCTGGGAAAGTGTCTGCCCGAGACCGATGGGCACGGGATGATCTCCGTAGGCTTGCATCTGCAGGGCTTCATCCACAAAAAGATGACGGGGAACCTGGCGCATCACGGAGAGCACACGCTCGTCGGTGATCCCCCTGGCTTCGATCTGCTCTCGCACCATCCTTTCCCGATTACGAAGAAATCCCTTCAACGTGAAGCTCTCCCGGCCTGCTCGATTCATTGGAAATCATTACCAGAAAGATGGTTGAAGACCAGATTTCACCACCCAAGTCAACTCGCACCTCGTCAAAGACCCCGTGTTACGCTTGGCGCCAACCTTTTTCTTGCCCGCAATGCTGGAATCGGAAAGAATGACAAAAAAAGGAGAATGCCATGTTCCAGGTTAAGGATATCATGACCAAGGACGTTTTCACCCTCAATCACAACGAAAGCCTGAGCGCGGCCAAGGATCTGATGGACCTGGCCCGCATCCGCCACATCCCCATCGTTGACAACCAGGGCAAATTCGCGGGCCTGCTTACGCACCGCGACATACTGGCCGCCACCATCTCCGAACTGGCCGGCATCGATCGCCAGACCCAGGATGAAATCGAGTCCGGAATTCCCATTCGCGAAATCATGCAGACTGATGTGGTCACCGTCACCGCGGACCTGTCCTTGAAAGAGGCCGCCAGGTTATTGCTGGAAGAGAAGTACGGATGCCTGCCCGTGATTTGTGAAGACAAGCTGTGCGGGATCATCACCGAAGCCGATTTTCTGCGCCTGACCATTGATCTCCTGGATGCAGTGGAACAGGAAGACTAGGCCGCGCCCTCCTAGAAAAGAAAAACGGCGGCCAGTCCCAGAAAGGTGAAAAAGCCGATGCTGTCCGTCAAGGTCGTCAGAAAGATGCTTGAAGCCTGGGCCGGATCGCGACCGATTTCCTTGAGCAGAAGAGGAATGGACGCTCCGGCCACAGCGCCGATGAGCATGTCGAGGCCCAGGGCCACGGCCATGACCACGGCCAGGCCGAGGTTGTGCGTCCAGGTGAAGAGGCCAAGAAAAACCAGCGTACCGATGATGAGCCCGTTGGCCGTTCCGATCTTGGCCTCACGCAACACCGCCACCCAGCTTTTCTTGCGATTGAACCGTTCCATGGCCAGTTGCCTGATCATGACCGCAAGGGCCTGCTGCCCCGTATTTCCGGCCTGATTGGCGACGATGGGCATGAGCGCGGCCAGGATGGCCATCTGCGCAATGGTTCCCTCGAACAAATGAACCACATAGGCTGCCACGGCGGAATTGAGCACGTTCAGGATCAGCCAGGGCAGCCGCACGCGCAGGGAATACGTCCACGGCGAATCCACGGTTTCATCCCGACCCGCGCCGACCATGGACTGCATGTCCTCGCTGGCCTCTTCCTGGATGATGTCGATGACGTCGTCGACGGTGACCATGCCCAAAAGGCGCTGTTCGTGATCGACAACGGGAAGAGCCAAAAAGTTGTAGCGGCTGATGAGCCGTGCGACCTCTTCCTTGTCCACGTCGAAAGACACGTAAATCAGGTTCTGCTCGTGGAGCAGCTCTTTGAGCAAGGTCCGGCCAGGGCTCACAAGCAGATCCCGCAGGGACAGCACGCCCCGAAGATGCCGAAACTCATCGACTATATACGCATAATAGGGAATCTCGGTTTCCTCGACCCGGTCGCGTATAAGGTTGATGGCCTGCTGCGCGTTCATGGAATGGTCCAGGGCCAGAATCTCGGTGTTCATGACGCCGCCTGCGGAGTCCGGATCGAACCGCAGCAGGTCCGAGATTTCCTTGGCGTCTTCGCGTTCGAGTTTCTTGAAAATGCGGGCGCGCACGGAGGAGTCGAGATCTTCAAGGATATCGGCCGCGTCATCCGGCGACATGGCCTCCAGGATGGCTGCGGCAAAATCCGGTGCAAGCTGGGTCATGAGCGCGTTGCGATCGTGACGCTCCATTTCGGTGATGGACTCCGAAGCGTCCTCCACGTCCATTTCCTTTATATACTCAAGCTGTTCCTCCAGAGACAGGTTTTCCAGCTCATCGGCGGTATCGGCCGGATGCTGACTGTCCAGGGAGGTTGCCAACCACTGCACGGAAGCGTGGTCCAGGGGCGTGGGATCGGAATTTTTCTTTGCATTCATGACAGCTGCTCGTTAGCTTAATCG
>JAWLHW010000053.1:0-13440 GCA_041690155.1 Desulfomicrobium sp. | reverse complement strand
CACCACCATGGGGCGAGTTTTCAAAGCCTCCTGACGGGAAATTTCAACGTCGGAGCCATCGCTGCGGTATTCGCGCACGATGTGAAAGACCGGCAGTCCCAGGTCCCGAAATGAAGTCAGGACCTTGCGGATGACCGGAATGGTGGCATGGGCCCCGGCTACCTCGCAGGCCCCACCAGGCACGGCGAAGTCGTGTTGCATGTCGATGATCATAAGTGCGCAGTTGTGCTTGTTCATGGCTGCCTTCTTGCGGTTGTCATTGTAAAAAATCTGCCCTAGTGCGTGAACTCGGGGCATTGGTCCGATTTCTAGCCGGAGCATCCGCCCCCGGCAAGAGACTCTTTTATCCCCAAGACCAACGAGTCGGGAGTATTCATGATCGGTTATTTGACCAAGAAAATATTCGGTTCCAGAAATGACAGGTATCTGAAAACCTTGCTGCCCACGGTTGGCAAGATAAATGCCCTGGAAAAGGAGATGCAGGCCCTTTCCGATGCCGAGATTCCGGCCCGCTTCGCCGGATACCGCGAGGAAGTGGGCGCCGGGCGCGAGGTTGACTCCCTGCTGCCTGAGGTTTTCGCCCTGACCCGCGAGGCCAGCCGGCGGGTGCTTGGCATGCGCCATTTCGACGTGCAGCTTATGGGCGGCATGATCCTGCATCAGGGCAAGATCGCGGAAATGAAGACCGGTGAGGGCAAGACCCTGGTCGCGACCCTGCCCGTGGTTTTGAATGCCCTGTCCGGGAAGGGCGTGCACGTGGTCACGGTCAACGATTACCTGGCCAAGCGTGACGCGGCCTGGATGGGCCAGCTCTACACGTTCATGGGGCTGACCGTTGGCGTCATCGTGCATGGCCTCTCCGACGCCGAGCGCCAGGAGGCCTACGGCGCAGATGTGACCTACGGCACCAACAACGAGTTCGGATTCGACTACCTGCGCGACAACATGAAGTTCTACAAGCATCAGCTTGTGCAGCGCCCTCTCAATTTTGCCATTGTCGACGAAGTGGACTCCATCCTCATCGACGAAGCCCGTACTCCGCTCATCATCTCGGGCCCGGGCGAGAAATCGACCTCGCTCTATGGCCGCGTCAACGCCATCATTCCCAAACTGGACCGGGACGCGCATTTCGCCATCGATGAAAAGGCGCGCACCGTCGTGCTCACCGACGAGGGCGTGAGTCACTGTGAAGAGATCCTGGGTGTGACCAACCTCTTCGATCCGGCCAACATCACCTTGCAGCATCATATTCTGCAGGCCCTGCGCGCCCATTACCTCTTCACTCTGGACGATCACTACATCGTCAAGGACGGGCAGGTGGTCATCGTTGACGAGTTCACCGGTCGGCTCATGCCCGGGCGACGCTTCAGCGACGGCCTGCATCAGGCCCTGGAGGCCAAGGAAGGGGTCAAGGTCGAGGCCGAGAACCAGACCCTGGCGAGCATCACCTTTCAGAATTTCTTCCGCATGTACAAGAAGCTCGCCGGCATGACCGGTACGGCCGATACCGAAGCCGTTGAATTCCAGCAGATCTACGGGCTGGAAGTCGTGGTTGCCCCGCCGAACAAGCAGATGGTGCGCAAGGATTTTCCCGACGTGATCTTAAAGACCCAGGCCGAGAAATTCGGGGCCATCGTGGAGGAAATCAAGGGTCTGCACGCCAAGGGCCAGCCGGTCCTGGTCGGCACCACCTCCATCGAGAAATCCGAATACATCGCTTCCTTGCTCAAGAAGAAAGGTGTCCCGCATGAAGTCCTGAACGCCAAGTACCACGAGAAGGAAGCCGAGATCGTGGCCATGGCCGGCCAGAAAGGCCGTGTGACCATCGCCACAAACATGGCTGGCCGCGGCACGGACATTGTCCTGGGCGAAGGCGTACGCGAGCTTGGCGGGCTGCACATCCTGGGTTCCGAACGCCACGAGAGCAGGCGCATCGACAACCAGCTGCGCGGCCGCGCCGGACGTCAGGGCGACCCCGGCTCTTCGCGCTTCTACCTGGCCCTGGACGACACCCTCATGCGCCTCTTCGGTTCCGAGCGCATTGCCGGAATCATGGACAAGCTGGGCCTCGAAGATGGTCAGACCATCGAGAACCCTCTCATCTCCCGGTCCATCGAAAATGCCCAGAAGCGCGTCGAAGGACACAACTTTGAAATTCGCAAACAGCTCATCGACTACGACAACGTCATGAACCAGCAGCGCGAGGTCATCTATTCCCTGCGCCGCGAGTTCATGATCGCCGAAGATCTGCAGCCCACGGTGGAAGAGTTTGTCGACGATCTTCTTTCCCAGGTTTACGAGCCCCTGGAAAACAAAAAAGGCCATACCGAATCTCCTGAAGAGCTCCAGGGCATGGTCCGCTCCAAGCTGGACGAGATCTTTGCCATGGAGCGCATGGTTCCGGGCGGAAAATTCATAGGCCGGGACGAGGCGCGGGCCGCCATTCTCTCCGTGCTCGAAGAACATCGCTCCCTTGCTCCGGATCAGTATCAGGAAATTCTGCGCTTCTTCCTGCTCGATGCGCTTGATCGCAACTGGAAGGATCACCTGCTGCAGATGGACTACCTGAAGGAAGGGATCGGCCTTAGAGGATACGCCCAGCGCGATCCCAAACAGGAGTACAAGCGTGAAGGCTTCGAGCTCTTCGAGGATCTCATCTTCCGCATCCGCGAGAACACCATGAAGGCGTTGACCCACCTGCGCATCGAGGCGGTCAAACAGGAAGAGCTCAAGCACGAGGAGCAGGCGGACGTGAAATATGTCGGCAGCAACGAGCCTACCGACAAGAAACCGGATACCGTGCGCCGGGTGGACCCCAAGGTCGGCCGCAACGACCCCTGCCCCTGCGGGAGCGGTCAGAAGTACAAGAAATGTTGCGGTAAGCTGGCCTGATCAGAAAACCCCGGTGCGAGCCGGGGTTTTTTGTTGGGGGAGAGGCCTCTGGCGGGAATTTATGGGTCCCATGGGTCCTATAGGTCTTATAGGACCTATAGGAGTTGGCATCCGGGAAAGCAAAAAACGGCGCAGGCCGGGGATCATGCCCCGGCCTGCGCCGTTTAAGCGTCGTTTTTCAGACTGCCGTTATTTGCCCATCCAGCCCTTAACGGTCTCCGGATATTCCTTCAGGAAACGCTGGGCGTTTTCTTCGGGGCTTCCGCCGTCCTGGTTCCAGGCCATGACCATCTGCAACTGTGCGGGAGAATCCCACTTGAAGTTGGAGAAGAAGGCATGAACTTCAGGCATGTCCTTTTTGAGGCCCTTGCGCACGATGGCCTCGATCTGCTCTTCGCCGCCCAGGATGCCCTTGGGGTCTTCCAGGTACTTGAGTTCCCACTTGCCGAACATCCAGTGCGGGGACCACGCGGTGACAACCACCCATTCCTTGTTCTTGATGGCATTGTTCAGGGCCGCAGTCATGGTCGCGCCAGAGCCTTCCATCAGTTCCAGCTTGTCCAGCTTGTAGTCGGCAACGACCTGCTCGGACAGCTTCATGAGGCCTGCGCCCGGGTCGATGCCGATGATCTTGCCGTTGAATTTATCGGCATTGGCGTTCAGTTCCTCGATGGAGTCTATGGTCACATAGGTAGGCACGGCCCAGCCAAGCTTGGCACCGCCGGATACCACGGACACCTTTTCGACCTTGTCCTTGACCTTGGCATAGTAGTCGGCATGGGTCACGGGCAGCCAGGCGGTGACCATGGCATCAACATCGCCGGTGCCCAAGGCCTGCCACATAGCTGCCGCTGCGACCGGAAGGGTTTCGACTTCATAGCCCATCTCTTCCAGGGCGGCCGTAGCGACCGCGGTGCTGGCGGTGGCGCAGTCCCATTCGACATAAGCCAGGCGAACTTTGCCCTTGGCGGCCATGGCAGGTTGAATCAAGAGCATCAGACACGCGATAGTGAGTAGAATTCTTTTCACAGGTAACTCCTTTGTTTTAGTTTTCTTTTCGGGTGCCAAGCTTCTGCAGCACCCGGTCCAGGATCATAGCCACGATGACAATGGCTATGCCCGCCTCAAATCCGCGTCCCATCTGCAGGCGCTGGATAGCTTTCCAAACTTCGCCGCCCAGACCCTTGGCACCGATCATGGACGCGATGACGACCATGGACAGGGCCAGCATGACGGTCTGGTTGATGCCAGCCATGATGGTCGGCGCGGCCAGGGGCAGGTCCAACTTGTAGAGACGCTGCATGCGCGTTGCGCCGAAAGCGGTGGAACATTCCACAAGTTCCGCAGGGATCTGACGAATCCCCAGGCAGGTGAAACGGATCGCCGGCGGCATGGAAAAGATGACGGTGGAAAAAATGGCCGCAGTCTTGCCCAGTCCGAAAAAGGGGATGGCCGGGATCAGGTAGACAAAGGCCGGCATGGTCTGCATCACGTCGAGGACGGGCATGACCACCTTGTATGTGCTTTTGCTGATGGCCGCGCAGATACCCAGCGGCACACCGATGGCGATGGCGCAGAGCGTGGCGACCAGGACCAGGGCAATGGTGCTGACCGTAGCGGTCCAAAGCCCCATGTTCCAGATCAGCGCGAGGCCAAGCGCGCTCCCTATGGTGAGTTTGCGTTCTTTGGTCAGGAACCATACGCAGGCGCCCACCAGAAGGATGAACACCGGGATGGGAATGAGCAGCAGTCCGGTTTCCATGGCCCCCAGAAGCATCTCGACAATTTCGGCGCTGGCTTTGGTGATAAAGGACAGATGCTCGACCAGAAAGTCGATGCCTGTCTCGATGACTTCGCCTACCGGAAGTTTGTAATCACTCATGCGGCACCTCCTCTTTCAGCCAGGGCCGCGACCAGAGTGCCGCGCACAATGACTCCCTTGAACTTGTTTGCTTCATCGACCACGGCCAGAGGATACGGCAACTCTGCCATTATGCTGAAAAGATCCTGGGCCGGAGTCTCTGGATACACGGTCTTGATGTCCGTACAGATGGCGTCGGTCAGGCTCCCCTCGCCGCGCTGGGCCAGAATGGCCGCTGCATCGGCAGAGACGATGCCAACCAGACGGTGCGTGTGATCCACCACGAAAAGATGGGCGATGTTGTGCTTGCGCATTTTGCGCAGGGCCGCGCGGGGACCGTCGGTGCGCAGATAGGCGACAGCTTCACTGTGTTTCATGACGGACTCGGCGGTCAGGACCTTGGTGATGTCCACGTCCTCGACAAAGCGCGCCACGTATTCGTCGGCGGGATGAGTCAGGATTTCCTCCGGCGAGCCGATCTGCACGATGGCGCCGTCTTTCATTAGAATGATGCGATCACCGAGTTTCAGGGCTTCGTCCAGATCATGGGAAATGAAGACGATGGTCTTTTGCATCCGTTCCTGCAGACTGATCAGTTCGTCCTGCATGTCGCGGCGGATGAGGGGATCGAGCGCACTGAAGGCTTCGTCCATGAGCAGGATGTCCGGGGAAAGGGCCAGTGCCCTGGCAAGTCCGACACGCTGCTGCATGCCGCCGGACAACTGACGCGGATACGACGCGCCCCATCCGTCAAGGCCAACCAGGGAGAGGGCCTCGTCGGCGAGCTTCAGGCGCTGCGGCCTGTCCATGCCCTGAATTTCAAGGCCCAGGGCCGCGTTTTCGAGCACAGTGCGATGCGGAAAGAGGGCGAAATTCTGAAAAACCATGCCCATCTTGCGCTGTCGCAACTGCCTGAGCTCGTCGTCGCCCATGGTCAGGACGTCGCTGCCGTCGATCAGGATTTTGCCCGCAGTGGGCGTGATCAGGCGGTTCAGGCAGCGGACAAGTGTTGATTTGCCGCTACCGGACAAGCCCATGACAACCACGATCTCTCCTTCCTGAACTTCGAATGTGGCGTTGTCCACGCCCACACCGTGCCGGATGGAGGCCATGATGTCGTCCTTGCTTTTGCCCTGGGACAACATCTCCAAAGCTTTCTTTGGGTTGGGGCCGAAAATTTTATACAGACCTTCAACATATATTTTTGCCATTCAAACTCCTTGGCTTAAATTGACGAAGTACGCGTTTTTTTTCGCGCCTTTTTGCAGCATTGGGGAGAGTATGGGAAAAATGCGAAAAATCAAGGGGACGTGTCAGGGACGTATCGGGTATACACGAGTACCCGACTGCTCAGAATGGAGGGTGCTGCTGCACGAAGGCGGAGAGAGAGATCGGACCGCCTTTGAGCCCGAGCTTGCGGCGGATGTTTTTGCGGTGCGTCTGCAGGGTTTCAAAGGATATGCCCAGCTCCTCGGCGATGGCCCGGCCTTGCCAACTCTGCTGGATAAGACGGCAGATGTCCATTTCCCGGGGAGTCAGCTTGGCAAAGAGATTCACGGATTCCGGTGTGGTCACGCCCATGTCGGCTATCTTTTCTTCCAGGGCGGACCTGTATGCCTGGCGTACGAGGGGAGAATCTTCAAGAGCGATACGCTCTACCGTTGGCAGCACTTCTTCGCGGACCTGCTGCACCAGTTCGTCCTTGAGTTCCTGGCGCTCTTCTTCCACGTTGCGCAGGACCTGTTTCAAGGCCGTGTTCATATCCGCGACTGCCAGCCTGCTTTGGGCCAGGTCACGTTCCAGGGCGATGCGTCCGCGCAGGTCGCGCATCATGAATTGAAACAGGCGCACTTCCCCCACGCTCAGGCATCGAACACCCAGCTTGACCGGTGTTTCCTGGCCGTCCGGTCTCAAGGCGGTGAGTGATCCGCGCCAGGATGCGCCATTTTTCAGCGATCTGGCCGAGGCCAGGATTCGCGCCTCGTCCACGGAGCGCAGGATGCGTCGGAAATTGGTTCCCGTCAGGGGCTCATCTGCCTTGCTGTACAGGGAGTGGGCTTTGCGGTTGGCTGCAAGAATTTGGAATTCTTCATCGGTGAGCAGGATGGCATCGCGTGCTTCGTTGAACACGGCATTGAAAACGGCGTAGTCCAATGTGGCGGCAGAGGGTTCGGGATTGTCTGCGGCGAGGATGCCAAGCTGCGAAGAGATTCTCACGCTGGCCAGAAAACCTCCTGCCGGCGCAAGAGTTTTGGGCAGCGGCATGATCCGCAGGCTCATGGGCTTGCCCGAAGGTCCCGTCAGGGTGTGGGTGGTTTCAGAGGAAAGGCGGGCCTTCAGGGGTTCTCCTGCCGGGCAGTCTATGCCAAGGGCGTCGCACAGTGATGTGCCGGGTGAAAGGTCCCATTCCTCGAACTCTCCTGCGTGCGTTTCGACGATGCACCCTTTGGCGTCACAAAAGAAGAATATCGTTGGCATTGGTGAATCCCTTGAGTTTTTTGCCGCGGTTCCGGCATGCCAAGGGCCCGCCCGGACGCAGCGAAATTTCCGATCCGCCCCAGGCTAGAGGATGCCGGAAAAAAACACAACAGCCGTAAGCGGTTATTGCGTGCCATGTTTTTTTATCGGGACAAAATGATTTGGCGTTATTTGCTCAGGAAGTTCCCATTCTGCATACCCACTTCGGTCAGCCTGTATTCTTCCAGCTTTCTGTAAAGGGTCTTGCGTCCGATACCAAGCACCTGCGCCGCGCGGGACTTGTTGCCCTGCACGGCATGCATGACCATGCTGATGTGTGAGCGTTCCAGCTCTTCGAGGGTTGAAAATCCTTTTTCACGCGGATTCTGGCAGCTCTTCTGGCAAAATGGCAGTGCCTGGACATTAATGATATTGTTCTCGGCCAGGATCATGCCCCGCTCAATGATGTTCTTGAGTTCGCGCACATTGCCTGGCCAGGGGTTGTCCATGAGCTGCTGCATGGCCCGGGGGGATATCTTGTACTCCTGGGCGTCTTTGGCCAGGGATACGAGAAAGTATTCGACCAGGGACGGGATGTCTTCGCGGCGTTCGCGCAGCGGCGGCAGCTCTATATTGAAGACGTTGATGCGGTGGTAGAACGCGTCATGAAATCGGCCTGCCTCGACCTCCTTCTCCAGATCCTTGTTGGTGGCAAAGATGAAGCGCACGTCAACGCAGCGCTCCTCCTTGTCGCCCACGCGACGGAAATGCTGGGTTTCGAGGACGCGCAGGAGCGCGCCCTGCAGCTCCAGGGTCAACTCGCCGACTTCGTCGAAAAAAAGCGTGGCCTTGTGGGCCAGCGACAAGAGCCCGTCATGACTGCGGTCCGCGCCGGTAAAGGCCCCCTTGCAGTAACCGAACAATTCGCTCCTGAGCAGCTCCTTGTCGAAGGTGCCGCAGTTCTTGATGATGAGCGGCTGGTCCGCGCGTCTGCTTTTGGCGTGCAGGGCCGCGGCGGCCACGTTCTTGCCCGTGCCGCTTTCTCCGGTCAAAAGAACCGGCACATCGGTGGGTGCGGCTTTTCCGATCAGGTAGCGGACATCCTGCACGGACTTGGAATGGCCAATGAATTTGGGCATGGATTTGTGTTCTGAATTATGGCGCAGCAGTTCATTTTCCCTCTGCAGCCGGACCCTCTGATAGGCCTTCTCGATGACTTGCTCCATGCGATCCAGGGAAAAGGGCTTGGTGATGTAGTCGTAAGCGCCGTTTTTCATGGCCTGCACTGCGTTGTCCACGTCGGCATAGCCGGTGATGAGGATGATGGCCACGTTGGGCACCGTTTCAAGCAGCTTGGTCATCAATTCAAGCCCGTTGGCGTCAGGCAGGCGGATGTCCAGAATGATGATGTCGTAATAGTGCTTGTGCAGGTGCTCAAAGGCTTCTTTCGCGCTGCCCACGGTGTGGATGGTGCGGCCAGGCGAGGCCAGTTCCCGGGAGAAGAGCTTGCGTATGTTTGACTCGTCATCCACGACGAGGATTTCAATGGAATTGAAGATGCTCATGTATCCAGATCCTTGTTGTTGGCTGAAAATCCTGTCGGGAGCATGACCCGGAAGGCGGAACCCTTGCCGGGTTCGCTGCAGACGTGGATTTCACCGCCGTGCATTTTGATGATGTTGTAGCAGATGGACAGGCCGATGCCGATGCTGTGTCCTTTGGTCTTGGTGGTGAAGAACGGGATGAAGAGCTTGTCCAGGGTTTCCGGGGCGATGCCCTGCCCGGTGTCCTCGACGATCAGCGCCGCGCGGTCGGATCTGTCCATGCTGGTGCGGATGGTGATGCTTCCTTTTGACTCAATGGCGTCCATGGCGTTGAGAACGAGATTCAGAAGGACCTGCTTGAGTTCCCCCTGAGCGCCGCGGATGGTCACCGGTTCAGGGCACAGATCCTGATGCAGGTTTATGCCCGGGTGCAATTTGATCTGGTGATGCAGGATCTTTAAAGAGCCCGCGACCAGGGAATTTAAGTCTATCGTGTCGAATTTACATGTTTTCTGGCTGCTGAACGAGAGCAGGTTGCCGACAATGTCCCGGCAGCGGTTGCATTCTTCCAGAATGGTGGTCGTATAGTCCGTGAAATCCTCCAGGATATCCTGCTCCGTGTCCTTGTTCAGCAGGGTGCCAAGGTAGGGCAGGCGGCGTTTCAGGGCTTCGGAAAAGCCGCTGATGGCCGCCAGGGGATTGTTGATCTCGTGAGCCACACCTGCGGCGAGCAGGCCGATGGTGGCCATTTTTTCGGCCTGATAATACTTGGCCTGGTACTCTTTTTCCATTGTCACGTCGCGTTTTGAGACAAGGACCGTGCGGACATGGCTCTTGGCGTCAAACATGGGCGAGGCCACGACTTCAAAGTGCAGGCTGCGGTCCGGCCTGTGGTCGATATATGATGCCCGGTCCGGTTTTCCGGTTTGCAGGGCGTTGCGCAGGGGGCAGACTTGGCAGGGCTCGGAGCCTCCCCTGAAGACTTGGTAGCAGAAGAGCCCTTCTGGCTGCGGGATGTCGAAATAGTCGTGAAAGACCCTGTTGACGTAAACGATGCGGTAATCCGGCGAGACTACGGCCAGAAGGTCCATGATCCCGTTCAGAATGTCCTGGATTTCCTGCTTCTTGCGTTCAAGTTCCGCATTGTAGGTCTCAAGCTCCACCATTTTTTCCTGCACTTCGCGGAAAAAACCGAGCTTGGTGTACTCAGGTCCGACAATGTCGCTGAGCGTGGTCTTTCCCATCACCAAACCTCCTGGCAGATGGCCAGCAATTCTTCGGCCGTGGCCGGCCGGGGATTGGTCAGCAGGCAGGCGTCCTTGGTGGCCATCTCGCAGATCTGGGGGAAGGCGGTTTGATCGTCCACAATTTCCCGAAAATGAACCGCGGTGCCGAGTTCCAGAAAAATCTCTTTCAGGCGCTTGATGCCACCTTCAGCGGTTTGCAGGGAGGAGGTCAGGCGCTTGCCGAGGACAATCTCTCCGATGTTGGCCATCTTTTCTTCGCAGGCAGGCAGATTGTAACTCATGACTGCCGGGAGCAGCACCGGATGAACCATTCCATGTGTCGTATCGAAAAATCCGCCCAGGGAATGGGCGATGGCATGGCAGGCGCCAAGGCTGGCGTTACTGAAACTCATTCCTGCGGCCACGGCCGCCATGGACAGATTTTCCATGGCCAGCGGATCACGGGTTTTGAGAGCCGGCTTCAGGTTGTCCAAAATAAGATGCATGGCTTTTAAGGCCTGGGTCTCGGTCAGCGTGTGGGCGATGAGGGAGACGTAGGATTCAACGGCGTGGGACAACGCATCCACAGCGGATGTCACGATGAGGTCGTCATCGGCCGTGGAGAGCATCTCCGGGTCGATAATGGACACGTTGGGCGTCAGCGACCGGCTGATCAGCGACATCTTCACCTTGCGTGCGACGTCAGTGATGATGGCGAATTGGGAAATATCCGAACCGCTTCCGGCCGTGGATGGCAGGAAGATCATGGGCGGCAGGGGCCTGACGATCAGGTTTGCGCCCTCATAGTCCTGAATTATGCCGCCGTTGCTGGCCACAGTGGCCACGCCTTTGGCCATGTCCAGCGGACTGCCTCCGCCAAGACCAATGACCACGTCCGCGCCTTCCGCCTTGTAAAGGTCGGCACCGAGGTGCACTTCATAGTCCCGCGGATTGGAACTTACATTTGAATAGTACACCCATTTCAGGGCCGAAGCCTCAAGAACCCCGAGAAGCTTGGCAACCCAGCCGCTGCGTTCGAGGCCAGGGTCGCTGACGACAAAGACCTTCTTGGCTCCGAGCTGCAGAGCGTACGATCCGGTATATTCCATGCTGCCGTGCCCGAAAATGATTTCTGGCAGAGAGAACTTTTTTATATCCATTTCTTCTCCTCGCGACGGGGTTGTCTTCGTGTTCCGTGGGTGGGCTCAACTGGTCTCATTCGTTCATCGTGCAAGAACACGACCGCTTGTTATCGGCGGTAAGGCGAGCGGCTCTTTTTTGGCGAAGATATTCAATGCTCTGAAAATAAAAAGATTCTTGTGTGCAATTTTGGGCATGCTATCCAACATTATGAATACTGGCAAAGGTGGTTTTTTGGGGCCAAGAGACATGATGGGTCATTTTGACTCAACCTCGCTGTAAAGACCAGGATCAAAGTGATACAAAACCGGGCGGACCTTGACAGCGTGAGAAGGACGTTCTTTTTCCGATGAGTGGGGCAAGCGGGTTATGAGATTTGATTTCGGCATGTTGCATTAAAATAATACGAATTTTTCAACGTACAAGGCAGTCTGGCCTCATTCTTGCCTTATGGGGAATCACGAGAGTTAATTGAGTGGATTCTATTTGAGTTAAACAATCTTTAGCGAGGTGCAATCATGGCTGTTCAAGAAATGGTGTATGGATTTTTCATTCCCAGCGTTACTCTGATCGGTATTGGTGCTTCCAAGCAGATTCCTGAGAAAATCAAGGCTCTGGGCGGCAGTAAACCCCTGGTAGTTACTGACAAGGGTATCACCGGCTGCGGTCTGACCAAGCAGATCACCGACCTGCTGGATGCCGCCGGAATGAAGTATGAAGTATACGACGAAACCATTCCGAATCCCACAGACAACAACGTCCACGCCGGTGTTGACGTTTACAAGAAGACCAAGTGCGACTCCCTTATCTCCCTGGGCGGCGGTAGCTCCCATGACTGCGGCAAGGGTATCGGCCTTGTTGTCGCCAACGGCGGCAAGATTCACGACTTCGAAGGCGTTGACAAGTCCACAAAGCCCATGCCTCCATATCTGGCCGTCAACACCACCGCCGGCACCGCTTCTGAAATGACCCGTTTCTGTATCATCACCGATACTTCCCGCAAGGTTAAGATGGCCATCGTTGACTGGCGCGTCACTCCCGGCATCGCCATCGATGATCCGATGCTGATGGTCGGCATGCCCCCGGCGCTGACTGCCGCCACCGGTATGGACGCTCTGACTCACGCCGTTGAAGCCTATGTTTCCACCATCGCCACCCCCATGACCGACGCCTGCGCCCAGAAGGCCATCGAGCTGATCGCCAAGTACCTGCGCAAAGCCGTTGCCAATGGCAAGGACATCGAAGCCCGTGAAGGCATGTGTTTCGCACAGTACCTGGCCGGTATGGCTTTCAACAACGCCAGCCTCGGTCACGTTCACGCCATGGCTCACCAGCTGGGCGGCTTCTACGATCTGCCGCACGGCGAATGCAACGCCATCCTGCTGCCCCACGTTGAGCGCGCCAACATGAACGCCAAGCTCGAACGCTTTGTCGACATGGCCAAGTTCCTGGGCGAGAATGTTGAAGGCATGTCCCTGCGCGCCGGTGCTGAAAAGGCCCTCGACGCCATCAAGCAGCTGTCCACCGATGTTGGTATTCCTTCCGGCCTGATTGAGCTTGGCAAGCGTTATGGCAAGGACGTCAAGAAGGAAGACATCGCCATCATGACTGGCAATGCTCAGAAAGACGCTTGCGGTTTCACCAACCCCGTCTGCCTGAAAGACGCCGATGTGGCCCGCATTTACGAGGCTGCCCTGTAATTGTAATGAATACTGCGCGCCGGATAACCGGCGCGCTGCGTTCTTTCAGAGAACGGAGGTGCGTATGTGGTTTGACGATGCTTCGCTGCTTTTGCTGGAAGAGGTTGATTGGAAAGTCGGCCTTGAGCGCGATGAGGTCGGGGCCACTGTGCGCGATGAAGATTTTCTGGAAGCGGCCAGATTCGACGAAACGTGGTGTGCGAGCCCGCAGCTTTGAAACGGGAACGCATGCAAGTCGGGTCATTTTGATCCGGCCCTAAGCGTGAGACTGCCGTAATTTATGATGCCAGTAACTGGGGCAGGGTTGGGGGTTGGCATTCCTCCCAGCCCTGTCTTTTTTTTGGAATTATGTCTTGGTGGGCATCACGTGTGCCCGCTGAACCCTTTATACTCGGATTTATGATCAAGGAGCATGCATGAAAGTCCTACGCATCAATACCAGGACCAAGAGCTTTAAGTTTGAAGAGCTCGGCGAGTTGGCCGGTCTTGGAGGTCGCGCCCTGACCTCCAGAGTGGTCAACAAGGAAGTCCCGGCAAACTGTCACCCGCTTTCCGCTGAAAACAAGCTGATTTTCGCGGCCGGCGTGCTGGCCCCGACCAACGCCGCCAACTCCGGCCGT
>JAWLHW010000052.1:0-13686 GCA_041690155.1 Desulfomicrobium sp. | reverse complement strand
CTGATCCGCGACGGTGAGGAGCTCAAACCCTCCATGGGGTATGGTTCCCAGTTCACCGTGACCCCGGATGGATACAACTACGCCTTTGTTGCACCCCAGGGCGAGGACATGGACTGCATGGTCGTCAAAGGACAGATTGGCCCCGACTTCAAGAAGATATGGAATCCGGCGAAGTTCAGTGCCGACGGCTCGCGGCATATCTACGAGGCTCGCGGCGACGATGATGCGTTCCTGGTGGTGGACGGGAAGGTCGTCACCCACGGTTTTGGCCCCTTGAAGGATGTGGCCGCCCAGACCTTCAGTCCCGACGGCAGCCGCTGGGCCGCCGGTTTCCAGCTGAACGACGAGGAGTATGTGATCGTTGTGGACGGCAAGGAGGTCGGCCGGGGTAGCGGCAAGCCGCGGTCCATCGTTTTCAGCCCCGACGGCTCCCGGGTGGCCTGGCTGGAGAAGCAGAAAAAGTTCTGGCGTGCGTACCTCGACGGCGAGGTCGGGCCGGAGTTCCGGGAGATCTATGACGACGAGCCACCGCAGTTCAGCCCCGACGGAAAGGCCTTCGTGTACTTCGCCAGGGACAAGGACAAGAAGATGCACATTGTCGTGTTCGGTGGCGAGGACCGCGTCCATGACCTCATTCCGCCTCGCGCGATGTTCGTGAAGGGTGGTCTTGAGTATCTGGCCATCGACGGGACGCACTTCAGGCGCGAGAGCATTGCTCTGGATTGAAAAAAAATGGCCCGCTTCCCCATCAGGAGCGGGCCATTTCATTAAAATACAGGAGGTGTCATGGCTGCAGAAAAAAGAGCTTCGACTAAAAAGCATTCTCCGGGAACGACCCCGCTGACCCCGGAGCAGACCAAGGCCTGGCTGCTGACCTATGGCCGTCATTCGCGCATCTACGCCTGGGGCTTTTTTGCGCTGATCCTGCCCGTGATCCTTGGCGTCATATGGTGGGAGATGGGGGAGATAAACGAAGACGTGCTCTATTCCTTCGGCTTCGCGGCCGTGGTGACCTTGCTCTTGGCCAAATGGTCGCGCAAGCAGACGGCGAAAAGCTGGGTCGGGGAGGTGGAGGAGCTGTTCATGAAAAAGGTTCGCGTGCGCCGCGACGCGGATCAGCACGACGACATTTCCTACAAGCCCATGGCCAGGATCCGGACACGGGACGGCAAGGTTCGCACCCAGCATCTCTCACAGGGCCTGTATGAATATTTCAAACCCGGCGACAGGGTTTTCAAGGTTTCGGGCCTGGACGTTCCGGAAAAGACGACGCTGGACGGCGACCGCCGGGTTTGCCTGGCCTGCGGCAACCTCTACGGCCTGGGAAGCGGCACATGCCCCCGCTGCAGGGCGCCCGAGCCGGATCATGGCACGTTGGTGCGTCTGGCCGGGGCGCAATGAATCGGAGATGCACCTTTTCGCAAGGGATCGCTCATGAAAAGAATTGCTTTTGCATGTCTGCTGTTCGCCTTGGCCGCTTTTCCACTTTCCGGGATGGCGACGTCCCTGAAACCTGCCGATGTGGACGCCCGGTTGCTGGAACTGGCCCGAGACGGACAGTTGACCGTCAGGGCCCTGCAGGGATGGGGGCTTCTGGACGAGCAGCACCGCAAGCTCATTCTTGAATTGCGCTCCAAAGGTCAGCTTGACGCTCTCTCGGCGGACGGCGCGCAGATTGATGCCTGGCTGGCCGATGCCGCCGCAGGCAAGCTGGAACTGACGCCAGAGCAGCAGGCTGGCCTCGCGCAAACCCGGGACCTGTTCAGTCAGATCGAGGCCCTGGCGGTTTCCGCCCCGCCCGGCGGGAACGAGAGCGGCGAGCCCGTCCCTGTTCGGACCGTGCCTGCCGATCCGCCACAATCCGTCGCAGGTTCGCAGCTGCTGAACGGCAGCGCAGACCCCGATGGCGAGATCTTCGGCATCGTCGCCCCCGGGACCAGAGAGGCGACCATGAAGGTCATCGACTACGCCAGGGGCAGGACGGTCTTCGATCTTGAGAGTTCGACGCAGGTCGTCAGTGATTTCGTATCCACCGGCCGCGTGGAGGAGGAAAAAGGGGTGCTCGGAACGTACATCGGGTTCTTGAATCCGGTGGTTGGCGGCATCGAAGCCTTTACTCATATAGGCACGGGGGGCGGGGCCTTTGCCGGGGCGCTGGGGTTTCTTTTTGGCGATTTCGGCGCGAGCCTGTCGACCAAAATCGCCACCAACGCGGGCTACGCGAACCTGCTCATCGCTGCGGTGCAGACCTATGACGACGCCATGACCAAGGGCCCGCAGCACAGGGAGACCGGAATCCAAGTCTACAAGAACATCCTGGGCAATGTCTCGACCCTCGCCTCGCTCATACGGGGGCCCTACGTGACCTCGGCGCGGGCCTATGCACTCAATCTCGGCTTTGCCGCCGTCTACATCTTCGGGTTTACCCTGGACAGCCTGGTGGAAGAGGCCCAAAACGTGCGCAGCGCGACGATCAAGGCCGTGCACGCGGCCTATTATTCCGAAGAAAGCAATTATTACATCACCGATGACGGGTGGTACCGGATCTTCGCCAGGCACTACGACGAGGCCATGAAGAACCCGTCCGACCCGACCAGCGCGTTCCAGGCCGCCTACAGCGGCATGCAGAGCGACATCGAGCAGTATGTGACCGGCTACTGGAACCATGGTGAACACGATGTTTTCACGGTGCTTGAAGCTGGCCGGCGCTTCAACTACGACGCCACGCCCAAGGAGCGCGAGTACCTGAACGCCGTGGCCCGACGGGATCTGTACAAGCGCCTCAACGCGAGCGTACTGCCGCGCATCCAGCGCTACATGCTGACCCGCTTCAGCGAAGAGGCAGCCAACGCCCTGGACAAGATGTGCGAACCCATGAACACCCGCTGCCGCATCCGAATCTTCGAGAGCCAGCCCGACGAGTTCACGGAACGCACCTACGCAGGCTACGTCCTGCGCTTTGCCCACACTGGCGGCGACGGACGAATCGCCTTCGCCACGGGCGCGGGCTGGACGCACACGCTGCCCGCCCTGGACGAGGAGCCCGCGCCGGTGGACGTGGAAATGACGGTGCTCGGCTACCTGCAGTGCGGCGCGCCCAACACGCTCTTGCTGTTTGAACCTGGGGCGGACAGCGATGACCCGGCGAAAGCGGAGCGAACGATCCCCTTCAAGCTGGACAAACGGTTCCTCGACCTGGACATCCGCGGCGAGCCCGCCGGGAACGTCTGGGCGCTGACCCGGATCGAGCCCTACAACATCGAGCATTTCGGCAAGTACAGTTTTGAAGGCCTGCCCGAGCACATGGACAAGTTCATCGAGTCGTCCGCAAGCCCCACGGTATTCCGGTTGCAGTACACGGAGGTCATCCGGTGGAAGGACAAGGGCACCGAGACGCGCACCGGCGGCGCGGAGTTTTCGCTGCCGCCCTATTTCGAGGCTGATGTGGACGGGTCGCTGAAAATCGGCGCCTCGTTCTCGCGCAACGAGGGCTTTGTGGACCACAAGGGTAAGAACATGGTGGGCATGTTCGTCATTCTTGATGGATCGCAGATCGGGAAGGGTACCACGGTTGCCGGGGAAACCGTGAGTGTGTCGTTTTCCTCCCAGCTCGAACCGGGCAGGATGCGCCAGGTTCCCGGCGGGGGCATGAAGCGGGGCGCGCAGACGCACACCGTCGATGTTGGCCTGTGGCATGCCCCGGGCCTTGGGGCAGTGCCGAAGTACGGGGCCCGGTACACGTACGAGTGGATGCCTTTTTCCGAGGCTAGGGGCAGGCAGCCCGAAATCAAGGGGCAATAGAGAACACTGCCTCCCGGCCGCTCGCGCTTGTTGCAGCCTGAGAGCCCTATTTGCCGAACTTGATGAGCGACTCCAGAAAGTCACGCAGGTCGTGCGTCACTTCCAGGGAGCTTTTGCCTCCAGAGAGCAGGCGGATGCGTCTGTCACCTTCCAGTGGATCAATGCGGCCCGACCCCATCTGGTCCATGATCCGGTTCATGTTTTCCCAGTATTCCTTGTGCTTTGTGAAGGCTTCAAAGTTGGCCTTGTCCGTCCTGGGCGGGGCCTTGGCCTCCATGAGAGGAGTGAGGCGCTTCTGGCATTCCTTGGCCGTGCTGCGGGCGATCTCCACATGCGACTCGACGCGGTTGAAGTTGGGGTCGCCGCGCAGGTGGTCGCCTTTGAACTGGTTCACGTCGGCGGTCTGTCCGGCCCAGGCTTTGTTGGCCCGCAGGATCCCGTTCTTCTCGATCGCGACCAAGTCCCTGTAGGATTCGCCATGTCCTCGAGTGGTGACCGTCTCCCAGGAACGCGGGGCGTCTTGTTTCGTGATTTCCTTGTAAGCGGCTTCCCAATTTTTCTGGGCTTCCGCCTGCCACAGGCTTTCAGGAACCGGCCGGCCGTTTTTCCGCGGCGGGATGGGCAGGCCATTCTTTTCGAACCTCATCTCGCGCGCGATGTCGTAGTCCGTATTGACGCTCTTGCCGCTGTCCGTGTTGCGGATGGGCGCCAGACTCTCGTGACTCCACTCGGCTTCCATCTTTTTGTGAAAGCGCTTCTGCACGCGATTGTGGACGCGGTCCATGCTGTTCACGAAGCGCTTGACCATCTCCTTGTTTTTGGGATTGCGTTGATGGGTCTTCATGATCATCTTGGCCTGGGGCGAGGCGTGGATCTTGGCCGAGCGGTCGTCAAGCACGCGCAGGATTTTCTTGATCTCCGTGGGCGAAGCCTTTTCCCGGCGCGCCTTCTGCAATTGGTCGAAGGTCTTTTTGTACGATGTGACCCGTGTTCGGGCGTCGGCTATTTGCGCCCTGTAGACTTGGCGTTCGGCTTCGGTCAGGGGCCGGTTGAAGCCGTCGTCGGGGATGCCCGCCGATTTGGTCCTGGCCCCGGAGGGCGGGGCGTCGGCTGCGACCGTTTTGCCTGCGGAGCTTTTGGGCGTGGTCCCCGGAACGTCTGTTCCGCGAGTCTTCTTGAAGTTTTTCACCGCGCCGTAGCCACTGGCCACCCCGCGCGCAGTGAGTTGCATGGCCGCATCCATGGCGAGGCCTTTGAGCGTTTCTATGCCAGCGCCCTTGAAGCCTTCCTCCCAGCCGCCTCCGCTCTGCACGGCAGCCTCAAAGCCCCGGAAGGAGTCCACGGCGACGCCGGTAAGCTGATTATATGAACCGCCGACCCGCAGAAACGTCTCTTTGGGACCGCCCTCAACGTAGCCGATCGTTCCCTGGTAAACCCGGTTCACGGCCGATCCGCCGGCAAAAGACAGGACCATGAGGGACTTGTCCGCGACGCTCTTGGTCATTTCCGCAGTTTTCAGGCAGGTGTCGGCCCACTCGGCGTCGGCGTCGGCCTTTTTCTTTTCCCCTTCCCAGTGGTCCATGGACACTTCGTAGGCCTGCCGTATGACCTGAGACGCCTTTTGAGTGTCCGTGGCCGTCATGACCTCGGGGCTGAAACCCCTGGCCACGATCTGGCGCACCTGTTCGGCCTTGTCGAAGGGCAGGGTGTCGGCCATGGCGAAGGCTTTTTTCATGGCCCGGTCCACTTTCTCCATCTTGCGCTGGTCTTCGGCGATGTTCTGGATGAACTGACTGCGCGCGAAGTCGTCCCATTCGGAGCGGGTGTGCACAATGACGCCGGTTTTCAGGGTTTCGATGCGGTCCTGCTCGGACTGAAGGTTGGCCTTGGCGCTCAGCACGCGCATCTCCAGGTCGTGCCGGCGGTCGGAATTCGTTTCCTTGGCGAGTTCGGCGATGTCTTTTTCCATGTTGCGCTGGATGATGGCCACGTTGGCCGAGTGAAAATCGATGGTCTCCTGGTCGATGATGCGCCGATCCTCCTCGGTCTGGTCGTCGACCATGTGCAGGGGCGTGTCGCCCTGGGCGATGACGGGCGGGGTTTCCGCTGATTCCTTGATCTCCTCCTCTTTTGGCTTCTGGGCTTTGTCCTTTGCTTTCGGCGTTTCGGCGACTTGCTGCGGGGCACCGCCGGCCACCAGTGCATCGAACTGGCGCAGGCGGGCCTCCTCGGAGCCGGCCATATCGTCGCCCATGGCGGCCCATTTCACGGCGGCCGCGTGGAAGGCCTCTCGTGAGTGGTAATGGGCCAGGGCATTTTCGATGAATTTTTTTGTCATAAAATGGCTGACACCCGCGTCGAGGACCAGATCGAACGATTCTTTTGCAGAGTCCGTCTGGCCGACCTTGGCCATTTGCTCCTCCTTTATCCGTTCGTTCTTGACGAGCGCTTCCTCGAACAGTTCTCGCGACAAATCCGGGAACTCAGGGAGCGGTCCGCCCGTGTAGCGCTGGGCGTGAATGCTCCAGGACTCGCCATCTTCGTCCGTCGAGGTGTAGCTAAATGTATCGCCCTGAATGCTGGCCACCAAATCGAACTTTGTCAGGTCGAGTTTGTCGGCGTAGGTGTACTCCTCGTTTTCGAAGTCCTCATCCCAGTTGGATCCTGGCTCGAGAAGAAGGCAAAAGTACTCCTTCGGCTCACCGACAGAGTAGATCAGGGCGTAGAAGGGCGAGTTATTGATGACTTCATCGTCAAAAACCACATAACCGCCTGGGTGGGTGATGTATCCGACCCATTCGCCCTCCGGTCCGGCCTCTTCCACAAGGGAGCGCAGAAAATCCTTGGCGCGTTTGTACTGCTGCTGGCCTTCGGCCATGAGTGCCCTGCCGTCGGGCGGGTCGCCCAAGGCGATCAGTTCGGCGATGACTTCATCCAGGCGTTTTTGGCAGGACAGGAGGGTGTTGCGGTGCATTCTGGCCAGGCTGACGGCCTCCAGGACCATGGCCGGATCGTTGGCTTCCATGGCCCAACTGATCTGCTCAACGGCGTGCTCAAGCCGGGCGCTGGCGTCGGGCACTGCGCCGCGCAGGGAGAGAAATTCGCCGAGCAGCGGATTGAATCTGTTCAGATATTCCACAGCTTCGGGGGAAGGGTGCTGCCGCAGCACGCCCCAGGTTTTGCGGAAGGATTCCTCCTCGGCGTCGGACAGGGGGCCGTAGACCATGCGCATGCCTTCCATGGCTGCGGCCACGGCTCCGTCCCACTGGGTCGGGGTCAGGGCGTTGATGTCCAGAAAGGGGGTTGGTTTCATGGGAACAATCGCGACAGGATCGACATTGGAGGCGGTGAAGGAGACGGCGTGAGCAGGCATGGCCGCGATTTCGGCGGGCCAGTCCCAATCTTCGGGCCCCGGATCGTTGGCGAGCAGGATGGCCACTTCCTGGTTCAGCAGATCGTCATCGCCATCACTGGCGACATCCAAGTCGGTCGATGCTGTCTCCTGTGGGGCGGTGGTAGCCACCGTCCCGACATCACGCATGCTTTTGGCGACAATACCCAGGCTCTCGCGTTCCTCTGGCGTCAGAGCCGCGCCGTGTTCCTCAAGGATGGCGTCAAGCTGCTGGGGAGTGGCACCCAGTACGTCGATGCCTTTGCTGCGCAGTCCGGCCAGAGGGGCCATGGCGGAAGCCGGGATGCGGCCGTACCCGATGAGCGCGCGCACGGTCAGGGCGTTCTTTTCAGCCAGATCGCGCAAGGCTGCGTCCGTGTCCTGCGGGACGCTGGACTGGCTGGTAGTTGCCGTCACGGACGCGTTCACGGTTTGCGCCGGAATCGCGGCAGCAAACACTGCCCAACAAACGAACATCAGGATGGAGTGAATGCGGCCTCGGAAACGGGTGAACTTCGAGGAAATCATGCGGCATAGGCTCCCTGTGAAGAGTTTTTGACTCTTTAACATAGAAGAGTTCCGCTGAAATGGCAATTTCAGATCTTTTGAGGCGTCGACATGCAGATTGATGCATTGAAGAAGGCTTTGTCGATCAATGCCTTTTCTCGTATATTTCAATCTTGTGAGACGAAGATGGATTGCCACGCTTCGCTCGCAATGACGAACTTCACAACACGTCATTGCGAGGAGTCTTCGACGTGGCAATCCATGCTTTTTTCGCCGCCCGCTCCTTCATGATTTGCCGAACTTGATCAGCGACTCCAGGAAGTTGCGCAGGTCATGCGTCACTTCGAGAGAGCTCTTGCCCCCCGACAGCAGGCGGATGCGGCGGTCGCCCTCCAGGGGGTTGATGCGGCCCGAGCCCATGTCGCTCATGATCTGGTTCATTTTTTCCCAGTACACCTTGTGCTTCATGAAGGCTTCGTAATTGGCCTTATCCGTCTTGGGCGGGGCCTTGGCCTCCATGAGGGGCAGTAGGCGCTTCTGGCATTCCTTGGACGTGCTGCGCGCGACCTCCACGTGTTTCTCGATGCGGGTGAACGGTTGATCATTTTTCCGCAGGTGGTCGCCCTTGTACTGGTTCACGTCGGCGGTCTGTTCGGCCCAGGCCTTGTTGGCCCGCAGGATGCCGTTCTTCTCGATGGCTTCCAGGTCTCTGTAGGATTCGCCATGTCCTCGCGTGGTCACCGTTTCCCAGGAACGCGGAGCGTCCTGTTTCGTGATTTCCTTGTAGGCCGCTTCCCATTGTTTCTGGGCTTCCGCCTGCCACAGGCTTTCCGGAACCGGCCGGCCATTTTTCCGTGGCGGTATGGGCAGGCCGTTTTCATCGAATTTCATCTGGCGCGCGATGTCGTAGTCCGTATTGACGCTCTTGCCGCTGTCCTTGTTGCGGATGGGGGCCAGGCCCTCGCGTTCCCATTCGGCGTCCATCTTCTCGTGGAAGCGTTTCTGCACGCGGTTGTGGACGCGGTCCATGCTGTTCACGAAGCGCTTGACCATCTCCTTGTTCTTGGGGCTTCGCTGGTGGCTTTTCATGATCATCTTGGCCTGGGGCGAGGAGTGGATCATGGCTGAGCGTTCGTCCAGTTCGCGCAGGATCTTCTTGATCTCCGAGGGCGGGGCCTTTTCCTTACGGGCCTTCTGCAACTTCTTGAAAGTGCTCTTGTAGGAATTGACGCGCTTGCGGCCTTCGACCACCCCCGCCTTGTAGCCCTTCAACTCCGCCTCGGTCAGGGGGCGGTTGAATCCGTCGTCGGGGATGCCGGAGGGTTTGATTTTGCCCAGGCCCGGCGTGCCCTGCCCATCCGGGGCATTGACCGACGCCTTGGGGGCGTCCGGTGCGTCGGCACGAGCGCCCCCACGGCCCTTCACGGCACCATAACCCCGGGCCGCCCCTCTGGCCACAAACCCCATGGCCTTGTCCATGGCGATGCCCTTGACCACCTCCCAGCTTGCGCCCTTGAAGCCTTCCTCCCAGCCGCCGCCGCTCTCCACGGCGACCTCGAAGCCCCGGTAGGCGTCCACGGCCACACCCGTGACCTGATTGTAGGAACCGCCCACGCGCAGGAAGGCCTCCTTGGGCCCGCCCTCGATGTAGCCGACCGCACCCTGGTAGACCCGGTTCACGGCCGGACCGCCGGCAAAGGACAGGAGAAAGAGGGACTTGTCGGCGGCGCTCTTGGTCATTTCCGCCGTCTGCAGGCAGGTGTCGGCCCACTCGGCGTCGGCGTCGGCCTTTTTCTTCTCGCCTTCCCAGTGCCCAGTGGCCACGGTGTAGACGTCCTTGATGACCGCCGAGGCCTTGGCCGTATCCGTAGCCGTCATGACCTCGGGGCTGAAGCCCTTGGCCACGATCTCGCGCACCTGGGCGGCCTTGTCGTAGGGCAGGGTGTCGGCCATGGACAGGGCCTTCTTCATGGCCCGGTCGACCTTCTCCATCTTGCGCTGATCCGCGGCGATGTTCTGGATGAACTGGCTGCGGGCGTAGTCGTCCCACTCGGAGCGGGTGTGCACGATGACACCGGTTTTCAGGGTCTCGATGCGGTCCTGCTCAGCCTGGATATTGGCCTTGGCATGGAGGACGCGCATCTCCAGGTCGTGGCGGCGGCGAGGGTCCGTCTCTTTGGTGATCTCGGCGACATCCTTGTCCATGTTGCGCTGGATGCTCTCCACGTTGGCCGCGTGGAATTCGATGGCCTCCTGGTCGATGACGCGCCGCTCTTCGGCAGGCTGGTCGTCGACGATGTGCAGGGGCGTGTCGTCCGGCCCGGGTTCGGCCTTGGGCTCTTGCGGTTCCTCGGGTTTCTTTGCGTTATCCTCTTCCTGCTGCTTCTGCTTCGCCGCGGGTCCCTGGGCAACCTGCTGCGGGGCGCCACCGCCCACCAGGGCGTCGAACTGGCGCAGCCGGCCCTCCTCGGATTCGGCTATCTTGTCGCCCATGGCTGCCCATTTCACGGCCGCGGCATGGAATGCGTCACGATTGCGATAGTGGGCCAGGGATTCCAGGATGGAATCTTCGCTCATGGTGTGACTGATCCCCGCGCCGATGACCTCCTTGAGTTTTTCCTCGGGGTCTTCGATCTGCTCGGCTTTGGCGAGTCGGTCCTGCTTTTCGCGATCGTTCTTTATGCGTGCTTCCTTGAAGATGTCCGGGGAAACCTCGGAAAATTCCGGAAAGGCCCCACCGGTATAGCGCACGGCATGGACGACCCAGGTCTCGCCATCCTCGTCAACGAATGAATGGTTCAGGGTATCGCCCTCGATGCCGGACACGAGGTCGACACTGCTCAGGTCGATCCCTTCGATGCTTCCGTACTCCTTGTCGTCGTATGTGCCGGTATCCAGGGAGATGCAAAAGTAACTCGCCGGCTCCCCATAGGAATAGATGAAGAGATGAGTGGGCTGGTGTTTGATGATTTCGCCTTCGAGAAACACGTAGCCTTCCGGATAGGTGACATACCCGACCCATTCGCCTTCGGGGCCGGGCTGCTCCACCAGGGCGCGCAGGAAATCCTTGGCGCGCTTGTATTGCTGCTGGCCCTCGGCCATGAGGGCCTTGCCGTCGGGCGGGTTGCCCAGGGCAACGAGCTCGGCCACGACCTCGTCCAGGCGCTTCTGGCAGGACAGGATGGTGTTGCGGTGCTGCCGGGCCAGGGTCACGCCCTCCATGGCCAAGGCCGGGTCGTCGGCCTCGGACGCCCAGGCGATCTGCTCCATGGCCTCTTCGAGCCGGGCGCCGGCCTCGGCCACGGCGCCGCGCAGGGACAGGAACTCGCCCAGCAGCGGGTTGAATTTGTTCAGGTAGTCCACGGCGTCGGGGGAAGGGTGTTGACGCAGCACGCCCCAGGTCTTGCGAAAGGATTCCTCCTCGGCCTCGGACATGGGGCCATAGACCATGCGCATGCCCTCCATGGCCGCGGCCACGGCCCCGTCCCATTGGGTCGGGGTCAGGGCGTTGATGTCCAGGAAGGGCGCGGATTTCATGGGCGGCAGGGCGGCGGGCTCGACGCTCGAAGCGGTGAAGGGAACGCCGGCTGTCTGGACAGCGGCGTTGTCCGGACTGGCCGTGGAATCGTCTTCCAGGGCCGGGATGTCCTCGACCTCCTCGGCGAGAATCGCGGCCAGCTCCGCCTCCAGGGCCTCGTCATCGCCCGGGACGCTGTCCGCGACGTCCGTGGCCGTTTCCTGCGGGGCCGCGGCCGCTTCGGCCGCTCCGGCCTCGCGCATGGCCTCGGCGACCCGGCCCAGGCTGTCGCGTTCCTCGGGCGAGAGCGTCGCGCCGTGTTCGGTCAGGATGGCGTCGAGCTGTTCCGGCGTCGCTCCAAGCACATCGATTCCTTTGCCACGCAGGCCGCTCAAGGGGGCCATGGCGGAGGCGGGGATGCGCCCGAATCCGACCAGGGCCCGTACGGTCAGGGCGTTCTTTTCAGCCAGGCCGCGCAGTGCCTCGGTGGTTTGTGCATCCGAGGCGGCCTCTCGTGGGCCTCCGGCGGTCTGCTGTGTTCCGCTTTGGCCCTGAAGCGGCCATAACGTAAGGAAAAGAAAGAGAATTAAAAAGAAAAAGGTCGCTTTTGGTGACTGGTCCGCAATGCTGTTGACGCTGGAAAGAAGCATAGTTTCCCCCTCTGCAAGGCTAATGCTGTTGTTTAGATAGTTTTGCATAAAAAAACAATCGGATTCGATTGGATGCGTAGGAGCACAACAGGCTTGCCCTGTGCGTTGTATTGCGGATAAGTGGTCTTATGGTCCGGCATTGTGAGCGGGACCGTTTTCTCCGATGTCGTTCTCCTGGAGGGCCTAAGGATGAATTTTCGTTCCACGCTGGCGTTGCTTCTGACTTTGGTCGTTCTTGCTTGCCTGCCCACTCTCGCACCCGCTTTGACGGGCCCCTTGGAGAAGGCGGTTGGCCCCGAAGCTTTGGTGCGGATGGAGCAGAAGGGAGAGATCAGCGTCCGCGCTCTGGGTGCGTGGGGCCGGATGCCCGCACGATTCGTGAGCATGGGCCGGACCTTACGCGCAAGCGCTGGCCTCGACCTGCTCGACGCCACCACCGGGACCGTTGCGGACTGGCTTGCTCTGGCCGAAGGAGGAGATGCCCGCCTGGCTCCTGTGAAGGATGGGCTCAAGGACCTGCTCGAATACTTGCAGCGAGGCGACTTCCTGGACTGGGAAGCAGTCGTCGACGAGGGGTCTGTTACGCCTAGCGAACTGCTGCGGCGTGATGGCCGTCTGTGGGTTCATGGCCCGCAAGGGCAGGGTCAGGCCGCCGCGTCGGAGGTTGCCGATCCCCTGAAAATGGCCGCGGATGTCCCGCAGGTTCTTTTTGATGGCAACATGTCTGAAAAGTGGATTCCGTATCAGTCTGGAGGGGGAAAATTCAAGGATTTCGCCCTGATCGACAAGGACATGCTCATCGTCGACGTTCCGCCGGGAAACACCTGGGGACGCACTGGCATGTACAGCAATGGCACCGTGATCAAGCATCCCCGAGGTGCCGCTGAAGGTGTCAGGCTGACCGCGTGGTTCGATCCGGACGCTTCCACTGACGCTATCGTCTCCCTGGTCCCTGGCGGGGCCAAGACCGATGACGAGTGGTCACACCATCATGTGCGCCTGGGCATGCATCTGGAAGCCGGGGAAGATCAGCAGAGCATGACCCTGTGGATAGACCGGAAGGCTGTCATGAGCCGGGTAATCACCAGCGTGCCGGAGCGGATCGACATCGTCATCCGGCCCGATGATGCCGTCGTGGTGACCGACGCCAGCGGCAAGATTCTGCTGCAGGGCGTCATGCCGCCGGATGCCCCGCAGGACGGATACCGGCTTTACGCCCTGACCGGCTCCACGTCGAAGCGGCGCGGCAAGCCCGTGCGCATGGCTCTGAAGAGGATCGAGCGCAGCCCGGAACCTTTTGCGGCGCAGCCCGCACATAACTCCATTCCTGACGGGTCGCAGCGGCTGACGCTCTTCGAAAACGGCGTGCTGGGGCGCTGGCTGACTCCTTTCGCCGGTCAGGGCGGTGATTTCCTGAAGCATGCGCGCCTGGAGGACGGGGAGATCGAGGTCAACGTGCCGGCAGGTTCTCGCTGGGGCAAGGTAGGCGTGTATTCGCCTGAAGCGGTGCTTTGGCTGGATCGTTTCGGCCCTGGGGCGGAGGCCGCGGTTACTTTCGAGTTCGACTCGCCCCGGACCACGGGTTTTGTTGTGGCCCTGAGTCCGATCTACAACTTCAAGGACAACGATCCGAGTCGTCCATACGTCTGGGCTCAATGGAACGCGAAGGAGGACGGTACTGCCGGCAAGGCTCAGGTGCTGATCACGCCCGATTTCCCCAGGGTTGCCTGGGAGTGGGAAACTACCGCTGCAGCACCGGACAAAGTGACTTTGAGCATCTCTCCCGACGGGGTCCTGGTACAGGGCTTTGGTGCGCCTGA
>JAWLHW010000051.1:0-13767 GCA_041690155.1 Desulfomicrobium sp. | reverse complement strand
ATGGGCATCCCTTACTATCACATTGACTCATTTACTCAGAAAGTATTTGCAGGCAATCCTGCTGGTGTTTGTATTCTTGATAAATGGCTTGATGAATCCATATTGCTGAACATAGCCAGAGAAAACGGACATGCAGAAACCGCATTTATTATAAAGAGACATGGCGAGTATGAAATTCGATGGTTTACACCTGACATCGAAATGGACCTTTGTGGTCATGCCACTCTTGCGGCAGCTTATGTTGTTTGGAAGTATATCGAAAAAAAAGATACTGTTAAGTTTAGATCTGCAACTGACGAGATTGATATAGCAATCAAGAACGGACTCATCTCAATGGTGCTCCCCAAACGAGTCCCAATGCCCTGTGCCTCGCCTCAGGTATTGCTTGATTCTGTAAATATACAACCATATAATGTCTTAAAATCAAGAGATTATATTTTTGTTTACAAAAATGAGTCGGATGTAAAAAATATCAAGATAAATACCGCCATATTTAATAAAACTAATCTTGATCCAGGCGGACTGTGTGTAACAGCTGCCAGCTCGACAGTAGATTTTGTTTCGCGATATTTTACTCCTCAGGCTACAATTCTTGAAGATCCAGTAACAGGCTCTTCCCATTGTTCGCTTATTCCATATTGGGCAAGAATATTAAAAACTGATGTTATGAAAGCAAGGCAAATATCATATCGTCAAGGTGACCTTTATTGTGAAAATAGAGAAGATCATGTAATCGTATCCGGTTATGCTGTTACGTATAAAATAGGAGAAATACTGGTAGATTAGCATGAGAAGACGTCGTTCGTTTACGATTCTACCCGCGTGCTCCAGTCCGCAATCACGTTGCCCTGTGTGCGCACTACGTTCCAGCACATTCCTCTCCAAAAAGGACGTATTTCAAGCGATCATCGAACGGGTGAGCTGATCCGGCAGAAAGAATTTGGCCATCCAGTAAGCGGCCCGCGGATCTTTTGCGGGATGGCCGCACATTGGTGCCAATCATTGGGACTCATTTCTTTATATCGTCTTGTTTGACGAATAATAATTTAGAAATCCTTTTTTATCGTGAAGCTTTACGATATAGCTCCGCCTCGATGGCGGAGGCAAACTGCATATCCTCTTTCGTGCGATGCCATTGCCAGACGAAAGCCTTGCCTGCCAACCTGGTTCGTCAGACCGCCACACACGGTGTTCGCTGAAATTGCGCGCTGGCCCACATCAATGAAGAGTGAAAAGGAGCGATCCATGCCCAATACGCAGACCACCTACAACCGCGCCAATACCAGCTTTACCCTGGACTTGCCTGACTGGGCCGTTGAGGAGCTGAATGCCCAGCCGAAATACCTCGTTAGCGTGGAGGAACGGATGGCGGCGGTGATAGAATTTTCGCGCCGGAATTTTCAGAGCAATACCGGAGGGCCCTTTGCGGCGGGCATTTTTGAACGCGACTCGGGCAGAGTCGTGGTCATCGGAGTCAACCGGGTGATGCCCTTTCTGTGTTCCTCGGCGCACGCGGAGGTCATGGCCATTTCCCTGGCGCAGAAACTGCTGGGAGTTTACGACCTGGGCGCCCCCGGACTGCCGGCCCACCAGCTGGTGGTGAACTGGCGTCCCTGCGCCATGTGTTTCGGCGCGGTCCTGTGGTCGGGGGTCCGCTCGCTGGTTATTGCGGGCGAGGGTCCCGAACTGGAGGAGATCACCGGTTTCGACGAAGGGCCAATCCACCCTGACTGGCGTGCCGAGCTGTCGCGGCGCGGAATAGAAGTCGTGGAGGATGTTTTGCGCCCTCAAGCCCTGGAGGCCTACCGGGAATTCGCCGCCAGCCAGTCTTTTGTCTATAATGCCCGGCTCGGGACGGACTGAGAGTCCGGACTTGGGCGCGCAGGACTGAATTACGCACTAAGTCGACCCCGACCGTGGTGAAAGCGAGGCCCCCTTGATTTTCGTGACTCTTGGCATTTGGCGAGTCTGCGCGAAATCATGGGAAAGGAAACAGTCCGTGCAGGGCACCTTTCGCGTGCCAATATGGAAGGCAAGGGATTCAGCCCTATGAGCCTCTTGTTGAAGCTTCCGCTAACGTGAAGCGATGCCTCAGTTCATCCATCTCCCGTTCCGTTGCGCCGTGTCCGGCGAAATGCTCCCGCCAGCCTGCGGTCGTTTTCTGCATCTCTTCCCAGATCCCCCTGGCCTCCCTCTCGTCGAGCCCGAAGGGCCGGACATCGCTCAGGATATTGGACCGTGTGGCCGCGCGGCCTTCCAGTCCGCAGCGCAGGGACAGGTCCCATTGCCTGAAGCGGATGGTGGAGGGCACCAGATCGTAGGCCGGGGTCATGGCGATGGCTTTGCGCGAGACGAAAAAGGCGTGGTTGCGCAGGTGGTCGTCCCGGTTCGAACACAGGGCGTTGAACGCCATGCGGCGGAATATCTCCGGGCCGGACCGCGCGTCGCCGAGCCTGCGGGCCTGTTCGGCCAAGTTCTGATAGCTGCCCCAGTCGCCGTCTTCCTCCGCCCCCGTCACCGTGAAGCCCGAAATGACGTGCCGCGAGCCGCCGTCATCGCGGTCGAAGCGTTCGACCAGCAGGACGAAATGCCCGTCCAGTTCCATCAGCCGCGTCGACGCGACGGTGAGGCCGCAGCGTGCGGCCAGGGTCATGGTCGCGTGCTCGACAACGGGTTCGCGCCACGGGTCCCCGCGTTTGGAGAATTTTGCGATCCAGGACGACCCGTCCAGGGTGACCATGGCCTTGGGTCTGGCGCCGCCCAGGGACAGGCTGGAGGCGAGGGCGGCTAGGAACGCGTCTTCGGGCATGCCTTTTCGCAATTCGTCGAGGTCCTCGTCATCCTCCAACTCGTCGACGTGGGCGACGATGGCCGCCACGCGCCCCAGGTCTTCGGGCACCATGCGGAACGCATCGCCCGAGGCCCAGGGTGCCAGGGACGCGGGAGCGTCCGGAGTGGGCCCGAAGGCCAGGGCGCCCATGCGCTCGGAGTGATGGGCCGCCGTCAGGATCTCGAACTCGCTCAGAGTCCCTGCGGCCCGGTCGGCCATGAGCCCCAGCACCTTGCGGCCCCAGCGGTCCGGGGCGGCGTCGCGCAGGGCGCTGAAAAGGGTGCGTCCGGAAAACTCCATGTCGGCCAGGGGCATCCGGGCCGGGTCGAGGGGGATGGCGTCCGGCCGCAGTAGGTACCTTCGGCCGTAGCGGAAAAAATAGGCCCGGTCCTCATGCCGGAGCAGCCCAGCAGGGACGTAGTCCATGCCGGGCAACCGGATGAAGACCACGGCCCGCTCAGAAGTCGAAGTCATCGTCCCTCCCAGTGGCGACGCGTTGCGGCAGTCTGCTCACGGCCATGGCCCTGCCCACGGGGTCGGACTCCAAGGCGGCCATGGCGCCAAGCTGGTTGTCGAGTTGCAGGACCCACAGCACGTGGGCCAGCACCCCGAGAGACACGCCGGGGTGCCCGTTTTCCAGGCGGCGGACGGTCTCGCGGGTGGTCATGGTGCGCGCGGCCAGGTCCTGCATACTCAGACCGCGCAGTTTGCGGGCGGCGCGAATGTTGCGTCCCAGGCGCTCAAGATTGGCGGCGGGGTTCGGCGGGAGGGCGTGTGCGGACGTTTTTTTGGGTGACATGCATTATATGTATGTCTTTATAGTTTTTTGCGCAATATTTATCATTCAAATCAATGCCGGGCTGCATGACCGGTCCGGAGCGCGTTGACAAAATGGACGATGGGCGTCACCGGACGGTCGAGAGAGATAATGGCAGGACTCGTTTGTAGTGATGCGTGGCGTTCGGTCTCAGGGTTGCTGTGTCGAACAGGAGTTTCGAAAGTCTGGTTCTTCGACGTTTAATGTGGAATTGTCGGACCTCAATCAGTTTGGGTAGCCCTCTCTCAGGAGGACTACCAATTGACCGTCTCGTTTTCACCGGTTTTTGGTAAAGAATTCCTCCTATCGAAGTTTTCCAGATATTCTCTGTAAAACTGATCTTCTGTCGAATTTGTCTATGTCTCCAGAAGCCTATCGGCAAGAACTTGTCCCTGCGGACTTTCTGCCATTAATAGAACGTATATATACTCAAAGTCTGACATGGCTCCTCTTTTCGCTGCGGGACGTTCTTTGCCGCCGGGCGCGCTCGTCCCGGCTGGACCACGGACAAAAGTTCGTGGACCAGCTTATCGCCTGTCGCGAAAAGAATATATTGGGAGCGATGAGGGGGAGATCGGGCGTGATGAGTACGCATCGCACGCGGGCGCGGAGTCGAGCGAGCGAAATGGAAGGTCAGATGCCGTGTCTTGATTTTTCAGAGGTTATCTTTCCCAAATGGCAAGATCCCCTTCGCATGGAATTCCCGGGAGCCGTCCATCACGTGATGTCTTGCGAAAATGCCCAGGCCCAGGCGTCTGCCGCGACCGGTGTGCATCATTCGACTGTGAGCAGAATAATCCGGCGAGAAGAATCAAGATTCAAGATCTGATCCACTGTATTTGCTCAGTATTTCGGGTGAGTAGGGGGGTGTCGTCTTCACTAAGCTGTGAAGACGACAGCATCCCTGTTCCATGATCATCAGGTGCCATCAGGCAATTTCATAATCTTGGCATTGATGGCTACGATTATGGTGGACAGCGACATGAGTATCGCCCCTGCGGCCGGGCTGAGCAAGATGCCCCATTTGTACAGGATGCCTGCAGCCAGCGGGATGGCGAATGCGTTGTAGCCTGTCGCCCAGAAAAGGTTCTGGATGGTTTTCCTGTACGTAGCTCTGGAGAGGGCTATGACCTTGACGACATCCATTGGATTTGACTTGACCAGCACGATATCCGCAGTCTCCTGGGCGATATCCGTTCCGGCGCCAATGGCTATGCCGACGTCTGCCTGCGCGAGCGCGGGGGCGTCATTCACTCCATCGCCTGTCATGGCGCACATCATTCCTCTTTCCTGCACCTCCCGGACCTTGTCCGCCTTTTTGTCGGGTAGCACTTCCGCGAAGTACTCAGTGATCCCAAGCTCCTTGGCGACTCTGTCCGCCACGGTCTGGTTGTCGCCGGTTATCATCATGACCCGCAGTCCCATGCTTCGGAGTTGGGAGATGGCTTCCTTGGATTCCTCGCGAACGATATCGTCCAATGCGATGCATCCCATGGGCCTGTCGTCCACAAGAACGAAAACCAGAGTTTTTCCCTGGCTGGAAATGCTTTCGACAGCCGAGGAATCGTATTCGAGCCCTTTTTCATCAACGTACTTGCGACTGACGACCTTTACGTTCACACCGTCGACTGTCGCCTGTGCACCTTTTCCCGTAATGCTCTTGAAATCATCGGCTTGTTCCGGGTTTCCCGCCGCCCCGGAAACGGCGCGCGCAATGGGGTGCTCTGAATGGGCTTCCACGGCTGCGGCCTTGTTCAGGAGGCTGTCTCTGTCAAGCTCCTGGGAAAAAAGGACGACGTCGCTCACGGCGAATTCGCCTTTTGTCAGCGTGCCCGTCTTGTCGAAAAGAACAGCCTTCAGTTTTCTCGCCTTTTCGAAAGGCGTCCTGTTGCGGATGAAAAAGCCATTTCTGGCGGCTATTGCCGTGGTTGTGGCCACGACCAGCGGTATGGCCAGGCCCAGTGCGTGGGGGCAGGTTATGATCATGACCGTCACCGTCCTCTCCAATGAGAAGACAAACTCGCGCCCGAAGACAAACAGCCAGATCAGCATGGTCAGAAGGCCCGCGCTGAGGGCGATGTAGGTAAGCCATGCAGCGGCTTTGTCCGCCACACCCTGGGCCTTGGATTTGCTTTCCTGCGCCTCTTTCACCAGGGTCATGACCTGGCTGATGAACGAGTTCTCGCCGGTCTTGCCGACCTGAATGGTCAACGAGCCTTCTCCATTGACGGCGCCACCGATAACCTCGTCTCCAGGGCCTTTTTCGACGGGATTGGATTCTCCGGTGAGCATGGCCTCGTTGATGCTCGATGTGCCTTCCTCGATCTGGCCGTCAGCCGGGATTTTTTCTCCGGGTTTGACGCGGATTTTGTCGCCGGCCTGGAGTTGATTGACCTTTATGTCTTCAATCGATCCGTCTTCGTTGATCCTGTGGGCTTCGCCGGGAATGAGTTTGGCAAGCTCCTCCATCGCTCCGGATGCGTTCATGACCGACCGCATTTCAATCCAGTGGCCGAGCAGCATGATGTCGATAAGGCTGGCAAGCTCCCAAAAGAAGACCTTGCCGGGCAAGCCGAAGGCTACGAGGCTGGAGTAGCCGTAAGCCACGGTGATAGCCAGTGCGATCAATGTCATCATTCCCGGTCTTTTTTCGGAAAGTTCATCGACCAGGCCCTTCAGAAAAGGCCAACCGCCATAGAAAAAGATACCCGTGGAAAAAACGAAAAGAATCAGCATATGACCGGGGACGGCGGGTTCACCCAGCCCGATCAGTCCGCGCAGCATGGGAGACAACCAGATGATAGGCAGCGTCAACACAAGGGAGACAAAGAACCTTCGCTGAAAATCCCTGACCATGTGTTCGTGGTGAGAGGCATGGCCGTTTTCGGGATGCCCTTGCATATTCCCATGTTCGTGGTGTTCTTCGTGTTTTTCGTGTTTCATGTCTTTCATCCTGGAATATTTCCTTGTGACACACCATAAAGTTGACCCAAATGGAAGTTGTGGCGGGTGTGTCGATTGAAATTTAGATTGAACAGGGTGTAAGCACTCGGTACTTTCATCGTTATGTACCGAGAATTTGTTGATTTTTTTGACAATTTGCTTTTGAACGCGCTTACCATAACAGCAATGACAAGATGCGGCAAGGTTGCCTCGATTTTGGCTCATATGCATGTTGCAGGTAATCGACTGGGCTTCAGAGACTGGGAGTAGGCTGATGGTGCTACGCAGGGTTTCAGGGGGGGCCGTAGATGGGTACCCCTTGGAATTCTCCTTATTTGACTGTGAGCAGAATAATCCGTCGAGAAGAATCAAGATTCAAGATCTGACCCCCGGCATTTGACAGTGAACTGGGCGTCATTCTTTATGTGATTTTCATCTTGTGCCTTCCGATGGATCCTCAGTATTTCATCGTTCTGCTTGTTTTTATTGATGACTAAGTATAATAATTTACACTTTCCTGCGCAGTTTATTAAAGAAAGGCGAGAAATTAATACGCAGCAATACGAGTTGTTTTCGAGGGCGGCAATGTGCCAAGAGTCGTTTCCTGAATACAGACCGTCCATTCCGGCCGGTTGAAACAGGAGGGCTGATGAAAAAAATTTCGTGTGTGCTTGCGGTGGTTGCCTGTCTGTACATCGGGGCATCCTTCATGCTTGGGGGATTGGCCCGTGAGCGGTATTTCCGGGTAGTGGAAGAGGCTGGCGGGGGCGTATTTTCCCTTGGCAACGAGTCCTATGAACCGGGGATCTTCACCTCCAGGGCGGTAACGATGATCAGGGCCGCGAAGACCAGGCCGTCCGCTCAAGGCAATGCGACGAACCAGGAACCGGGATTGCTGGTGCGCCATACCTTTTATCATGGCCCACTCACGTTTTCAGGCAGGCTTGGCGGGATACGCGCCGGGTTGGCTTTGGTCGAGAGCGCCATCGAGACCGTGCCCGGCGATTCGCCCAAACCGGGATTCACGGTTGTGGGGGACGCGCCCGCCCTGACCGCTTCTCTCCTCGTCGGGTTTGGGAGTGGCATGGAATGCGCGCTGAACACGGCCGCATTTTCCTACGAAGCGAACGGGCAGGGTCTGGCTTTGAGCAATTGCGCTGGCCGTGTGATTCATGATCCCGAAACGCAGACTTGGCGCGGCGAAATGACCCTTCCCCGTTACACGTTGTCCAACAGCGATTTTTCCATCACCATCACCGTCACCGACCTTTCCATGGACTTCGACATGGCGCAATTCCTGCCGTGGGTGTTTGTCGGAAAGTCCGAAGGCACCATGTCCTCCATGAACGTCACCAGATCCGGCCAGCGCATATTCACGGCGGAGGGCGTGCGCTCATCTGCGCAGACTTCCATGGATGCAGGTCTGCTGACCAGCAGGACCGTGTTGAATCTGCAGAATGCCACGGCGGGCGGATACTCCTGCGGACCCGTGGTTTGCGACATGGAAATCCGGGGCGTGAACGCCACGACAATCAGCGAGAGCTACATCGATCTGGCGGCCATTTTCACCAACCGGGATGTTCGAGATGTCATGGTCGAGATGGAGCAGTGGAATCAGCACCTGGCGGAACGGCTCATGGCCGAGGGCGTGAAGTTCAACATGCGCCGCCTGTCCTTGCCGACGTCCATGGGCGCTTTGGAGTGTTCCCTGAACCTTACGCTGGAAGGCTCCGGAGAGAACAATTCGAACCCGATGGCGCTTCTGGGCAATCTAAACGCCACTGCGGAGATATCGGTTGACGAGTCCCTGATCGTCGGGGTGCTGCGCCCGCTTCTCCGGGCAAAGGGCTTGATCCCGGCGGAGAATGACGGAGCCTCCGATACCGAAGATGATCTGGCGCGTCAGATTGTGTCCCAAAATGTCGAGTCGCTGGTGGCGCAGGGCCTGCTGCACAAGGAGGGCGGGACGCTTAAGGCGGAAGCTGTCTTTGAAAAGGGAAATCTGCTGGTCAACAACCGGCCGGTTCCCCTGTTGTGACGCCGTTGCTGCAAAAAGGACCGGCCTGACGCTGCCCGACGTAATTTGAAAAGCGTTGCTTCCGGACAGCCTTCGTGCTGTCCGGAAGTGGCGTCGAAAGGGAAAAGCCGCGAGAGTCCGTTCTCTCTTGGTTCTCAGGGGTGGTTCACCGCCATCTGGGAGCGGTGCCATGATGAGCATCTGATATGCTGAGATAAAGCGGGGTCGCAAAAAAGGGCGACTAAAGCCGCCCTTGAAACCGTTGCATATTGGGATGATCTACTTCTTCTTTCCTTTCCCCTCTCCCTTTGACCCGCGATGGTCTTCGGACAAAAGATCGTCATCGTATCCTTTGCCTTTACTTTTACCTTTGCCTGAACCCATCGAATCGTTGGATCCTTTGCCCTTTCCCTTGCCCGAATTCATCGAGTCGTCATCGTATCCCTTGCCCTTTTTCGATCTTGAGCCCCAAGAGTCGAACTCGCCGTTTTTCAGGGCATGAAATTCTTTCGAGCCGGGTTTGATACCCATTTCCTGGGCCATGGCTCCCCATCCTTTGCCTTCGCCTTTCTCGTAGGTGTTTCTGACCCGCTCCCTGGAGAGGCCTGTCATTCGCGACAATTCGTAGATCATGAAGATGTCGGCGGGCCGTTTTGTCATGCGCGCAAGGTCCTCCACTTCGCGTGTCGGAACCCCGAAACGGGCACTGAGGTTGTTCACGAACGAGCTGCGCGAGCGTGTGGCCTCGGCGTCGAGTTCTTCCAGGAAGATGTCCAGCCCGCTGGCCATGGCCGTTCCGGTACAGAGGAAGCCGAGCAGAATTGTGAAAATCAGTCTTTTCATGGGAAAGCTCCTTGTTGACGCGCCGTGAATGACGGCGCGGTTGCATTATAATTCTTCGGATTTTGATTTTAAGGCCAAACCGCAAGATATGGCAACAAGGAAGAGTGCGCCTGTTTTCAAGGCGAAGATTATCTTGAACCGAGGATCTCAAGGATGCGCCCTGCGACCCGGTCCGGGGGCAGGTTTTCCAGGCAGGCGTGGTCCTTTCTGGCGCAGGTGTTCTCGTTGCAGGGACGGCAGGGCAGATCTTCGAAGATGTCCTGATGGTCGTCCGACGGAAAGCGCCAGCCTCCGCTAGTCGCCCCCAGGATCGTCAGCGTCGGGGTGTTCACGGCCACGGCGAAATGGCGCGGTCCGGAGCAGTTGCCGACATGCAGGCGCGCCAGGGACTGCACCGCCGCCATCTGGCGCAGGCCGATAACCGTGTCCGGGAAGACGCAGGCCTCGGGCGTAGGGCAGTGGTTCAGTACTTCGCGGGCCATGTCCGCTTCGCCTGGGCCGTAGAGGATGAGGAAGCGCAGATCGGGCCGCGCGGCATGAACCTGGCCGATCATGGCGCCGTAATGACGGGCCGGCCAAAGGCGGGTTGTGCGGCGGTGGGTCGGGTCCAGGGTGATGTATGCCCCGGGGGTTAGCTTGCGGGCGGCCAGATACTCCCTGGCCCAGGCGGTCTCCGCTTCGGTCAGGAAAATTTCCGGTGGCTGTCCGTTCCAGGCGATGCCCAGCGGGGCGAGGATGCTGGCCCGGTAGCTGCCGGAATAGGCGGGCACGGGTTTGGCCCAATGGGTGTAGAGCAGCCGGTTGTACCAGGGCGGCGGGTAGGACAGCCGGACCCTGGCGCGGCTCATGAGGGTCACGAAGCGGCAGCGCGGAAGCTGCTGGAAATCCACGATCAGGTCATAATTCTCACGGGCGATGCGGGCATAGAACCTGAGTTCGGCCAGGAAGTGGGGCAGCTCCTTTTTATCGAGGGCCCAGATTTTCCGCACGTGCGGATTGTTTTCGAGCACCGGCGTGCATTTCTTTTCCGTGAACACGTCGAGGTCCGCTTCGGGATAGCGTTCCTTTATGAGCCTGATGGACGGCGTGGTCAGGAGCACGTCGCCGATCTGGCGTAGCTGGCAGACAAGGATGCGTCTGGGCTCGAAGGTGGCAAGATTGGTCATGAAAATTCCCGGAGAAGGTCGGCATAGGGCTCAAGACCGCTCAAGGGCGCATAGCCCTCGCGTGCGGTGGAGCCATGGTGGATGAGGGCACGGATGCGGGCAGCCAGGGCCTGGTCGTCGGTGGGATCGTCGACTACCGCTTCGGGGCGCAGGAAGACGGAGCTGCCGTTGCTGGTCGTGGAAATGGTCGGCAGGCCGCAGGCCAGGGCTTCGAGCACGGCGTTGGCGCAGGCGTCGTAAAAGGTGTTCAGCACGAAGATGTCTGCGGCCTGATACAGGGCGGGCATGTCGTCGACCCGGCCCAGGAAATGGACCCTGGTCGAGGCTCCGAGGCTTTCGGCCAGTCCGATCAAATCGCGGTTGCCGCGTCCGCCAGCCACGGCCAGGTGGAACGACGGTGGCAGCTGGGCAAAGGCCCTGATCAGGACGTGCACGCCTTTCAACCGGAAATTGGTGCCCGCGGTGATGATGAGATCCGCATTTTCCGGGAGGCCGAAGCGCCCGCGCAGCTGCGCCTTGGCGGCTGGATCGCCCGGAGAGAAGCGGGTCAGGTCCGGTTTGTTGTAGATGAGACGGATACTGTCAGGCCCAAGATGGGGGTGGGCCTTAATCGTCAGGTCGCGTACGAACTCGGAGTTGGCGACCAGCATGGGAGTGTTCTGCACACAAAGGTTTTCGACGATGCGCCCGAGCTGTTTGCCCGCAGACAGCCGCCTGGCCAGAGATTTCAGGTTGCGTTCCCGGCCAGGGGCGTAGGCGCGAATGGAGTAGTCCCAGAAAAGTTTTGTCGGCCCGCCGGAGAGTCGCGCGATATCTTGGAACACAGTGTTCCCAAGCCCCACGCTTACGTCGAATTTTCCCCTGCGCCGGGCGACCTCTGCGGCCAGCGCGAACCAGAGCACCTTGCCGAGTTTGCCCGGGATGGGGCGGCCGACCCGGATCACCTTTACGCCTTTTGGCGCGGGGCCGTCCTGTTTGGCGCAGATAAAGGTCACGTCGAATTCCCGGCCGCATTGCGTGGCCAGATATTCTGCCAGGCGGTAGCCGAACTGTTCGGCTCCGCCGTAGCGGCTGAGTTTGGGGAGCATCAAAGCCACGCGCTTCACAGTATGCCCTCGTAGACGGCCAGGGTCTTGGCCAGAAAATCGTGTCCGGAAAGGTCATGCATGCGCTGTTGCTGCTCATGGCGCAGGGCTTCGGCCAGCTCAGGGTTTGTCATCACCATGCGGATGCGGCTGGCCAAAGCGTCCCCGTCCCCGGCCCCGAACAGGGCCTGCGAGTTCAGCAGGTCGGGCATGACCCCCACATCGGTGCTGACCAGCGGCACGCCTGTCGCCATGATCTCAAGGGCCGCCCGGGCGATGGTCTCGGACCACAGCGAGGCGACCACACCGAGATCCAGGGCGTTCAGACAGGCGGCGATATCGGGGCGCTTGCCCGTGATGGTGGTGATGGGACCGATGCCATGCTCAGCGATCCAGTCGCGCACGGTGGATTCCGGGGTGGCCGAATCAAAGCCGAGCAGCAGGAGGCGGATGTTTGTCATGCCCTGCCCGTGCAGCCTGGCCACGGCCTGGATCAGCTCGTGCTGGCCCTTGACCCGGTCGAAGCGGCCGAGCAGGCCGACGACAAAGTCATTGTCCCCATACCCCAGCTCGGCCCGGATGCGGGCGCGGGCGGCCGGGTCCGGGTAAAAGACGCTGGTGTCCACCCCGCCGAGAATCTGGTGCAGCTTGCCCTGCGGCACCTTGAAGACGTCCTGGAAATGACGGGTCATGGGCGAGTTGGTGGTGATGACCGCATCGCTGACGTCATTGTGCAGCCAGCGGTTGACGAGGTTGGCCTTCGGCAGCCGCTGATCGCCGCGGGTGCGGACCAGCCTGAAACCGCCCATCTCCTTTTTGAGCAGCCCCCACAGCAGGTAGCTTTCGCCCCGGTGGCAGTTGACCACATCGGGTTTGAACTCTGTCACCAGCCGCTTGAGTTTGCCGTACAGCGCGGCTATGCCCCAGGGCGTGGCCGTGTTCAGGTCCAGAAGCCGCATGGGCAGCCCCCACTCCTCCCCCTTGCGGGCGGACAGGGTGCCGGGCAGGCCCAGGACCAGCACGTCATGGCCGTCCTCGAGCAGGAGGCGGCTCAGGTACATCCCGTACCAGGCGGTGGCGTTGAACCAGCGGACATTGACGACCTGGATGCTTCTCATGACATGTGTTTCCGTGATTATCCCCACCCACAACAGGGCGGACGTTCTGGGCCGGGCCATTGCCTCCGTGCTGGGGCAGACCTGGACCGATCTTGAGCTTTTTGTTGTCGACGACGGCTCCACCGATGCCACGGCTTCGGTGCTGGCCGAATTCGACGATCCCCGGCTTACGGGAATGCATCAGGAAAATAAAGGGGTCAGCTCTGCCCGCAACCTCGGCATCGCGGCCAGCGGCGGCGGATACGTCGCCCTTTTGGATTCCGACGACTACTGGATGCCGGACAAGCTCGAAAAGCAGGTCCGCTTCATGGCCGAGAGCGGGTTTGCGATCTGCCAGACGGACGAAATCTGGATCAGGAACGGGCAACGGGTCAATCCGCGCTTCAAGCACGCCAAGCCCGCCGGATGGTTTCTGGAGCGCTCCCTTGAACTCTGCCTGATCAGCCCGTCGTGCGTCATGTTCACCCGCGAGCTGTGGCGGGAGCTTGGACCTTTTGACGAGCGCCTGCCCGCCTGCGAGGACTACAGCCTGTGGCTGCGCGTCGGGGCGCGCCATCCGGTGGGCCTTGTGCCCGAGGCCCTGACGGTCAAGACCGGCGGACATGCGGACCAGCTCTCAAGGCGCATCATCGGCCTTGATCTGTACCGTGTCTACGCCATGATCGATCTGCTGCGGAGCATGGAGCTTGATGGCGAGCAGCGGGCCATGGTCGCGGCAGCGCTGCGGGAGCGGGTCCGGCTCTATGCCCAGGGCTGCATCAAGTACGGCAAGGACGAAGAGGCGGTGCGGGTGCGGGAGTTGGCCGCAGAGGCCTTGCACGGCCTTTGAGCAGGCGGATGTCCGCGATGATTTGATCGAGAAAAAGGGCTTTGGCGTGGGTGCCGAAGCCCTTTTTTATGAGGTCGTTGCAAAAAAAACGTCATCCCCGCGAAGGCGGGGATCCATGT
>JAWLHW010000050.1:0-14076 GCA_041690155.1 Desulfomicrobium sp. | reverse complement strand
GTGCGAGCGGCGCAGATTGCCGTCGAAATTTTCGCCCAGGCCATAGATGATGGTTGGGTCGCATTGCAGCAGCATGCCGACCCGCATGCGGTTGGCATAAACTCCGGCCACGGTGCCGCGCTCGGAGGGCACGGCCGTCTCTTTCTCCACCAGCGAGGCCAGGATGACCATGCGGTGCAGCTCTTCGGGGTCTCGTGATTGGGGCAGATCCGCAACGGTGGCCTTGAAGTGCTCCAGCAGGGATTTCAGGATCGGGTAGGGATTCTGATCCGGTATGCGCGGAAAAAAATAGGTCTCGGGGAAGAGATAGCCCTCAGCGTTGGTGGCATTTATTCCCTGTGACAAAAGAAAGTCGCGGTCTCGGCAGGCCGCTAGAAATTTTTCGGCCGTGGTCAGTCCGGTGGCGTTCACGGCCATTGCCACTTCGCGCATGGTCAGCCCTTCGGGGAAGTGCAGGCGGTAGAGAATGGGCCGGCCGGAGGCCAGGACTTCAAGTATCTGCCGTGGCGACATGCTCGCGGAGAGCTCAAACTCTCCGGCCTGCAAGGTGGCCTTGCGCAAGCGCCCGTAGGTTCGGAAAGCCTCGCCCCAGCGGACCAGGCCCTCGCTTTCCAGCCGTGAGGATACCGTGAACAGGTTCTCACCCGGTTCGACATTGAAAATCACCGTGCTATTGGAGGCAGGGTCCAGAGGGGTCTCGATTAATTGCCGGGCTGTAAACAGTGTCGCCGCAGCTGCCAACGCCATGAGCACAAGTCCTGCCAGGAAGATCTTCAGCCAGAGTTTCATGAATTTTCCAGGTACGTTTCCAGAATGCAGACCGCGGCCATCTGATCGAGCATTTCCTTGTGTTTTCGTTCGGGCACACCGGCCTCGCGCAGGCGCTGCCGGGCGTCAAAGGAGGTCAGGGCCTCGTTGACCAGGTGGATGGGAAGCTCCGTTCGCCTGGCCAGGCTGTCACGGAAGTTCAGAACCTGCCGGGTGGTCAGGGTCTCATCACCGTTCATGTCAAGGGGCAGACCCAGGACAATGGCTTCCACGCCTTCGCTTTCGATGATGCGCATGAGATCGGCGAAGAGTTTGTCGCGGGTGCTTTTGTCCAGGGTCTTGAAAGGAAAGGCCATGCTGCACCGCGCCATGGCCAAACCGATTCTTTTTTGTCCGTAATCAATGCCTAATATCTTCATGGAAGCTGCGCAATCGTCTGCACTCCGTTCTGTACGGAGGCCTTGGCCAGTTGCTTGTGGAAATTCTTGCGCCACATGTCGCCATGCCTGAGCTGGGCCAGGAATTCGAGAGTATGCATGACCTCGCGCTTTACGCCCATCTCCAGCAGTGAGCGGCTGATGCCGATCTTGCAGGACGGACAGCCGACGATCACCGGGCTCTCGGCGGGGTATCCGGCCAGATCGGCGGTGAGCTGCTCCTTTTTTCGCAAGCGCAGGCGGTTGTAGATCTTGGGCGAGGTCAGCGCGCCCAGTCCCGATTCGCCGCAGCAGAATGGCGAGATGGCCACTTCCGAGCCGACCATCTTGCCCAGTTCGGAGGCATAGATTTCACCGGCCTTGAGCGGCGCGACACCGGTCCATTCGTGGTGGCAGGCCGCATGGTAGAGCAGCTGCTCCGGCCCCTGCCCGAATCCGCCCTTGCCTTGCTGGATAATGAACTGGACCACATCCTGAAATTCCACCTGCCGTGTTTCCAGGGATTTGAGCCGATAGTTTCGGACGCCTTCACGGCAGGTGCCGCAGGAGGTCAGCACCGCCTTGATGACGAACCCCGCCGCTTCGGCCTGGCGGATCAGCCCTTCCATGACCTTCTGGTTGTTCGCGCCGGTGCGTTCGAACTGGTCCTTGCAGCCCGATGCCAGGAGCGGGTAGCCGCAGCAGAGATGGTCCGGCGGCAGAATTACGCTTACCCCCGCGTCCAGCAGCAGACGCACCGAAGCCATGCCGATGGAGCGATAAAAGAGGCCCGCGCCGCAGCCCGGGAAATAGATCACCGCGCGTTTGCTGCCGATATTCTCGGCGGTGATGATGTTGCCTTTGGCCAGGTTCAGGTCTTCTTTGAGATTCTTGAACTGCGTGCTCGGGCCCTTGCCGCGCAAGAGCGGGCTATCCAGACGCGCGCGCCATTTGGCGGGCAGCAGGTTTACTGCGTGGTTGCCCATCTCCTGCCCAATGCCGGCGATCTTGGCCATCCTGGGCAGGCTGGTCTGGGGGTCCTGGCTCAAGAGGTTCAGGACCCGGTTCTTGAACGGATGCCCGCCCGCGCCTTTTTCTTCCAGATAGGCGCGCATCTGCAGGGTCACGTCCTGGGTGCGGATCTTGACCGGGCAGATGGCGTAGCATTTGCCGCAGGCAGTGCAGTGCTCCAGGATCTTGCGCAGTTCGCCCAGTAGCCTGGTTTCGGGCTCGCCGTTCTGCAATTGCGAGTAGTAGATGGCCTCCACCAGCGCGCCGAGGGTGATGTTCTTGTTGCGCGGGTGGAAAAGCAGGCCCTTCTGGGGCAGGTACATGGGGCAGACCTGCTTGCATTTGCCGCAGCGGGTGCAGGTCTGCACGTTAAGGAGCAGGTTGATCAGGCTTTCCTTGCCGGGGAGCGCCGTCTTGTTGATGTCTTTTATGAGCCGGTTGAAGGAAAAGGTGTAGGGCACAACGACCAGGTCGCGCTGGGTCAGCTTGCCCGGATTGAAGATGTTGTTGGGGTCGACCTTCTTCTTGTAGGTGCGCAGGGCCGCGATCTTCTCTTCGGCCAGAAAGCCGATCTTGGTGATGCCGATGCCGTGCTCTCCGGAGACCTGGCCTTTGAGCTGGAGCACCCTGTGAAAGATCTTTTCCACTGCCTCTTCGGCCAGGCTCAGCATGCGCGGGTCGTTGGAGTTGACCGGCAGGTTGACGTGACAGTTGCCGTCACCGGCGTGCATGTGGTTGGCGATGACCACGCGGGTGCTCTGCATGTTCTCGAAGATCTTGGTCAGTTCCTCATGCAGCTTTGAATACTTGGATTTCAAATGCTGGAAGAAGAAGGATGTCTGCAGTTCCAGTTCCTGTTCGGGCAGATCCTCCTTGGTGGTCTTGCCCTTGATGATGGACGAAGCCACGTCCATCTCCATGCGGATGAATTCGTCGTCGACCTCTATGCCCTGCAGAAGCTGCACCTGATGCAGGGCATCGCGGTAGGCAATGGCCAGGTAATAGAGGTTCTGTTCCTCCAGAAAGTCCGCGAAATCCGGGATGACCTCAAGGGGGATGACGATGTCCTCGTTGAGCTTGAATCCGCTGGTGCGCTTGGAGATGGCGGAGAGCTGATGGCGATCGTGCCAGAACACCTCCGCCTCTTGGGCGTCGGCGGCCACGAAGCTGTCGACGTTGTCATAGGTCGCGCAGATGTCCATGATGCGCCTGACCGCTTCGAAAATGGCTTCCTCGTCGGCGGAGTCGAGCTGGATGATCAGCACGGAAATGGGGATGCCGTCGAATTTCTGTGATTTCTTTGAATACTCGATGGCCTGGACATACTTGATCCCGAACTCCTCCAGGGCCGAGAGCTTGACCAGATCGCCCTGAGTGCGGATTTCGTCGCGCAGAGCCACGATGTCTTTTATGATGTACATGGCGTTGCGCATGGAATTTCCGTAAAATTCCAGACACATGACTCGCGAGTGAGGCAGGACGGGGTAGAGGGTGAAGGTTGCCTCGGTGATGATGCCGTCAACACCCTCCTTCTGCACACCGGGCAGGCCGCCCAGAAATTTGTTGGTCACGTCCTTGCCCAGGGCCGTGCCCCGGATCTCGTCGCCCTGCAGGGTGATGACTTCGCGGCTGTTGCCGAATTCGTCCAGGACCTCAAATACCGCAGTGTCTTCCGGCATGATCTTGTGCCGGGGATGGTTTACGCGGTTGATCTGGATCACGTCTCCCGTGGGCAGCACCATCTTGTAGGACAGGATGTTGTCGAGGGTGGTGCCGTATTCGAAAGCGAATGGGCCGCCTGCGTTCTCCGAGACGTTGCCGCCGATGGACGAGGCCGCCTTGGAGGCCGGGTCAACGGTCAGGAGCAGCCCCTTGGCCGCAGCCGCCTGAATGGCGGTCAGGGTGATTACCCCGGATTGCACGGTGATGGTCCTGGCCTCCACGTCGATGTCGAGGATTTCCTTGAAGCGGCTCAGGCTTAAGATCACGCTGCGCGGCTTGGCGGGCACGGCGCCGCCGGTCAGGCCGGAACCGCCGCCGCGGGGCACGATGGGAAAGCCCATCTCGTTGGCGAGACGGATGATGCCCTGAATCTGGGAGGTGTTTTCCGGAAAGACGACCAGAGCCGGCAATTCCATGCGCAGGTCGGTGGCGTCGGTGGAGCACTCGATGAGGTTGTTCGAGGTCGAGACGACCTGCTCCTTGTTCATGATGGAGGACAGTCGCGAAATCAGCGTGGCCTTGAATTTCTGGTCGGCTTCATAGCTTTGCCAGAAACGCTCCAGGCAGCCGGACAGCTCGCGGTAGTACTCGGGGGACAGGGCCGCGCGCTCGGCCTGCAGGCGGGCGTTTACGCTCTGGCGTACATCCTTGGCCGGGATGAAGGGGTTGTAGCGGATGATGAACAGCTCTTCCGCCAGATCCAGGGCCAGTTGCTGCAGATATTCGGGCCAGGTCTGGAATTCTTCAAGCGGGAGTCCCAGAACGCGTTTGACCAGACGTTCGGGAGCAAGGGAGATATGTGGTCCTTTTTGAGGCATGTTGGTTCCATATGTAAGGGCCGTCGGACGGCCGCTCGGGTTTGAGACAGGACGTAAAAAGAGGGTTCGCTGTCAGGCAAAACCTATTTTTTAATCACAAGGCGATGGGTTGGCAAGGTGCAAAAAGATGGGGCCCGCCCGGCGACTGGCGCCGGGCGGGGAATTGAATCAGAAGAGAGACCCCTCGCACTCCAGGCTGCGGGCATAGATGTGGTTCGGATCGGCGAAGCTGTCAAAAATACGGGCCTGGGTTTCGACCATGTTCAGCACTTTGGAGATGGCCGGGGATTGTTGCGTGAAAAAGGCCTGCTGGGCCGTCGAAAGGAAGGTCCGCAGTATTTTTTCGTGGGGTGATGGGTCGCGGCGCAACTCCTTGCTGTTGACCACGGTCAGTCCAGCCAGGCTGGCAGCGGTCTTCAAGGCGTCGTCCAGATCGCCAAGCTGGTCGACCAATCTGCGGCGGAGAGCCTCCTGGCCCAGAAAAACCCTGCCCTGAGCCGAATTTTCGACTTCGGCCGCAGGCATTCTGCGGCCGTTTGCCACGCGTTCTATGAAGAGATCGTAGCCGAAACGCAGCAAATGCCCGATGGCCCTCTCGCTTTGGGCGGACAGGGGCCGCAGGGGGTTGCCAAGATCGGCAAGAGGGGTCGTGCCGATACCATCGGTGGTGATGCCCAGATTCATGGCCGTGTCTTCAAAAGTGGGGAAGGCCGCGAAAATGCCGATGGAGCCGGTCAGGGTGGTCGGAGCGGCTACGATGCGATTGGCCCCGGCCGCTATCCAGTACGCTCCCGAGGCGGCCACGCTGCCCATGGAGACCACTACGGGCTTGCCGGCTTCCTGGGTGCGGGCGATCTCGTGATGAATTTCCTCGGACGCGGCCGCGCTTCCGCCGGGGCTGTCCAGACGCAGCACTACGGCCAGGACCGTCGGATCCTGCCGCGCCTTCTGGAAAAGTTGGGCGATGGATTCGCTGCCGATCCTGTCTTCCGGTTGCTTGCCGGGCAGGATGGCACCCCGGGCCCTGATGATGCCGATGACTTCCTTGCCGGCAGGCTGTTCGGTGGGCGCCATGGCCAGATAGTTCTGAAAATCGACCCGGTGCAGGTCTTCGACTCTCTTTCCGGTCTTGCCGGCCAGCAGTTGGTCGAACTGGGTGGAGGTCTTGATTTCGTCAACCAGCTTTGCAGTCATGGCCAGCCGTGCGGCATTGCCGCCCACCGCGGCGAGTCTGGTGTCGATGTTCTCCACGTAGGACATGATGTCGGAAGGGGAGACGCCGCGGTTCTTGGAGGCTTCGTCAAGATAGGCCTGCCAGAGTCCGCTCAGCCATTCCCGTCCGGCCTCTTTTGCTTCTTCGGACATGGATTCGCGCACGAAAGGTTCCACGGCGGTCTTGTAATCGCCGACGCGAAAAACGTGAAAATTGATGTGGGTCTTGTCCAGCAGGTTCTTGAAATAGGCCTGGTACATGCCAAATCCCGTGATCAGCACTCCGCCCAGCGGATTTACGGAGACCGTGTCCGCATAGGACGCCAGCAGATACTGTCCCTGGGTGTAGACCATGGAGTGGGCCAGCACGGGTTTTCCCGTTTCCTTGAAATCGAGGATGGCCTTGCCGATGTCGAGAAGTTTGGTCGTGTCGCAGCCGCTGAGGTCCCGGGGGTCGATGACCAAGGCCAGGATCTTGGAATCCGTGGCGGCTCTGCGGATGGCATCGATGATGTCCTGGGTTTTGGTCTCATCGGCCTTGGCAGGTTCCCGGCCCAGTTTCTTGAGCAGGGCCTCGGCCGGTTCCGGAGCACTGCGCTGCTCGACCAGGGTTCCGGCCGGGTTGACGACCAGGACCGAGTTCTGCCGCAAAGACTCTTCCGTGTCGGAGAAAAAGACCCCGAAGAGAAAGAAGACCACCAGCAGGAAGAAGATGTTGGCCACGATGACTCTGGTGGTGCTCAAGACCTTCCACAGGATGCCCAGGATTGATTTTGTGCGGGTGAGTATTTCCACGGAATGCACTCCTGTTAGGGTTGCAGGACCAGTTGGCCGTAGGCGGCCTGGCCAAGAGAGATGCAGGCGTCATTGGGCGGCAGTTCCCGGTGGGTCAGCACGGTCAGCCCCTGTGTGGTCAGGGCCCGGGGCATCCCGGCGGCCAGGGTCAGATTCTGCATGACTCCTCCGCTTAAAGCCACCGTGCGGCAGGAACACTTTTCGGCCAGCAGGACACAGAGTCTGGTCAGGCCGTCAATGAGACCCAGATGAAAGCGCCTGCTGATTTTTGCCGGTGATTCGCCGTCGCGCCACTGCGCATGAACCTGCGCGAAAAGTTCCAAGGTATCAAGTTCCACAATCCCGTCATATTCAATTACGGGACACGTATAAACACCTTTTTCGTCCTTGTCTTGTATAGCTTCCAGCCGGATCGCCGCCTGACCTTCATAAGAGATGCGTTCACACAGGCCGAGCATGGCCGACACTGCATCGAAAAGTCGTCCGCAGCTGGAAGAGATGGGCGAATTGATGCGGCGCTCCAGCGCCTGCCCGACGATCTTGTCGGCGGCAGCGTATTCGCGGAGCCAGGGCCAGGGTTTGTCGCCCGGGGCGTGGATGCCAAGGGCATGCAGGTTGGCCCGCGCCAGCCGCCAGGGTTCGCGCGTGGCCATGTCAGCGCCGGGCAGCATGACCTGTGAAAAGCGCGCCAGACGCCTGTGCTCGAGTTTTACCGTATCGACCAGCAGAGCCTCGCCGCCCCACAGGGTCCCGTCGTCGCCCAGTCCCACGCCGTCCAGAGCCAGGCCGATGGCCGTCCCGATATATTTGTTTTCAGCCAGGACCGCATGGATATGCGCAAAATGATGCTGCAACGGCAGGCTGGGCAGCCCGGACTCCCGGGCAAAGCCGGTGCTCAAAAAATCCGGGTGCAGGTCATGGACCACGGCCTTGGGTTCAACTTGCAGGATGTCCTGCAGGTGGGCACAGATTTCGCGGAAAAAGCCGTAGGCTTCAAGGTGCTCCAGGTCGCCGATATGCTGCGAGACAAAGGCTTGCCGCCCCTTGGTCAGGCAAAGGGTGTTCTTGAGCAGGGGACCGACGCCAAGCACAACGGGTCCGTCCTGGGCCAGGTCTATGGGGGCGGGGGTGTAGCCTCGCGCCCTGCGGATGAACTGGGGTTTTTCGTCCACCACCCGCAGCACGGAATCGTCGCAGCGGATCAGGATGTCGCGGTTGTGCAGCAGGAAATGGTCGGCGATGCTTCCCAGGCGGCGCAGGGCTTCGCGATTGCCGAGACAAATGGGGTCTGAGCTGAGGTTTCCCGAGGTCATGACCAGGGCCGAGGGAAGAATTTCGGAGCGTCCCAGTTCATCGAAAAGCACATGATGCAGGGGCGTGTAGGGCAGCATAAGGCCCAGAAAAGCGGTGTCCGGGGAAAGTCCCGGCGCGAGGCCCGAATCCTGGCGGGCCTTGGCGAGCACGATGGGTCTCTGTCTGCTGATCAGCAGCTCTTCTTCGGCCTCGCTCAGGATGCAGAAGGTCCGGGCTGCGTCCAGGTCGCGGACCATGATGGCCAGCGGTTTGTCCTGCCTGTTTTTGCGGTCCCGCAGTTTTTGCACCGCCTCCTGGTCGCGGGCGTTGCAGACGAGGTGGAAGCCTCCGAGCCCCTTCATGGCCACCAGGCCGCCATCCATAAGCAGCCTGGCTGTGCTGCGGATGGCGTCATCGTTTTCGCTCATCGTCTGACCGGTTCTGTCAGTCAGCCACAATTTTGGCCCGCACACAGGGCAGGCGTTGGGCTGGGCATGGAAGCGCCGGTCCAGCGGGTTTTCGTATTCCTCCAGGCAGTCCGGGCAGAGCGGAAAACAGCTCATGGAGGTGCAGGCGCGGTCGTAGGGGATGGCGCGGGTGATGGTGTAGCGCGGGCCGCAATTGGTGCAGTTGGTGAATGCGTAGCGGTATCTGCGGTCTTCCGGGTCGCGCATGTCCGCGATGCAGTCGTCGCAGGTGGCCACGTCGGGGCTGATGAGCACCTGATGCCCGTGCCCGCCCGTGCTTTTCAGGATTCTGAAGGCATTGTCACCTGGCAGGGGCTGCGTCACTTCCCGGTCCCAGGTCACGATACGGGCCAGGGGCGGGATGGTGGCGGAGAAGGTGTCTTCGAAGAGGCCGAGCTGTTCCGGCGTGCCCTGGACCTCGATGAGCACACCTTCGGGGGTGTTCAGAACCTGCCCCGTGACCTGTGCGTGCAGGGCCGCCTTGTAGACGAAGGGCCGAAAGCCCACGCCCTGTACCCCTCCGGTGATGATCCATTTCCAGCGTTGCATGAGCATGTGAGAAATCCGGTGTTAACGTCCTGTAGTATTGAATTGAACCCTGGGTCTCGGTCAGCGCTTGAATCGTGCCAGCCACATGCGTTTGATGAGGCTTTGAAGGAGGATGTCCGGCCGAAACGACTCCGGCTTGAGGGACGCCGGGAGGATGAAGTCCGTGGCGTCGAAATCCTCGGGCCTGTGCTGGGGAAAGTCCAGGGCTGCTGCATCGGCTCCGGGCAGTCTCTGGCGCAGGCAATAGTCCCAGATGGGGATAAATTCGGGCCGCGCGCCCAAAACCATGCCCGCCGCCGTATCGAGGGCCACGGGATTGACGCTTGCTCCCATGAATCCCAGCGGATAGGCCTCGCCTGCTATGGGTCCGGTGCGATGCATGGCCTCCACCCCATCCATAAGACTGACCGTGGGCGGCAGCACCTGCATGAGTCCGCAGATCATGGCAACGAAGCGGTTCTTTTTGTCGCCGTGCAGGGCGTGCAGCCAGGCCTTGCGCACCCCGGTTACGCATCCAAACAGATTTTTCACCGCGCCGCTGAAGCGCATCTGCGAATGGGCCTTGAATTTGGGAAGATTTACGATCAGGTCCGCGCCCAGCGCGATGGTTGATACCCGGACCGGCACGTGTCCGCTTTTGACGCAGACCCCGCGGGCCAGAGTGACGACCTCAACTCCAAGAGGGAGCAGCAGTTCGGGCAGTCCGATGGCCTTGGCGATGCCCTGGGCCGTGCCGAAGGCCGGGGAATCCCCCACGGTGACATGCGCCCCGCGTTCGACGCAGTGCCTTGCGGCCGCAGCAATGACGGCAGGATGGGTGCAGCACAGATGCGCGCTCCGCAGAGCCACGAAGTTGGGTTTGATGAGCAGCCGCAAGCCGGAAATGTCCGGGAGCACGCTGTCGAGCAGATTCGGGATCATGCTTGCGGCATGGGTGTAGTCCGGCGTCTGTCTCAAAAAAACCTTAATCACCAAAGAACCGGTCCAGCGCCTTGGTAATGACCCGGATGTGGGCTTTTTCCTGCTCGGCCAGCAGCAGGTAGGTCTGGACCGCTTCGGTGTCGCGGTCACGTTTGGCCAGGCCCCGGTAAAGATCGTAGGCATAGTACTCGATCTCGCAGGCCAGCTCCAGGAGCCGCAGCATGCGGTCCTCGGGGTCCTTGCCCAGACGGGCCATCCAGGCTGAAATGGGCTTGCCGCCTTCCATGATCCGGCCGTCCAGGCGCTCGAACGTTTCATCGAAGCTGTCGGTGATGGGCGTCGGATTGTTTTTCTTCCAGTATGTGAAGATGGCGCGGGCATGTACCTCTTCCATGCCGCCAATATCATTGATCATGTCGCCAAGTTCCGAGCCCTTGTACTCCTGTGCGAGTTCATTGTAGAAAAGCCAGGCCCCTTTTTCCATGTTCATGGCCCGGTAGAGGGTCTGGTTCAGCGCCATGTCCCGGGGAAAGAGCTCCAGATGCGGGATGTCTTTGAGTCCCTTGCCTTCCCAGCCGGCAATTCCGCCGACCAGATTGTAGAGCGCACCCTGCCGGGGGCCTGCGTCCTTGATCAGGGCGGCGGCGACGGCGGATCTGCCTCCTGTGCGGCAATACAGGACCAGATTTTTTTCCCCGTCCAGCTCCGCAATGCGGTTTTCGATTTCCGGCAGCGGGATGAGCTGGGCGCCGGGAATATGGACCTCTGCAAATTCTCCAGGCTGGCGGACGTCAATCAGAAGGTAGTCGCGTTCCCTGGTCTTGCTCTTGAATTCTTCCAGTTCATCAGGAAAGATATCGATCACTTGTCTGGTCATTATCCTGCCTCTTTTTGTGCCGCGGTTGGCGTTAAACCTCCCTGTACGGGAAAGACATTCACAAATCCAGACCCCCCTGCCGGAGCGGGTCGGACAGGAACCGACGGGAAGCGCACGGCCCGTCCTGCATGCCCGGGGTTGCGAAATTGCCATTTGATTTTGTCATCATCCAAGGTACATAAGCCAGGTTTTGGCGAGCATGCCCGTATTTCTTCTTTTTGGAGCAAAACATGATCATTCCAGTCATTCTTGCCGGAGGCTCCGGCACCAGGTTGTGGCCTCTTTCGCGAAAACTGTACCCCAAGCAGCTGCTGCCGCTCATCGACGAGCGAACCCTGGTCCAGAACACCCTCCTGCGTTTGCAAGGCCTGGATGAGGTCGCAGACCCCATCATCATCTGCAACGAAGAGCACCGCTTCATCATCGCCGAGCAGATGCGGGCCATGGGCGTGTCTCCGGCCGCGATCATTCTCGAGCCCGTCGGCAGGAATACCGCCCCGGCCGTTGCCATCGCCGCCCTGCAGGCTCTGGTGGCCGACCCCGAGGCAGTGCTCCTCGTGCTGCCCGCGGACCATCTCATCGGAGACCCGGCACAGTTTCACGCCGCCGTACGTCAAGCCGTCGTGCATGCCGCCGCAGATCATCTGGTCACCTTCGGCATCGTCCCGTCGGCCCCCGAGACCGGATACGGCTATATCCTCCAGGGACCGGCGCTTGCGGACTCGGCGGCCCGCGCCATTGAGCGATTCGTGGAAAAGCCCGATCTGCCGACGGCCGAAAGCTATGTCGCCTCCGGGCAGTATTTCTGGAACTCCGGCATGTTCGTGTTCAGGGCGCAGGCCGTATTGACCGAACTGGAGCGCTTCGCCCCGGCCATAGTGGAGTCCTGCCGCAAGGCTCTGGAGCTGGCCGCGCAGGATCTCGACTTTCTGCGGCTGGACCGGGAGGCCTTTGCCGCCTGTCCCGAGGACTCCGTTGACTACGCGGTCATGGAGCAGACGGAGCGGGGTGTGATGGTCCCCCTGTCCTGCGGCTGGAACGACCTCGGCTCCTGGGACGCCCTGTGGCAGGCCGGAGGCAAGGACGAGAGCGGCAACGTGACCAGGGGAGACGTGGTCCTCTGCGACGTGCACAATTCCTATCTGCACGCCGAGACGCGCCTTCTGGCCGCCGTGGGGCTCGAGAACCACATCGTGGTCGAGACCTCCGACGCAGTGCTGATCTCCCCGCGCGACCGGGTGCAGGAAGTCAAGAAGATCGTCGACAAACTTAAAGCCGAGAACCGCATCGAGGCCGTGTCCCACAAAAAGGTCTTCCGGCCCTGGGGGCACTACGAGTCCATCGGCGACGGCGCACGCTACCAGGTCAAGCGCATCGTGGTCACGCCGGGACAGGTGCTGTCATTGCAGAAGCATTTCCACCGCGCCGAGCACTGGGTCGTAGTCCAGGGCACAGCTGTGGTGACACGGGACAGCGAGGATATCCTGCTGCGCGAAAATGAATCCGTGTATCTGCCCCTTGGCGCGGTGCACCGCCTGGCCAACCCGGGCAAGATTCCGCTGGAGCTGATTGAAGTGCAGGTTGGAAGCTACCTCGGTGAAGATGATATCGTCCGCTTCGAAGACCTCTACGGCCGGTAAGGGGCTGGAAAGGCCCGATTGCTGCGTTGCTGCGGCCAAAATGCAAGCCTCATGTAGAAGGCTACACTTCGGTTTGCATTTTGGCCTTGCGCCTTGCACTCGGACCTTTCCAGCCCCTTACCTCCAGGACCGTGGGGGGAGGGCGGCCACTGCAAAAAATTGGGAAAGAACCTGAGCGTCATTCCCACGAAGGTGGGAATCCATTCTTTTCAGATAGTTAAAAAGTCATGACCCCCCATCTTCAAGGGGATGACGGCTTTTCTCGGTGTTATTATTCAGGATCGTGGGCGGTTTAAGGAATATATTTAATGAATATGGCTCAGGGTAAAAATATGTTTTTGCGTCTTGTCCTTTGTCTGGGCGTTTTTTTTGTCGGGTGCTCCAATGGCCCTGCGGATTCTCCGGCTTCCAACGCGTCGGCCCCTACAAGGCCGGCTTACGTGGTCAACGTCCTGGCCGAGGAGGTCAGGGCCGTCACCATGCGTGACATCCTGGTCCTGCCCGGGGAAACCGAGGCCCTGCATGACGTGCGTCTGGCCTCTCAGCGCGGCGGCGTCGTGGAGTGGGTCGGCGTGACCGAAGGCAGTACCGTGCGCACGGGAGATCCTGTCGCCCGCATCGACCTCTCGGCCCTTGGCGCCGCCCGCGACCGTGCGCGGGCGAACGTGCGGCTGGCCGAAGATCAGCTGCGGCGCAGAACCGAGCTTCACACGCAGGGCGTCCTTGCCCGGGAAGAGTTGGAGCAGGCCCAGAATGAGCTGACCTCGGCCAGGACGCGGCTGCGCGAGGCCGAGGTCGAGTATGACCACGGCACGGTGTCGTCCACCCTTGATGGCGTGGTCAACAAGGTCCATGTCGATCCCGGAGAATTCGTGGCCGAGGGCGGACCTGTGGCGGATATCGTCAATGTGGCCACCATGCGCATCAATTTTTCCGTGCCTGAAGGCGACGTGCGTTTCCTGGCCGAAGGGCAGAAGGTCACGGTGCTTGTCGACACCTATCCCGAGGGGCAATGGACAGGGGAAATTGATTTCGTGGCCTGGAAGGCCGACCCCGCGACCCGCACCTTTCAGGTTCGCGTGGTGGTGGATAATGCCGAAGGCAAGATCCGCCCCGGCATGATCGCGCGGGGTGCATTTTTGCGCCGTCTGATTGAGGGCGCCGTGACCGCGCCGCTGTTCACCGTGCAGGACAAGGGCGGGGAGCGGGTCGTTTTCGTGGAGCAGGACGGGGTGGCCCAGGCGCGCACCGTGCAACTCGGCATCATCGAGGGCGACCGCGTGCAGGTGCTTGAAGGCCTGGCCGCCGGTGACAGGCTCATCGTGGCCGGGCACGCCGAGGTCGAGGACGGGACAAAGGTGAACGTGCGATGATCGTCAACGAAACCGCGCAGCGCCGCCAGCCGCTGGTCATGGTCTGCCTGCTGCTGATCATCGTGGCGGGGCTGTACAGTTACGCCAAGCTCCCGCGCGAGGCCGCGCCCGACATCCAGATTCCCTACATCTTTGTCACTACTGATTACGAGGGTGTTGCGCCGGAGGACATGGAAAAGCTCGTGACCGTCCCTCTGGAGCGCAAGCTCAAGGG
>JAWLHW010000049.1:10003-14142 GCA_041690155.1 Desulfomicrobium sp. | reverse complement strand
GCGCGGACGCGGTCTGGCCCGTCTGGACTCCGGGCAGGTGGTCATGATCGAACCCGGCGTGCTGCCGGAAGAGGTCGTGAGCGTGCGCGTGACCAAAGCTGCCAAGGATTTCCTGCAGGCCGAGGCCGTGCAGATCCTGGCCCCATCGCCGCTGCGCGGCGTTCATCCCTGTCCTCACGCAGCGAACTGCGGGGGCTCGCGCTTCGGCATGGTCGCCCCGGAAACGGGCACCAGGCTCAAGGCGGACATCCTGCGTGACGCCCTGCCCCGCGCTCTTGGCCGGAATCATGGCCTGCGGATTCCCGAGCTCAGGGTCGTGCCCAGCCCCCAGGGCTGGCGCTACCGCCAGCGTGGCCAGATCCATGTCCGCGCAGGCCGTCCCCACGCCATGGGCCACGGCAGCAACGACCTTATCCCCCTGACCGACTGCCATCTTTTGGCCGAGCCACTGGCAGAGGCCATGCCCGCCCTGGCAAAGGGCCTGCCCGACGGCCGCTTCACCATCGCGGCCAGCCCGGACACGGGGCATGCCGCCACGGAGCGGGACAGCGTGCTGCTGCCCTTCTCCTTTCCCGATTTCGGCCTGACCCTGCAGCTGCCGCCGAATACTTTTTTCCAGGCCAACTGGGCGCTGAACCAGCAGCTGGTGCGCAGCACCGTGGACGCCCTGGAAGGCTTCGAGCGCATCGCCGACCTCTTCTCGGGGGCAGGAAATTTCGCCCTGCCCCTGGCCAGCCTGGGCAAAACCGTGCTGGCCGTGGAAGGCTCGGCCCCGGCGGTGGAAACCGGCATGCGCAACGCCAATGACCTGGCCCTGAAGTCGGTTACTTTCCGTGACGCCAACCTGGCAAAGCCGGCGGCCTGGAAAATGATCAGCGACTTTGCCCCCCGCGCCGCCATCCTGGATCCGCCCCGCACCGGAGCCAAGGGCATCGGCAGCACCCTTTTGGGCATGCCTGGGCTTGAACGCCTGGCCTGGGTCTCCTGCGACGTCGTCAACACCATCCGCGACGCAAAGCCGCTCCTTGCAGCAGGCTGGAGCATCTCCTCCCTGACCCTCTTCGACATGTTCCCCGGCACCTGGCACATGGAAGTGCTTGTCATTCTCGATCGCCCGTAAGGGTCCCCCTGTATCCTGAAGGCGGACTGATCCCCAGAGCTTGCGCCAAAACGCGGAGAACTGTAAGACATCATTCACACTTCACAGCCGCCGGGGGAGCACATGATTGCAGAGGGGATAAACAGAGTCTGGCTCGAGCACTACGATCAGGAAGTCAGTCCGAACCTGGACTATGAAACCGTGCCGCTCTTCGAAATTCTGGAGCGTGCGGTGGCCAGCTATCCGAACCGTCCAGCCATCGTCTTCAACAACTGGAGCGTGAGCTACAAAAAGCTCAAACATCTCGTGGATCTTGCCGCCGCCAATCTGAAAAAGGCCGGTGTCAAACCCGGTGAGCGGGTAGCCATCATGCTGCCCAACTGCCCGCAGACGGTCATATCCTACTGGGCCTGCCTCAAGCTCGGGGCCGTGGTGGTCATGACCAATCCGTTATACATGGAAAAGGAGCTGCTCCACCACTTCAACGATTCTGAAGCCAAGACCCTCATCACGTTGAACCTGCTTTGGAAACGTGTTGACGCGCTGCGCTCAAGGTTGCACCTGCGACGCATCTTCGTGACCTCCATCGCCGACTGCCTGAGCTTTCCGCTGAATATCCTCTACACGCTCAAATCCAGGCGCGAATACAAGCTCGAACCCATCCCTTACGACAGTACGCACGTGCTGCCCTGGAAAGGGCTTCTGAAGCGGGCGCCCATCGAAGCGCCGTACCCCGTCGATCCCGTGAAGGATCTGGCTGCTTTGCAGTACACGGGCGGCACTACGGGCGTGTCCAAGGGCGTCATGCTGACCCATGCGAATCTGGGCTACAACGCCCAGCAGGCCCGGGCCATCCTGCACACCATCAAAGACTCGGGCGAGGTCATGCTCGGTCTTTTGCCTTTTTTCCACATTTACGGCCTGACTGTCTGCGTCAATTTCGGCACCCTCATTGGCGCGACGCTGGTACCCGTGGCCAAATTCGTGCCTCTGGACGTTCTTAAAACCATCCACAGGAAAAGACCGACCATCTTTCCCTGCGCGCCATCGGTCTTCATCGCCCTGCTGCAGCAGAAAAACCTCAACAAATACGATCTCTCCTCCGTGCGCTACTGCGTTTCCGGCTCCGCGCCCATGCCCGTGCCGATCATGGAGAAATTCAACAGCCTGAGCAACGGGGCCAACATCATAGAGGGCTTCGGCCTGACCGAAGCTTCGCCCATCACGCACCTCAATCCCTTGCGCGGCAACAGCAAGAACGGCTCCATAGGCCTGCCCTTTCCCGATACCGACGCCGCCATCGTGGACATGGAGGTGGGCTCCCTGCCCCTGCCTGTGGGCAAGATCGGCGAGCTTGTCGTACGCGGCCCGCAGGTCATGCAGGGCTACTGGAAACGTCCCGACGAGACAGCCAGCGTGCTCCGCAATGGCTGGCTCTATACCGGCGACATCGCGTACATGGACGAAGAGGGCTATTTCTTCATCGTCGACCGCAAGAAAGATCTTATCATCACCGCCGGCTACAACGTCTACCCGCGCGAAATCGACGAAGTCCTGCACGAGCACCCGGCCATCAAGGAAGCAGTCAGCGTAGGCATCACACACAAGACCCGCGGCGAGATCATCAAGGCCTATATCGTGCTGCGCGAGGGTGAGAGCCTGACCAAGGCCGATGTCATCGCCTTCTGCAAAGAGAAGCTGGCCAATTACAAGGTGCCAAAACAGGTCGAGTTCAGGGACGATCTGCCCAAGAGCATCGTCGGCAAGGTCCTGCGCCGGGTCATCCGCGAAGAGGAGGACAGGCGGCACAGCGACGGCGGCGAGTTTATCGACGACATCGAACCCGACGGCGACGAGAACGGAACGGAAAAATCGTCCAGGCGCGGCAAGCGGGGCAAGCGTGACAAGAAGTCAAAAAAGGACGACCGGGATGACTCTTGACACCCCCGGAACCGGATCTTATTTCTTGACCTTCAAAGGGGAGTAGCTAGCGACTGCGGTGCTTATGCGCCGAAGGCGCCCCGTGGTTCGACAATACGGCGTAACGGCCCGGACCCGGGAATCTGACACAAGTCCAGATCAGCCAGACCTTTATCCACATGAACACGGGTAAAGGTCTTTTTCTTTACCCCGGATTTAAACGGAGAAAAAAATGAACCTGATGAAGACCACATTTCTCTTGACCCTGCTGACATTGCTGCTTGTCGCCATGGGCGGTGCCATCGGTGGCAAGTCCGGGATGCTCATCGCCTTTCTCATTGCCGGCGGCATGAACTTCTTTGCCTACTGGAACTCGGACAAGATCGTCCTCAAGATGTACAAGGCCCGCGAAGTGACCCGTGCCGACAGTCCGGATTTCTACGGCATCGTGGAAAATCTGGCGCGCAAAGCGAACATGCCCATGCCCAAGGTCTATGTCATCCCGTCGGACAGCCCCAACGCCTTCGCCACCGGCCGCAACCCGGAACATGCCGCCGTGGCCGCCACAACGGGCATCATGCGCATCCTCACCCGCGAGGAGCTTGAAGGCGTCATGGCCCACGAACTGACTCACGTCATGAACCGCGACACCCTCATCTCGACCATCGCCGCGACCATCGCCGGAGCCATCTCAATGCTTGGCAGCATGCTCCAGTGGGCGGCCATTTTCGGCATGGGCCGAAGTAGCGATGAAGAAGGCGGAGGCAGCGTGCTCGGCAGCCTGGCCATGGCCATTATCGCGCCCATCGCGGCCATGCTCATCCAGATGGCCGTGTCCCGCTCGCGAGAATTCATGGCCGACGAGGGCGGTGCGAAGATGAGCGGCAATCCCAAAGCCCTGGCCAGCGCGCTCATGAAGCTGCAGCAGTCGGCAACCAGGGCGCCCATGCAGGAAGCCACCCAGGCCACCTCGCACATGTTCATCGTCAATCCGCTCACCTCATCGAAGCTGGCCAGCCTCTTTTCAACACATCCTTCCACCGAGGACCGCGTGTCCAGGCTCATGGCCATGTAAGGCAGGAAGCTTTTTCCGCAAAAAGAGCCCTCTCCATAGACTTTG
>JAWLHW010000049.1:5846-9903 GCA_041690155.1 Desulfomicrobium sp. | reverse complement strand
GACCAGTTGAGCCAAGGCGTCTGGCGAAGATCAATCGACTGCTCGAAAAAAAGCCCCGAGGCCGTGCCGTTGCTTTCAGCCAGCAGCAGCTTCTCCTGCTGCAAAGGCGTGTAGACGGTGCTGCCCTCGAACACCTTTTCCTTCCAGCCCGGATGTCCCGGCGCATAGATGGCGGGAAGCCCGCCCGCCAAGGCAGCGCAGGCCCAGCCCATGAACACCGCGGCAATCATCAGCCGCGCCCATGGACCCATTCCTGCATTTTGCACGGCAGGCAGGAAAATTCTGCCGGATCGTTCACGCATTTTTTCAGTCCCGGAGGCATTCATGGGTATCTCCTCTTCTCTTTATATCGGCACCACGGGGATCATGGCCCAGCAGAAGAACATGTCGGTCATTTCCGACAACATAGCCAATGTTAACACGGTTGGCTTCAAATCCTCGCACATGATCTTCAACACCCTGATGAGCCAGCAGATGGGCTCTTCGAGCGTCAGCAACCAGGTCGGGCAAGGCGTCGGCGTCAGCTCCATTCTGTACGACATGTCGCTGGGAGCGCTCGAACCGACCAATACGGCCACGGACATCTCCATCAGCGGCAAGGGATTTTTCATCGTCTCGGCCGACGGAAGCACCGATCAGCGTTATACCAGAGCCGGAAACTTCCGCTTCGACGAGGAAGGCTACCTGCGAGATCCGCAGGGGAACATCCTGCAGGGATACCGGATGCCCTCCGAATCCATTCTGGACGCCGCGCCGGTCATTCCTGCCGCCGCTGGTGCCCCCATCACGGACATTCGTCTCGACATGCAGGAAAACGGAGGCCCTGTCTCCGAGCCCGAGGCGACCACCGAAATGCGCATGATGATCAACCTTGACTCAAGCTCGCAAGAGCGAAGCGCCAGCACAACCAGCCCTTTCACGGCCCTTTTCGACAGATGGGATGCCACGCAGCTGGAGCCTCTGGACGGGAATGCCTACTCGTATCAATCCGCCATGAAAATCTTCGATTCCGACGGCGGAGCGCATGAGGTCAGGGCCTTCTTCGATCCTGTCGATGACGGCACGAGCATCGCCGGCGGAAACCGCATGTGGGAATATCTGATCACCATTCCGCCCGCGGAAGACGCTTCCGGCCTGGACACGAAAAAAGGCGTGCTCATGACCGGTACCCTGACCTTCACGGCATCGGGCGAGTTGCTGAACATGAGCGCTTTTCAAGGCTCCACCGACGACAAAAACAGCTGGGTCCCGGTCAATTTGTCTGAAAACGGCTACCCTGTCCTGAACGTAAACCTGATCGGAGCGGAGCCCATCTCGAGCGCCCTGGACATGGGCCTGCGCTCGAACTCCGGCTGGATCCTGCCTGCGGGGGTGAACACCCTGGCCGATCTGGGTACGTTGCCTTCGGATTTGCCGTCCTTGCAAAACGCGGACAAACAGCCCCGCTCAATCACCAATTTCAATACCGGCTCAAGCACCCTCTATCAATCCCAGAACGGATATGAACGCGGATTCCTGCAATCGGTCAGCGTAGACACCAAGGGAGTGCTCGTCGGCTACTTTTCCAATGGTCAGAATCAGGGCCTCTACAAAATCCCCATGGCAGATTTCATCAATCCGCAGGGGCTCTTTCGGGAAGGAGGAAACCTTTTTTCAGCCACCAAGGATTCCGGGGCCGTCTCTGTGGGTTGGGCCGGAGAAGGCAGGCTGGGGAGCGTCATTACCAGCAGCCTGGAAAATTCCAATGTCGATCTGGCCACCGAATTCGTGAACATGATCGTCACCCAGAAAGGATTTGACGCCAACAGCAAGGTCATCACCACGGGCGATCAGGTCGTGCAGACGGCCATCCAGATGAAAAGATAGCTAAAGGAAGGCCTCGCCCCTGGCGACCAGGGTCACGGGGCCAAAAATCCAGACGCCCGGACCGTCAACGCCGTTACGCACGCCGATCTCGCTGCCGCTGGGCTGCAGGACCCGCAGATCCGTGGGCAAATTTTTCCCACGCCCCAGCCACAGTGCCAGGGCCAGGCTGCCGGAACCGCAGCCTGTCTCGTAATGCGTGGAGGCGGTGGAACGCACCCAGACCACGGGCTTGATGGCACACACGGGACAGATCCGGTACCAGATGCAGCCCACGGCCTCTTCATCCAGGCCGAATCTCGCCCGCAGGGCAGTGGAGGCTTTCTCGAAATCCTCGGCAAAAGGGTGAAGCTCCTCATCGAGGCACAGATGCGTGATGCCCGGCAGGCGCACCAGCCCGATTCCCGGTTCCAGCTCAAAAATCCAGTCCCCCCCGCCGGCGGCAAAAGTATCCGGCAGCGGCATCTCGACCCAGCATTCACCACCATTCGTGGCGACCCGCAACGCCACTGGCCGATCAACGCCCGATACTTCAAGCTCCCCGCGCAGATCCTCGCCGACCCGTGACAGCCCCACGCCTTCCCGGGCCATGACCGCCGCAGCGGCACGGCAGGCGTTCCCGCAGAATTCCCCGCCCATCATGTCGAGACGCACAGGTCTGGCCTCAAGATTCAAAAAGCCGACCTGCTCGGCCTGCAGATGATTCGCGTCCATGAGCAGACGGGCGATCTGCGCCCGCTGCCCTGGCGGCACCGGATCGAGGACGAGAATGGTGGCGTTGCCGCCGGGACTTGCCTTGTAAAACCGAAGTGTACGCACATTGTTCCCCTTATGATCAAAGCTTGTAAAGCTACCTCAAGCCCACTTCGCGGGCAAGGCGGTATTGACCCCCCTGCCACCCGTGCGTAGGACGAGTTTTTTCACTTCCACCCCCGAAATCACATGACATCATATCTGAACGCCATCATCCTGGGCATTGTCGAAGGGCTGACCGAATTTCTGCCTGTTTCTTCCACCGGGCATCTGATCATCGCCGGACATCTGCTCGATTTCACCGGTCCCAAGGCCGAAACTTTCAGCATCGTCATCCAGCTCGGGGCCATCCTGGCCGTGGTCGCCCTTTACTGGCCGACCTTCTGGGGGCTTGTGCGCCCCACGGAGCGCCCCTTCAGCGGCCTGCGCGGCCTGACCCTGCTTTTTCTGACCTCTCTGCCGGCAGCCATGCTCGGGCTCTTCGCCCACTCGGCCATCAAGGAGCATCTCTTTTCCCCTGTCACCGTGGCCTTTGCCCTGGCTTTCGGGGCGCTGGCCATTCTCCTGGTTGAAAGAATGCCCGCCAAAAACCGGGTCAAAGAACTGGACGAGATCACCCCGGCTCTGGCGCTGGGCATCGGCTGCTTTCAGTGCCTGTCCCTGTGGCCGGGTTTCTCGCGCTCCGCCGCGACCATCATGGGCGGCATGATCCTTGGCGCCGGGCGGCGCACCGCCGCCGAGTATTCCTTTGTCGCCGCCGTGCCCCTCATGTTCGCGGCCACGGGCTACGACATGCTTAAAAGCTGGCGTCTTTTCAGCCCTGATGACTTTCTGATCCTGGGCGTCGGTTTTGTCGTGTCCTTTGTCTCGGCCTGGCTCGCGGTCAAGGGCTTTATTGCGCTGCTGGGCCGCCTGACCCTGCGTCCCTTCGCCTGGTACCGTCTGGCCCTGGCCCCGATCGTGCTCTGGGTCTTCTGGTGAACGGCGTGGGCATCGAACACGAGGCAAAATTCTTGCTCGGCGACCGCCGGGATATGGAGTTCCGCCTGCGGGAGCTTGGACGCCTGCGTACGCAGTGGCATTTCGAGTCCAACACGGTCTACGACCGCGATGGCGAGTTGGCCGCCTCCGGACGCCTGCTGCGCCTGCGCCGCGCCCTGACCTGCACCCTGACCTTCAAGGAGCCTGCGCCCGGGCTCAAAAAAGACGGAATCAAAAGCCGCATCGAGCAGGAGATCACGGTCCAGGATCCGCACGCTATGGACGCCATCCTGCGCGGACTGGGCTATGCGCCACGGCTTCGCTACGAAAAATTCCGTTCCGTGTGGGAATTACCGCAGGGCCATGTTTTTCTGGACATCCTGCCTTTCGGCCATTTTCTTGAAATCGAAGCCCACCCGGAATCCATCGGCATCATTGCGCAACAGATCGGCCTTGATCC
>JAWLHW010000049.1:0-5746 GCA_041690155.1 Desulfomicrobium sp. | reverse complement strand
TCCTTTGTCGTGCCCGGCGACCGCGAACTCTATGAGCACCTGGCCGGACTGGTCTCTCTGCTGGCTCCGGACTCCATCACCCACCTCAAAGACATTCCGCCGACCAAGATCGCGACCTTCTCCCTGGCTCGCAAATACCTGCGCGACATCCTGGACAAACGCGAGGCCAACCGCAGGTTCGGCTGGACCCTCTGCCTCATGCCCACCCCGGCACTGGCCGAGAACGCGGGGTTAACGCCAGAGGATTACGCAGCCCAGATCATACGCGCTTCCTACCTGGACGAAACCGACCCCGTGGCCACCTGGGAGGAAATTTTCCGCCAGGCCCACGGCGTCAAGGAATGGCTCAACGGCATGGATGTAGAGTATTACCATGTGCAGTCCGCCTCCACGGACCTCAAGGTCTATCCCGGCGAATCCCGTTGCTGGATCGGCATCTCCGGCCACAATATCCCCAGCTTCGAGCTTTTCATTTCCCCGGATCATCGTCTGACCGAGGGCACCTACCACGCCGACCAGCCCTCGTACCGCAGTGGCAACCTGGTCAGCGGCGTGACTCTGGAATTTGTCGAAGGCAGGGCCAGGGTGGTCAAGGCGGATCAGGGCGAAATGTTTGTGCGCTCGCAACTGGAAATGGACCCCGGCGCGTGCCGACTTGGCGAATTTTCCCTGACCGACAAGCGTTTTTCGCCCATCAACGCCTTTATGGCGCACACGCTTTTCGACGAGAATTTCGGCGGCGAGCACGGCAACTGCCATGTCGCGGTGGGAGCGTCCTATGCCGACACCTACGCAGGAGACCCGGCGGAACTGACAGAAAAGCGCAAGGAAGAACTGGGTTTCAATGATTCGGCCTTGCACTGGGACCTGGTCAACACCGAACAAAAAAAAGTGACCGCTTTCCTGCAGGGCGGCACGAAAACGGTCATTTACGAGGACGGCATGTTCACCATGCCAAATCACGACTAGCCCCTAGTCAGCAAACCGGCGCATGGACTCCAGGGTTTGTTCGCTGACCCTGGTCAGCTCCGTGCGCAGGACATTTATCTGCTCCTGCGACCCGGCCTTGGCGGCCTGCTCCAGTTCGGCGGCAAGCCCGCAGAGCCGGGCCGCCCCCACCGTGGCCGACGCGCCTTTCAGGGAATGGGCTATGCGCTCGATCTGGTAGAATTCACCCTGGCTTGCGAACTCCTCGATACTGCGCAGCTTCTTGGGCGCATCGTCAATGTAGAGCTGAAAAAGACTGGCCAGCAGTTCCCGGTCCCCGGACATGCGCTCCAGCGTTTCTTCAATTGAAAGCAGCGGTATATCAGACACGATTCTCTCCCTTGGGGTTCAAGCAATAACGATTTGCAACCCTTACCTATTTTTTACGTATCTGAAAAGAGGCTGGCTGCTTGCGCTTTTCACGGTCCATCTTCCCCTTGCCTCTTACACGCAAAATTACTAGTCGTATCTAACAATTTTCGTGCAACCGCAAAAGGAAAACACCATGGACCACATGTCCTCCAATCTGGAAGACTATCTCGAAGTCATATTCTCCCTGGAGTCAGTCAATTCCGAGGCCCGGGCCAAGGATATCGCCGACGCCATGGGCGTGCAGAGGGCCTCGGTCACCAACGCGCTGCAGAAACTTTCCCAGCGGGGGCTCATCAATTACCAGCCCTACAGTTCGGTCACCCTCACTCCCGAAGGATTCCGCACGGCGACCCGCATCGTACACCGTCACAAGGTGCTTTACGACTTCCTGCACACCTTCCTGCAGATCCGGCCCGAAGTGGCCGAGGACACGGCCTGCAAGCTCGAACACCACATCGACGACGAGAGCCTGGAGACCCTGACCAAATTCGCCCGCTTCATCATGACCTGCCCGCGCACCGGCAAGGACTGGCTGGAGGCGTTCACCCGATCCTGCAATGAACGCGGGGCGTGCACCAACTGCTCCGAATGCATCAAATCCTGCCTTGAACGGCTGGATGACAAGTGTCTTGACAGCTCCGAACCCCGCTCCAAAACATCCTGAAATCAGTATGCCCGCATTGCAAAACCAGAAAAAAACGCTTGCAAAGCGAGTCAAAATCTCTCGAAATTACCGTCTGTTGAGCTCATTTCAGGGCTGCAAAGGGCTCTAACGCTGCTTGACAAATTAGACGTACTAAATATTGTCTCTCGGGCTCAAGCAAGAGCCGAAAGACCGCATCAAGGAGTTCCTGTGCCTACCATAGTCAATTTGCGTGAAATGCGCGTGGATCAGCATGGCATCATCAAGACCATCGGCGCGCAAGGAGAGCTGGGCCGCCGTATCCGCGACATGGGACTGGTGCCCGGAACGGAAATCACCGTCATCGGCCGCGCTCCGCTAAAAGATCCCGTGGCCCTTCGGCTCAAGGGTTTCACCCTGACCCTGCGCAACAGCGAAGCCGATTTCATCACCGTTGAACTCCCGGATAACGATCTTGTCTGAACCTGTCATTGCAACCATAGCCCTGGCCGGCAACCCCAACGCAGGCAAGACGACCCTGTTCAACGCCCTGACCGGCTCGCGCCAGCACGTCGGCAATTATCCGGGCATCACCGTGGAGAAGAAGGAAGGATATGTCGACACCCCCAGCGGCCTGATCCGCGTGGTGGACCTGCCCGGCACCTACTCCCTGACCGCCTATTCCCAGGAAGAGCTCGTGGCCCGGGATTTTCTGATCCACGAACGTCCCCAGGGCGTGATCAACGTCCTCGACGCAACCAGCCTGGAGCGCAACCTGTACCTGACGGTGCAGTTTCTTGAGATCGGTATCCCCGTAACCGTGGCCCTGAATATGGTCGACGCCCTGGAAGCCAAGGGCATGACCATCGATTCGCAGCGTCTGTCGGACCTCATGAATGTGCCTGTCGTGCGCACCGTGGCCCGTTCCGACAAAGGGGTGCGCGAAGCCCTCGATGCGGCCATGAATCATCCGCAAAAAACCTGGCAGCCGCTGCACATCTCCTACGGGCCAGACCTTGACCCGGTTCTGCAGGAAATGACCGATCTCATAGAAGAGCGGAGCTTTCTGGCAAAGACCTATCCCGCGCGCTGGCTGGCCCTCAAATTTCTGGAAAGCGATCTTGTCGTGCGGCAGCTTTTCGAGACTGATTCCGAACTGCATCGCCGCATGCGCGACATGGCCGACGATGTCGCCCGGCACTGCGAAAAAACCCTCAAGACCCAGCCCGAATTCATAATCGCCGACTACCGCTACGGCTACATCTCCTCCATCCTGCGCCAGGGGGTGCTGACCATTCAGCCCGACCTGCAGGGCCGCGCCGACCTGTCGGACAAGATCGACAGCGTCCTGACCCATCAACTGGCCGGGCCGACCATCATGCTCTGCGTCCTCTACGGCCTCTTCAGCGTGACTTTCGCCATCGGCCAGGTCCCCATGGGTTGGGTCGAATCCTTTTTCGCATGGCTCTCCTCCCTGGCCATGCAGATGCCCGGCGGCCTGGCCAGATCGCTGATCGTGGACGGGATCATTGCCGGGGTCGGCGGAGTGCTGGGTTTTGTGCCGCTCATCCTGATCATGTTTCTGGGCATCACTTTTCTTGAAGATTCCGGATACATGGCGCGCATGGCCTACATGCTGGACCGGGTCTTTCGCATCTTCGGCCTGCACGGCAGCTCGGTGGTGCCCTTCATCATCTCCGGAGGCATCCCCGGCGGCTGCGCCGTCCCCGGCGTCATGGCCGCACGCACCCTCAGGAGCCCCAAGGAGAAGTTGGCCACGCTCCTGACCGCCCCCTTCATGGTCTGCGGGGCCAAAGTACCCGTCTTTATCCTGCTCGCCGCCGCCTTCTTTCCGGAACACGGGGCCAGAGTCATGTTCCTGATCACCCTGGTCGGCTGGGCCGCGGCTCTGGTGGTGGCCAAGATGCTGCGCTCATCCGTCATTCGCGGGCCGTCCACCCCCTTTGTCATGGAGCTGCCGCCCTACCGCATGCCCACGGCCCTGGGCATGGTGCTGCACACCTGGGAGCGCGGCTGGCAATACATCAAAAAGGCCGGCACCGTGATCCTGGCCATCTCGGTTCTGATCTGGGCCCTCATGACCTTTCCGGCCCTCTCCGTAGAAGTGGCCGCGCCCATAGAGGCCCAGATAGAAAGCCTGGAGACGCGGCTGGCCACGGAACCGGTGGAAGAGATCCGGCTGGCGCTGCAAAACGACATTTCAGAATTAAACCTGCACCTCAAGGAAGAGACTCTGGCCTATTCCCTGGCCGGTCGCATGGGACGCGCCATCGAGCCCGTCACAGCCTGGGCCGGGTTCGACTGGAGGACCAATATCGCCCTTGTCGGAGGAATAGCGGCCAAGGAGGTCATTGTCTCCACCCTGGCCACGGCCCATGCCCTGAGCGCCGACGAAGTGCAGAGCTTCTCTGAACGCATCGCCTCTGCTCCGGGCTGGAACACCAGCGTGGCAGTGAGCCTCATGCTCTTTGTACTGCTCTATTCCCCCTGTTTTGTGACCGTGGTCGCCATCGCCCGCGAGGCGTCCTGGGGATGGGCCGCTTTCAGCGTCGTCTTCAACACGAGCTTTGCCTTTGCCCTGGCTGTGGCCGCGTACCAGCTTGGCATGAGAATGGGGTGGTAATGTTTTTCTGCAAACATAAAGACACTGCAAACGGGGTCCGCACCCTCTGCGACCTGAAAGACGGCGAAAAAGCCGTGGTCCAATGCCTGCTCAAATCCCAGGGCTGCCACCTCAGCAAGCTCGCGGCCATGGGCATCACCCCGGGCACGCAGATCGAGATGATCTCCAACTCCAGCGGCCCGCTCATGGTTCTGGTCCGCTCATCCCGGCTGTGCCTGTGTCGAAGCCTGGGCAAGTCCGTTGTGGTGGAATGAAGACTTCCGTTGTCATCCCGGTCTACCGGGAGAAAGACATCGCGTCCTTGCTGGAAGACCTGCTGCGACAAATTCATAGTGAAGAAACAGGCTGCGAAACCGAAATACTTGTCGTTGACGGCGCTCCAGAAACCGACACCCTGGCCCGCATAAGTAACGACACACACGTATTGCGGCTATCTTCCCCGCCCGGCCGGGGGGTGCAGCTGAACCACGGCGCTTCAGCCGCCGGGGGCGAGATTCTGCTTTTTCTGCATGCCGACACGATTCTGCCCGAAAACGCCTTCACCCTCATCCGCCAGACCTTACGCGACACATCCCTTTCCGGCGGGGCCTTCAGCCTGCGTTACGAGCCGCGCACACCGGGGCTGTCCTTCATCACCGTACTGGCCAACCTGCGCTCAAGGCGCACCCGCGTGCCCTACGGGGACCAGGCCATCTTCGTGCGTCGCAGCGTTTTCGAGGAGCTGAACGGATTTTTGCCCATCCCCATCATGGAGGACCTGGAATTCATGACCCGCCTGCGCAAAAAAGGTCACAGGATCCGCATCCTGGCCATGCCGGTGCGCACCTCCGCCCGACGTCAGTTGCGTGAAGGCATCCTGCGCTGTACCCTGCGCAACCTCTGCCTGAGACTGCTCTACCACTGCGGAATACCGCCAAGAATCCTGGCCGGTCTGTACCGCAGGCACGGAGGCTGAGCCATGCGCGTGCTCCTCTTCACCAAATATCCGCAGCCCGGGATGGTCAAAACCAGACTGGGACAGACAGTTGGCCTTGAGCACGCCGCCAGCCTGCAGATGGCCTTCATCGAGGACGAATTGCACATGCTGGCCGGGATTGGCGCAGACGTGACCATGTGTTGCG
>JAWLHW010000048.1:12884-14243 GCA_041690155.1 Desulfomicrobium sp. | reverse complement strand
CATCGCGGCCAGGTTCGGCTACATCTACATTCAGGACAAGTCCTCCATGCTGCCGCCCCTGGCCCTTGCCCCCGAACCCGGCGACCGGGTGCTCGACTTTTGCGCCAGTCCCGGCAGCAAGACCGGCATCCTCTCCAGCCTGGTCGGACCCGCGGGGCTGGTGCTCGCCAACGAGCCAAGTCCGGACCGTCTGGCCACCCTGCGCGTGAACATGCGCCACCTTGGCTGCTACAACGTGGCCACCTGTAAATATGAAGGCCAGGCCCTGCCCCTTCAAGATGACTCCTGGCCGCGCATTCTGCTCGACGCGCCCTGCAGCGGCTGGGGCACGGTGGACAAGAACCCCAAGGCCGCCCAGATGTGGGCGGGGGAAAAAACAGCGCCCCTTGAAGCCCTGCAGCGGGAACTGTTGACCAAGGCCGCCGAGATTCTTGCCCCGGAAGGACGACTCCTTTATTCGACCTGCACCACAAATGTGCGCGAAAACGAGGATCAGGTCCGTTTCGCCATGGAACACCTGGGGCTTGTGCCCGAATCCCTGACGGAATTCCCCGGATTCAGATTTGCCCCCTCCCTGCCGGGATGCCTGCTCGTGGACGGCGAAGGCAGCCTCGCACAGGGATTTTTTCTGGCTGCCCTCAAAAAACCGGGGGAAGAGGTCAGGATCGCCCGCAGACCCAAGGCGGAATTGCCCGGCGAACTGGTCACACGCCAGGAATTTTCGACACGCACCGGACTGGACACGGACTGGCTCCCGGAGCACTGTTTCCTGCGCGTGGGCGGCCGCATCTACCTGCTCATGGAACAGGCGGCCGGACTTCCGGCAGAGCTCCGCTGGCAAGGTTTTGCCGTGGGCAAGAGCGCGGGGGATTCCATCCTTGCCGATGCCACGCTGCGCATGTTCGTTCCGCCAAAACCGGACGAAAAAAGCCTGGTCCTCGAGCAGGTGTCCACGATTCGCGAACTCCTGTCCGGCCAGAGCCTGTCATGGTCCGGACCGGGAAAGCGCCTCGCGTTCTACTTCAAGGGACTTCCCCTTGGTTTTTTGACGATCAAGGGCAATCGGTGCCTGTGGTCGGATCGATAACACAAACAGGAGAGCATCATGATCGGATACCTGCGCAAGGCGGCCCGCCTTTTTCATCCGGGATCCAAACGAACCATTATCCTGCCTCTGGATCATGGACTTTCCGAAGGGAACATCCCTGGTTTGGAAGACATCGGAAGCCTGCTTCGCGCACTGCAGCATCTGCCCACCCAGGGCGTGATCCTGCACAAGGGCATGATCATGCCCCACGCCGGGGAAATCCGTCTGGACCAGTCCCTCATTGTACACCTCTCCGCCGGAACCCGGCACGG
>JAWLHW010000048.1:0-12784 GCA_041690155.1 Desulfomicrobium sp. | reverse complement strand
CGCAACATCTTCCAGCAGGAAAACCCTGCCAAAGCCCTGGAAGAAGTATGCAACCTCGTGCACGGAAAGGGCTAGAGAGCTACGTGGTGGGTTCGGTATTCCAGGCCATGAGGGGAGTCTGGGCGCGGGGGGCGGTCAGGTCGACGCGCACCGCCGTGAAGGCTCCCATCCAAGGAAAGACAGGGGTGCTGTTCAGATAGCGGATAATCGGGGCAGGATTCCAGGTGCAGGGCGGACCCAGCAGGATGGATCTGGCTTCAATGCCGCCCGGAGAAAGATTCTTCTGGATCAGCCCGCGCATTTCGGGCCAGGTGAACCAACGCGCTTCGCCAAGCGGTGATTTTCTCTTTTCCAGCCTTACGGACAGCCCGTACAGGGACATCCTGTTCAAAAAGCAGATCAGGATTCCCTTGCGCGCCACACGCGCCGCCTCGCGCAGGGCCAGACCCGGATCATCCACAAATTCGAGCACCGTCATGAGCGAGGCATAGTCAAACTCGCGACCCTCGAAGGGCAGATGCTCGGCGCTGCCAAGATGCAGATCGGCGCGATGGCCTATCTTCTCCCGGGCCCGGGCCAGCATGTCCGGACTTTTGTCCATGCCCGTCAGGTCAAATCCGCAGGACCAGAAAAACTCCAGAAACATTCCCGTTCCGCAACCGATGTCAACAAGCTTCTGCTTACGCCTGGGCCAGGGCGCGATAACGCTCTGCAGCAGTTTTTCTTCCTGCTGCAGAGCAAAGCTTCCTCGCATGCTTCCGGCCCATTTATCATAGCGGGCTGCGCTTTCCCGGTTCCAATGCATCAGATTTTTGTCACCGCTCCCTTGGCCGCAGACGATGCCATGCGGCTGTAGCGGCGCAGGATGGAGGAACGGATTTCCTTGGGATACGGTTTCCAGTTCTGACGACGTTTTTCCAGCTCTGCCTCGTCGACAAGAAGTTCCAGGCTGCGAGCCGGGATGTCGATCTTGATCTGATCGCCTTCCTGCACCAGTCCAATAAGTCCGCCTTCGGCCGCTTCGGGGCTGATGTGACCGATGGCCGCGCCACGGGTCCCGCCGCTGAAACGGCCATCCGTCAAAAGCGCCACTTCGCCGCCAAGACCAAGGCCGGAGATGGCCGAGGTCGGAGTCAGCATCTCGCGCATGCCGGGGCCGCCCACCGGCCCTTCGTTGCGGATGACGACCACATCGCCGGCTTTTATCCTGTTGCCCATGATCGCGCTCACGGCGTCTTCCTCGCTTTCAAAGACCCGGGCCACGCCCGTGCGCTGCATCATTTCAGGCGCCACGGCGGACTGTTTCACCACCGCGCCGTCCAGGGCCAGGTTGCCCTTCAGGATGGCGATGCCGCCTTCATGGGAGTATGGATCGGCCACGGTGCGAATGACCTCCGGCCGCAGGATGGCAGGCTTCAGGGCTTCCAGATTCTCCCCCAGAGTCCGGCCGGTCACGGTCATGACATCGAGCTCGATGCGCCCGCTCGCCGCCAGTTCGTTCATGACGGCCGGGATGCCGCCCGCCTCGTGCAGATCCGCGATGTGATGCGGTCCGGCGGGAGAGAGCCTGCAAAGATTGGGGGTCTTGCGGCTGATGTTGTCGAAAATGTCCAGCGTCAGATCGAGCTCGGCCTCGCGGAAAATCGCGGGCAGATGCAGGACCGTGTTGGTGGAACAGCCAAGGGCCATGTCCACGGTCACGCCGTTGGCCACGCTCTTTTCCGTGACGATGTCACGCGGGCGGATGTTCTTTTCGACCAGGCTCATGACCTGCATGCCCGCGTCCTTGGCCAGACGGATGCGCGCGCTGGTCGGGGCCGGGATGGTTCCGTTGCCGGGCAGGGACAGTCCCAGCGCCTCGGACAGGCAGTTCATGGAATTGGCCGTGAACATGCCCGCGCAGGAGCCGCAGCCGGGACAGGCGCATTCTTCCATGCGTTCAAGCTCCGCCTCGGTCATGCTGCCGCTCTTGACCTTGCCCACACCCTCGAAGACCGTGATGAGGTCGATGGTTTTGCCCTCGAACTTGCCCGGAAGCATGGGCCCGCCGCTGATCATGATCGAGGGGATGTTGAGGCGCAGCATGGCCATGAGCATGCCGGGCACGATCTTGTCGCAATTCGGGATGAAGACCAGCCCGTCAAAAGGCACGGCCGTGGCCGAAATTTCGATGGAATCGGCGATAAGCTCACGGCTGGGCAGGCTCATCTTCATGCCTTCGTGGTTCATGGCCAGCCCGTCGCACACGCCGATGGTCGGGAACTCCATGGGCGTGCCTCCGGCCATGCGCACTCCGTCCTTGACGGCGCGCGCAATGATATCAAGATGCATGTGTCCGGGCACGATCTCGTTGGCCGAATTGACAACGCCGATCAGTGGTCGCCGCATCTCCTCCCGGGTCATGCCGAGGGCGAAAAGCAGGGAGCGGTGCGGTGCCTTTTCCAAACCTTTGATCATTTTATCGCTACGATTCATTTTAGGGATCCTCGAGTAGATTAATTGCGAATAGCGACAAGGGAGCTCAATACTCCAACTGACGCCAAAATTGCGAGAATGGCCAGGATGTGGATCTGGGGCAGAAAAGAGATGGTGATCCACAGCGGTGGGACATTGAACATATCCTCGATGCCGTGGTGCAAAAGCTTGAGCAGGCCCAGGGCGAGGCCTGCGCCCAAAAGGCCCTGGAATGCTCCGCCCACGAGCAGCGGAAACTGGATGTACGCCCGGCTCGCGCCAACAAAGCGCAGGATTTCGAGTTCATCGCGCCGGGCCAGGAGGGCAAGCTTGATGGTGTTGCCCACCACAAGACCCACCACGACAAGCAAAAAGATCGTCACCGGCCAGAAGGCCATCTTGGTCAGTCCGACCCAGGAGGTCAACAGGTCGACCTGCAGGGGGTTGAAGGTCACCTTCTCGACCTTGGACAACCCTTCAAGACGCTTGACCATACCCGTGGCCCATTTCTTCCCATTTTCCTGGGGCAACTCGCACTCGACCAGAGCCGTAGGCGGCAGGGGACTTCTGCCTTTCATCCATTCCAGATCCACATTCTTCTGAAATGATTCCTCAAGCACGCCAAGAGCCTGGTCCGGGGTGAAGGTGCGCACATTGACCACGCCCTCCATGGAGGACAGACCGCTCCAGATCTCTTTTAATTCATCGGAACCGACATCAGCCTTCCAGTAGACCTGAAACTGAACATTGCCCTGCCTGTTGCCGATCTGCAGATCAAGATTGTGCACGAGCATGAGAAATGCCCCGCCCAGAAAGGAAACCAGGGTAATGGCCGCAATGGTCATGCACAGGGACCATGGAGCCCGGAAGAGGTTTCGTACGCCTTGCACGATGAGCTGAAAAAACACGTTCATGGCCGGCCTCCGGCAGGGGCGCACCCTTCGCGCATAACCCCGTCCTCCAGGGTCACGATTCGCGCATCAGCCATGCGTTCCATAATTTCACGGTTATGGGTCGCTATCATGATTGAAGTTCCAAATTTATGAAATTGTTGAAAGATATCCATCATGCGCATGGACAGCTCCAGGTCGAGGTTACCGGTAGGCTCATCGGCCAGAAGCAGCCTCGGTTTGACGACCACAGCCCTGGCCACGGCCACCCGCTGCTGTTCGCCGCCGGACAATTCCTCGCAGAGCGCTCCGGTCTTGTGATCGAGATGCAGGCTCCTGAGCACCGCCCGAACCCGTTTCTCAATGATATGCTGTCCAATGCCGCGCACTTTCAAGGGCAGGGCAACATTGGCGAAAACGGTTTGGTTGGTCAGGATCTTGAAATCCTGAAAGACCACGCTAACGTCGCGGCGTAACAGGTGTTTACGACTCTCGGACAAGGTATTGAGATCATAGCCGGCTACATCGGCCTTACCGCGTTGAACGGGAAGCGAGCCGTGCAGGATGCGCATAAAGGTGGTCTTCCCGGCGCCGGATGGACCGCACAGGAATACGAACTCCCCGGGCTTCATGCAAAAATTGATGTCTTTCAATGCCAGCTGCCTGCCAAAGGAGTAGGAAAGCTTGGAAATGCTGATCATGTTTCGTCCCCGGATTTCTCGGCTTCGTCGTGTTTGTGTTCCTGAACGCTGATCTGCTTGAGGAGCGCCTTGGCTTTATCGAACTCGGGATCGTTGCCCAAGGCGTGAGCCAGCAGCGACTTGGCCCGAGCGTATTGTTTTCTGTTCACATAGGCCACGGCGGCGTTGAAAAGAATTTTGGGATTATCGGGTTCCTTGGCCAGGGCCGCACGGTAGATTTCAACAGCCCGGGCCAATTCGCCCTTGCGCCGGTAGGCTACGGCCATGTTGTTCAAGGTGTCGCAGGTCAGAGATGAAAAAATATACGAACCGAAATCGCGCTGCACCTCATCGACCATGTCCAGATCAACATAGGCGTTCCAGATATCCTGTTTGATCTGATCATTTTTGCGGTCGATGTTGAGGGCGGTCATAAAATTCTTCCTGGCCTCGTGCAGATCTTCCTTGTGAAGATTTATGGAGCCCCGCAGGATATGGTATTCGGTATTGTTCGGACTGATGGAAACGGCCTTGTCCACGGCAGCCAACGCCTTGTCCCACATCCCCTGCCAGGACTGGATCTTGGCCATGGTCTCCCATCCCCGGGCAAAGAGCGGGTTTGAGGCCAGGATTTCGCACAGCATCTCCTCGGCCTTGGAAAAATCCGAAAATTTCATCAGCACCCGCACATGCTCAAGCCGAATCCTCTGCGCCTGGACAGGGTAAAGAAGTTCAAAACGGCGCAACAGATCAAGGGCCCTGGCCTGATCCTTTGCTGCGCACAAATTCTGGATCTCCGTTTTGAGCAGTTCAAAATCCTGTTCAAAGCCGCCATTGAAAACCGTATTCAAGGCCTCGGCCAAAGCCTTGATGGTCACAGGCTTGACCAGATACGCCGAAGCGCCGCCATCCGAGGCCAGAGCCACATCCTCCACTTCGGATTTGGACGTCAGAAAAATAAACGGAATATAGGGCGATTCCGGCCTGGAACGCACTGCCCTCAAAAAATTGAGCCCGTTCATCTTCGGCATGTTCCAGTCGGAAATAATCAGACCGGGAGTGCTGTTCCTGATTTTTTCGAGAGCATCCTCTCCATTTTCCGCTTCCAGAAAATGAGTAAAACCCAAGGCACGCAAAAGGTTAACAACCGTCTCCCGGGCAGACAGGATATCTTCAACCACCATGACGGTGATATTTTTGTCCATCTCAATTTTCCTCGGGGATGAAAAGAATGACGCAAAATCTGCTGCCATGCGGGATCACATCTTCCACCCATATCTTGCCTTGAAACATGTTCACTATCTTGCGGCAGATGAAAAGCCCGATCCCGGTCCCCTTTATTCCGCTTTCAACTGATTTTTCCATGCGCACGAACTTGTCGAAGATGGATTCCTTGTAGCGGTCTTCAATCCCCTCGCCATTATCCTCGACCCAGAATTTAAGCACCGTATGCGTGGGATCCGCTGTTCTGCGCGATTCCCAGGTACCCATTCCAATCGTGATCCGACCATGCTGCGGTGCGTATTTGATGGCGTTTGAAATCAGATTTTGAACCAGATGTCCAAGCAGCATGGGATCGCCCAGAACCTGAACATCAAGCTCGCACTGATTTTCAATGGTCATGTTTTTTTCACGGGCCAGGGGCATGAGAGCTTCGATCTGCTCATGCACCAGGGGCAGAAAAGAGACCGGACGGGGGATGACTCCCCGTTCCTGACATTCATCGACACGAGCTATGTGCAGAAATTCGTCAATCATCTCCAGAAGTTTTGTCGCGCCTTTAAAGGCTGTCTCAATGATCGGTTTCTGGGATTCGCTGGGTCCAAGATACGACAACAAGTCCATGTTGGAGATGACGGCCGAGAGGGGGCTCTTGAAATCGTGAACCACCATCTGCACCAGTTCGGAGCGCTCGGTGGAGGCAATGATCAGCTCCTTTTGCTTGATTTCGAGTTCCTGCGCCAATTCCTGATAACGCTCCTTTTCCGTCTCGAGCCTCTCAAACATGGCCAGGCTCTCGATCAGGGGAGTGATCCATCCGGCGTATTCGAGGAGGGCGGACAAATCGGACTCAGTGAAAGGGCCGCCGCCTTCCTTGTCGGAAACATTGATAACCCCGATGACCCGCTGCTGATCGGAAAGCAGGGGCACGGAAATGAGCGATTTGGTCTTATAACCGCCGTTGCGGCAGCAAAAGCGGCTGTCGGTTTCGATATCTTTGATCAAAAGCGGGGCTTTATGTGTGCACACATATCCGGAGATGCTTTCCGGAGAAAGGGGCTGAGTCAGCCCCACAATCTCCTTTCGGCTGGCAGCCACGACTTTGAGTTCCTGCTTGTCCTCATCAAAGAGCATGACCGAGGCGTTACGGCTTTTGATCCTTGTCTGGATGAGCATGCCGCCGCAATGCAGTTTTTCGGCCGCATTCATGGTCCTGCTGGCCAGAATGGCCATCATGCTCCGAAGAAACTGCTCTATCCCGTTAGACTGCGTCATGATCCGGTCCGATCATCCGCACTTGGTGAAGCCGCAGGACGGACAGACAAAGCACCCTTCCTGAAAGACCAGTTCCGTCGTGCATTCGGGGCATTCGGTCTTGGAAAGGGACTTGTAGGAGCTGCTCGGTTTCGTACCCTGCAGATACTTGTTTTCAAGCACCCAGGACACGGCGTCGGGAATGGAGAGGAGCATGCCCTTTTTCTGGAAAACCGGGTGCTCTCCGCCGATCCCCTTGAGCTGTTTGACTATTTCACGAACATGAACTCCGGAACGCAGCGCCAGGGAGACCAGCCGTCCGATGGCTTCGGCCTTGGCCGTGATGGATCTGCCCGACCGCCCGATGGTGGTGAAAACCTCGAAGGGCTTGCCGTTGACCTCGTTGACCGTCAGATACAGGTCGCCAAGTCCGGTGCGAACCTTCTGCGTGAATCCGTACACGATATCGGGCCGGTCCATGGGGCGGCAATGATCATCGCTCTTCTCTTCCTTGTTGCCCTCTCCGGTGCACAGGACCTGCACGCTCTTGCAGCCGTCGCGATAGACCGTGACGCCTTTGCAGCCCTCTTCGTAGGCCATCCAGTAAATGTTGTAGATGTCTTCCTGGGTGGCCGAATTGGGCAGGTTGACCGTTTTGGAAACGGCATTGTCGGTGTGCTTCTGGAAGGCCGCCTGCATCTTCAGATGCCACTGCGGCTCGATGTCCATGGAGGTCACATAGACGTTCCTGAGTTCCTCGGGGAGAAAATCCATGCTGCGGACCGAGCCCTTTTCGATCACCTCGGCCATGAGCTTTTCGGAATAGCATCCCTGATCGTGCAGGGCCTTGACAAAGAAGCTGTTGGCCTCGGTCAGTTTTTCGCCGTCCATGACCTGACGCACGAAGCACAGGGCAAAGAGGGGCTCCACCCCGGAGGAACAGCCGGCAATGATGGACAGGGTGCCAGTGGGGGCAATGGTCGTGGTGGTGGCGTGACGGTAGGGCCCCAGATTCTGTTCCTTGTAGATGGAGGTCTCATAGGACGGAAAAGGTCCGCGCTCCATGGCAAGTTTCTTGGACGCCGATCTGGATTCCTTCTGGATAAAATCCATCATCTGCTCGGCAAGTACGATGGCCCGGCGGCTGTCGTAGGGCAGTCCCAGCTGATAGAGAAGATCGGCCCAGCCCATTACTCCAAGCCCGATCTTTCTGTTCTTGCGGACAGTCTCCGTGATGCGCTCCAGCGGGTATTCCGAAGCGTCGATGACGTTGTCCAGAAAACGAACGCTCAAATGCACCACTTCACGCAGCCTGTCCCAGTCAACCTCGATCCCGTCATTCTTTTCAAGGACGAAACGGGCCAGGTTGATGGAGCCGAGGTTGCAGGCCTCGTAAGGCAAGAGGGGCTGTTCGCCGCAGGGGTTGGTGCTCTCGATCTCGCCCTGGTCCGGGTTGGGATTGTCGCGGTTGATGCGGTCGATGAAGATGATCCCCGGATCTCCGCTCTCCCAGGCCTTGCGCACCAGAAGTTCGAAGACCTCGCGTGCCTTCAGGGTTTCGATGACCTCCTGCGATTGCGGGGCAATCAGTGGGTATTCCTCATCGTTCTCCACGGCCTGCATGAATTTTTCGGTCAGCGCCACGGACAGGTTGAAATTGTTGAGGTCCCCTTCGCGCTCCTTGGCCCGGATGAATTCCAGGATATCGGGATGGTCGACACGCAGGATGCCCATGTTGGCCCCGCGCCTGGTTCCGCCCTGTTTGACCTGCTCGGTTGCCGTGTTGAAAATCTTGAGAAAGGAGATGGGGCCGGAAGCGACGCCGCCAGTGGAACCGACCCGGCTGTCCTTGGGACGCAGACGGGTGAAGGAAAAACCCGTGCCGCCGCCTGACTTGTGGATCAGCGCCGCGTTCTTCACCGCATCGAAAATTTCGTCCATGGAGTCGCCGACAGGCAAGACGAAGCAGGCCGCCAGCTGTCCCAGATCCGTGCCGGCGTTCATGAGCGTCGGGGAATTGGGCAGAAAATCGTACTCGGTCATCAAGGAGTAGAATGTGCGGGCCAGATCCTTGGGTTTGAAAGGGGAAGAGGGGTAGTTCTTTTCCATGGATGCTATGCTTGACGCCACTCTCCAGAACATTTCCTTCGCAGTCTCAATGGGTGTCCCGTCCAGACCTTTGCGCTGGTAACGTTTTTTCAGAACCAACTCGGCGTTGGAATTGAGATTCACGTCGGGCAGATCAGCCGGCATTTTCATAACGTCCATGGATACCTCACTTTCCTTGAAATAATTGTATACCTATTGAAAATAATTGATTCTTCTTGGTCGGTTTTTCTCTGTACTGGAGAAGGCTTCAGACTTCAATCGCGAGAAAACGCGGGCGATATCCAGGCTCTTCTTTGCCTCTCTAAATAAAGAAAATATTTGGTTATTGAGATTATTAGTGGGCACATTATGTGCGCTTTATTGTTAACATATTGAAATAATATTGAATTTTAAGTTTACTAATTCTGATGACACGTGTTTCTGAGGTTGATTGATTTGTCTTCAATCAGAAACAAGGAACATGGACACATGTTTGGAACATAGTTTTTAACAGGTGTTCTTTTTTAGATTAACATGTTGATTTGTATAACCTTAAAATGACTCTTCGGCGAGTTCATGCAGATATTTCCCGTATTCGTTTTTTTTGAATTTTGCGGCCAGGACTTTAAGCTGCTCCGCGTCTATGAATCCTTTTGAATACGCGATTTCCTCGATGCAGGCGATCTTGAAGCCCTGTCTGTCCTGGATGGCCTGTACGAAGCTGCCGGCCTGCTGCAGGGATTCGTGGGTTCCGGCATCCAGCCAGGCATATCCGCGACCAAGAAGCTCGACTTTAAGGTTGCCGCGGCGCAGGTATTCGCGATTTACATCGGTGATCTCGAGCTCTCCGCGCGGGGATGGCCGCAAATTTTTGGAAATTTCGACGACCGCGTTGTCATAGAAATAAATACCAGGAATAACGTATTTTGACCGTGGTTTGAGTGGCTTTTCCTCGATGCTGACAACCTGACCCGAAGAGTCGAATTCAACGACCCCGTAGCGCTGCGGGTCTTTGACCGGATAGCCGAAGACGATGCCGCCCTCTTCAAGTCCGGCGCAGTCTTTCAGGACCTTGGACAGTCCTTCTCCGTAGATGATGTTGTCGCCCAGAACGAGGCAGACACTATCCTCGCCGATGAAATCTGCGCCAAGGATGAAGGCTTGGGCCAGGCCGTCGGGGGAGGGCTGCACGATATAGGAAAAATTGAGGCCAAGCTCACTGCCGTCTCCAAGTACGTCCTTGAAGCGGGGCAGATCCTGGGGAGTCGAGATGATGAGGATATCTCGTATTCCCGCCAGCATGAGAATGGAGAGGGGGTAGTAGATAAGGGGCTTGTCATAAACGGGCAGAAGCTGCTTGCTGGTGCCAAGGGTCAAGGGATAGAGCCGTGTGCCTGACCCACCGGCCAGAATGATTCCTTTCATGGGATGATCCTTTTGATGCTGTTTGAAGACAAGAAACACTACTCCAGACCCATCTTACGGACAAGTGTCGACTGATTGCGATAATGACAACAGCGCCGGGCTTTGGTAGGCAAAACGGGTCAATACAAAAAAAATTGAAGCACAAGGGGCCTGCATGCGCGTTACCTGGAAGGATGCCTATACCGCAGGAACAGTGATTATTGGTCAGGGCCGGGATCATCCGCTGATCCACGGCTGGTTCGATGTCGATACGGATCTGCGTGCAGGGGATGTGATCGAGGATCCCCACTGCTGCGTGCAGCTCGAAAACCGGATTCGTCTCTGCCTGGAGGACGGGCTTTTTCTTCCCGCCTGGGTTGCCCGCAAGGAAAAGGGTGTGTTCGTGCCAGGCGAATTTGCATGTGCCTCGTCTCGGCGGGGCTTTTCCCTGGCCTGGATCACCTTGAGCGACAAGGGATCGCGGGGCGAGCGCGTCGATGCCAGCGGTCCGGCCATTCGCGATGCGGTCATGGAGGCCATGGAGATCAGCCTTGCCCGGGGAATGATCATCCCTGACGAGCCGGAAATCCTCAAGGCCGCCCTTGTGGATTGCTGCCTGTTTCAGGGCTTCGATCTTGTCTTCACCACCGGCGGAACCGGAGTAGGTCCGCGCGACATCACCCCGGAAGTGACCCTGCCTCTTCTGGACAAGAGCTTGCCGGGGTTTGAGCGGGCCATGACCCAGACTTCCCTGGCCAAGACGCCGCACGCCATGATCTCCCGCGCCGTGGCCGGAGTCATGGGCCTCTCCCTGGTAGTCAATCTGCCCGGAAGTCCCAAGGCCGTGCGCGAAAATCTGCACGCCATTTTGCCCGCGCTCAAGCATGCGGTGGAAAAACTTCAGGGAGATCCTAGGGATTGTGGACAATAACCCTGAACTGAAACCCTCCGAAGAATTCAAAAATTTCTACATCAAATTCTCCGTGATCCGTCTCGGGATCATGGTTTTTCTTTTGTTCTTGGCCATAGCCGAGATCGTCAATATTTCGGATAGAGGCATGAGGCTGGAAGTAAATCGTGACTTTCAGTATATTTTGTTTTTTGTCACTGGTTTTTCATTAAGCATTATATATCTTCTCGCTACAAAACGATTTATTCGTTCTTTTCTATTATTCAGACTTCAGCTTTTTGCTGATATTCTTTTAACGACATGGTGGGTTGTTTTAACTGGCGGATCATTTAGTGCGTTCGTTTTTCTTTATATACTCTGCCTGTTTTTTTATGGTCGAATAATTGGTTTTAAAACGATACTCATTTCTTCTTTTCTTGTCTGGATTCTTCTTTTCGTCATATCCTGCTTTCAATTCTTCTATCCACAATATTGGGCGCAGACCCACATTCGCGGTTCCGATCTGGCTTATAACTACAGTTTGCTGACGCTGGCGCTAATTCTGGTCAGCTCGCTGGTCAAATTGAGCCGAACGGCGGAAAACCGGCTTTTATACAGGATCATCGAGCAGGAAGAAGCCCTGCGCAAAGCCGAGGAGATAAAGTATCGCGTTTTTGACTGGATCGATGCAGGACTTCTGGTCGTCAACCATGGCGGCAGAATAACGACGGTCAATCAACGCACACTTGATTGGCTTCCCGGACATGATCGCAACGAGATGATCGGAACCAGGTTTGATGCCTATTTTCCTGAATTTCTTCCTTTCTGGAAGGACCGCGAGCTTGCTTGTCTGCGCCGGAACATGGTCATAAGTACCCAGCGCGGCCTGGTTTTCGGGTTCAAAATGACCGAATTGCCCGAAAATCAGGGCTGGATGATCCTTTTTTCCGATATTACCGAAGTGCAAAGACTGGAAAGGCAGGTCAAGGAAATGGAGAAGCTGGCCAGCGTTGGCGAACTGGCTGCCGGTCTGGCTCATGAAATGAAAAATCCGCTGGCCGGGATCAAGACCAGTCTGCAGCTTCTTCTTTCCGATGATCTGGAAAAGGAGTTTTCCGACAGGCTCTCGCGGGTCATATTGCGTGACATTGACCGCCTTGATTTTCTGCTCAAGGATTTTCTGATTTTTGCGCGCCCCAAGGCGCCCGAGCCATCGGCTCTGGATCTGGCAACGGAGCTGGAGCATGTGCTCATGCCCCTTCGCCTGCAGTATCCAGGAGTTGCGATAAGCGTTGAGGTTGGGGATGAGCCGTATTATTTTGATCGCAACCAGCTGCATCAGGTCCTTATAAATCTTGTGGTCAATGCTTTGCAGGCTCTTGAAAACACGCAGGAAGCGAAGATTAAAATCCAGGAAAAAATCGGGCGCAACACCAGGACCCTGATCATCGCCGATAACGGGCCGGGGCTGGCTGAGGATATGGCGGACAAGTGCTTTGACCCGTTCGTGACCAGCAAGGCAGTGGGCTCGGGTCTGGGTTTGGCCATTGCCCGCAGGCTCGCGGCTCAGAATGGAACATTCATAGATCTCACCAATATTTCCACGGGAGGAACAATGGCCGTGCTGGTTCAGGACCTCTCTTTTTTCCGGACCCAAAAGGATTCTCAGGATGCAACGTGAATAATTTCATCGCCGATCTGCACATCCACTCCAAATTTTCCCGGGCCACGAGCAAGAACCTGACTCCCAGAAATCTGGTGGCCTGGGCCGGGGTCAAGGGTATCGACATCCTGGCCACGGGCGACTTCACCCATCCGGGCTGGATGGACATCATCACCGAGCAGCTTGAAGCCGAGGAAAGCGGCTTGCTGCGCCTGCGCGACGACAAGGCGCTCGAACAGGA
>JAWLHW010000047.1:0-14456 GCA_041690155.1 Desulfomicrobium sp. | reverse complement strand
GTTGCCCGATACGTCGCGGATTTGGACCCGGTCGCCAAGCTGCACTGGTTCGTCACAAATGAAGGACCACTCGTCGGAGCCGAGCAGCGGTTTGGAAAATCGCACCATGCCGCGCCGATCGCCTTCCGGGGTGCGGATGACCTGGCCGGTTTCACCCAGCAGCGCCTCGCGGGACATGCCGGCGCGGGTTTTGTCCAGCATGCGTGGTTTCATGACCAGAAACCAGAAGGTGGTCAAAAGTGAGGAGAATATGGCCCAGAGCAATAATTGCATGGTCAGGCTCAAGTCCGGGACAAGCCCGAGCAGACCGCCCAAGGCCAGCGCTGCCAATCCGAACCATACAATAGTGAAGCTTGGAATGAATATCTCGGAAATGATGAGGATCATGCCGAGTACAAGCCAATGCCAATATTGAAGTTCCATGAGTGCTCCTGGGAAAGTGATTCGTTTCGGCGCAGCCCTTTGCTAGCAGGGTCCTGTCCGTAAAGCCAGCGCCGGGTTCAGGCGGACCGCGGCATGATTCGCAAACCTGGGTCCGGCCGGAACGCGATGCCGCGCGCTTCTGACCAGGGGACGGTCCAGCCTGGACAGCCAATTGGGACAGACCCATCGCTGGCCTGTGAAATCAGTATTTTTTAGACGCATTCTCCCCTGAAAATACCTATTTTTCGTTAGATCAAATTAGAGTTCTCAGTGTATTTAATGCGCTGATTCCTTCTCATATATGGAAAGCTAAAAGCTGACCCGAGGAGGAAGTGATGATTGATTACACGACGCGGATTCTTAACTGCATTCCATCCCGGAATACCGAGTCCGACTGGACGTTCGAAGATGCGACGGACGCGGCTCTGCTCGATATGACCCCGGCTGTTCCCAAAGCCAAGGATCTGCGGGAGGTGTGGTGGGATGTCGATGATCAGGGCGAGACGGGCTCCTGCGTGGGATGGGCTGCGGCCAATTCGGTGTTGCGGTGGCATTATGTGAAGTCGGGCCTGCTGCCGGCCTTTGAGAGACTGTCGGCACGGTATGTCTGGATGGCTTCCAAGGAGACGGACATGCACACGTCATATCCCACGACCTTCATCGAAAACGCCGGAACCAGTATCAAGGTGGCCCTGGATATCGCCAGAAAATTCGGCGTGGTGCCGGAGTCCGTATTGCCGTTCCGCCATGGCAGCCTGTATTCCGGCAGGCCCAACTCCTTTTATGCCCTGGCCGCCCGGTTCAAGATATCCGGGTATTTTTCCCTGGGCGTCGATTTGGCCCAGTGGCGGGAATGGCTGGCCTTCAACGGTCCCATTCTTACGCGTTTGGATGTTGACGATACATGGTATCAGGCATCGGCCAATGCAGGCGTGCTCGAATCCTACAAAAAGCAGAGCGCCAGAGGATGCCACGCGGTAGCTGTGGTGGGGTACGACGATGCCGGCTTCATTGTGCGCAACAGCTGGGGAAGGAAGTGGGGCGACGATGGGTTTGCCCATGCCCGGGATGCTTACGCAGCCGCGGCGTTCACCGAAGCTTACGGCGTGGTGATGTGATGCGCATTTCAGTGGGGAAGCAGGAAGCATGATGACGGGCTCAGGCACCAAAACGAGAGGTCGATGCCTGAGCAATGCTGTTCGGGATTGGGTGTCCTGAGGCGTAAAAAGCTTCATGTCCGCCATCTTGATGAGCCCGCTGCGAAGGCCTGCCCTTGAAGATATTCTCGCGTCCTTTTTTCAAAATCGATTTTTTTTGAAAATATTCCCGCCAGTTTCGGTTCTTCATGGCGCTTCTTTGTGAAATTGCGATCAAGACCCTCTCCTTCATATTGACAACTCCCGCTCTTTTCGCATAGCCGTTTCGCAGCTTCATGAATAGGTTCTCTCAGCGGAACGGTTTGTTCATTATTTCGGCATTCTCAATCGATCAGCGAATTTTCATCGTCAACCGGAATCATCCATGGCAGGCAAGGACAACAGTTCCGAAACATTGGCCAAAGGCCTCTGGATTCTTGATATTTTCGGCGATGACGACGTCGGTTACACTCTCGCCCAGATTTCCCGCCGTACGGGCATCAACAAGACCTCCATATACAGATACGTCAATACGTTTTGCGACCTCGGCTTTTTAAAGCGCGATGACCGCACCGGCCTGTACAGGCTCGGCGTGCGCATGCTGGCCCTGGCCCATGCCATGCTTGAAAAAAGCGAACTGGAGAGGGCCGTCAAGACCCAGGTCGACGCAGCTCACGAACGTCATGGCGTGCATGTTGACGTGGGGCTCTTGTCCGGGGATTCCATCTACCTGATTTATCGTCGCGAATCCCAGGACACCAAGGCTTTTCGCTCGTTCAGCTACGGGTCCGAGCCGTATTACCTGGCCGCAGGCAAGGCGGCCATGGCCTTCATGAGCGATGAAGAGCTCGAAGCTTTTGTCTCGCGTCTCGATCTGACTCCAAAAACCGACAAGACAATCATCTCCGCGCCGGAACTGTTGGCTGACCTGCGTCAGTCCGTGGAGCGCGGCTATACCCGCAATCACGAAGAATTTGTGCCCGGACTCATCGCCATCGGCGCTCCGCTGTACAGCCTGCGCACGGGCAAGGTCGTGGGCGGGGTGAGCTTCGACTCCTCCACGGACCGTTTTTCCATGGAAGAGTTCGAAAGGCGTTTCGCCGGTTACCTGGTTGAACTGGCCAAGAAAATTTCCGCAGTGGTGTCTTGGTAGATCACAGAGCACCACTGCTCCGGAGCCTTTGCTGGCTCCACCCCGGACGAGAAAAAAGGGAAGCCGGAAGCGTTGGGTTTCCGGGTTCATGGCAGGCTTCGGCGTGTTTTCGCGAAGCCAAACGGCAGCCGGTGATACGGGGCGCTTTGCGCAACTTCATCTCCGGAATTCAACGTTCACCTTGGAGGAGTTTTTGATGAAACGACTAGGAGTCCTGTGCATGGTTTTGGCCATGGTTTGCGGCTTCGCCGGCATGTCTTTGGCCGCCGACGATACTGTAAAGATTGGCGTGTTTTTGCCCCTGACCGGCCAGAATGCCTTTGGCGGCCAGCTGGAATTGGAAGGCGTGCAGATGGCCCACAAGGAAATGGGCGAGATTCTCGGCAAGAAGGTCGAGCTGTTCGTGGTTGACAACAAGTCCGATAAGGTCGAGTCCGCCAACGCGGTCAAGCGCCTGATCGAAAAGGAAAAAGTTCAGGCCATCATCGGCACCTACGGTTCTTCCCTGGCCATGGCCGGTGGTGAAGTTTCCGAAAAGGCCGGTATCCCGCAGGTCGGCACCAGCTGCACCAACCCGCTGGTCACCCAGGGCAAGAAGTACATCTTCCGCGTGTGCTTCATCGATCCCTTCCAGGGCGCCGGCGCAGCCACCTACGCCTACCGCGATCTGGGCCTGAAGAAGGCCGCCCTCTTGATCGACGTGGCCAATGACTATTCCGTCGGCCTGGCCAGCTTTTTCAAGAAGTCCTTCACCAAGCTGGGCGGCGAAGTTGTGGCCACCCTGAACTACCAGTCCGGCGACCAGGATTTCACTGCACAGCTGCAGGAGATCATGAGCAAGCAGCCTGACGTCCTGTTCATTCCTTCCTACTTTTCCGAAGGCGCCATCATCATGAAGCAGGTCCAGGAACTGGGCGGAACCTTCAAGATCATGGGCGGCGACGCCATGGACAACCCGGAGATCACCGCCATCGGCGGCTCTGCCGTGGAAGGTTTCATGCACACCACCTTCCCTTACGATCCTTCCATGCCCGATATGAACCCCGTGGCTCAGAAGTTCACCGACGAGTGGAAGAAGATCAATCCCGACAACGACCCCAACGTCAACGCCGCCCTGGGCTATGACGCCTACATGATCATCATGGACGCCATCACCCGCGCCGGCTCCGCCGAACCCCAGGCCATCACCGACGCTCTGGCCGCCACCAAGGGCTTTGTCGGCGTGACGGGCACCACGACCATCAACGAGACCCACGACGCTGAAAAGCCCGTTGGCCTGGTCATGATCAAGGACGGCAAGAAAACCTACATCGGTGCCATCACTCCCGAACTCTAATTCTCTGAATGAGCGCTTTTTTGGCGTGAGCGGCAGGGGGGAACCCCTGCCGCCGTATTCAGACAAGGATCGTCCATGACTCTGGCAACATTCATCCAGCACTTCCTGAACAGCCTGACCCTGGGCAGCCTCTATGCGCTCATCGCCATTGGCTACACCATGGTCTACGGCATTTTACGACTCATCAATTTCGCGCACAGTGAAATTTTCATGCTCGGCGCCTACTTCGTTTTCTGGGGCATCACGCTTCTCCACATGCCCTGGGCCGTGGCCATGGTCGCGTCCATCATTTTTGTCGCAGGTATAGGCATTCTGGTTGACCGCATCGCCTATCGTCCCCTGCGCGACGCACCCCGCATATCGGCCTTGATCAGCGCCATTGGCGTCTCCTTTTTTCTGCAGAACGTGGCCATCGTCTTCTTTCAGGCCATCCCGCGTCAGGTGTACCGCCCGCTGTGGCTGGAAACGCCCATGCTCTGGGGTGACGTGCGCGTCCTGCCTCTGACCCTTTTCGTGCCGGCTCTCTCTTTCTTCCTGATGATGGGCCTGGTTTACATCGTCTATCATACCAAGGCCGGCCTCGGTATGCGAGCCATCAGCAAGGATATCGAGACCAGCTATCTCATGGGTGTGCCCGTGAACAAGGTCATCGCCCTGACCTTTGGCATCGGTTCGGCCCTGGCCGCGGCCAGCGGCATCATGTGGGCCCTGCGATACCCCCAGCTGCAGCCCATCATGGGGACCATTCCCGGCTTCAAAGCCTTTATCGCGGCTGTGTTCGGCGGCATCGGTTCCATTCAGGGCGCTGTTATCGGCGGCCTGGCCCTGGGCTTCATCGAAATCATGACCGTGGCATTTTTTCCGGATCTGGCAGGATATCGCGATGCCTTCGCCTTCATCCTGTTGATCGGCATCCTGCTGGTCAAACCGACCGGTATCATGGGCGTCAAGACGGAGGACAAGGTCTGATGAACCGCAGCACAACCATTTCTCTCAACTTCGTTCTGGTGGCCTGTCTGGGCCTTTTCCTGTGGTGGGCCGAGGGCAACCTTGATGGATACAAGATTCAGATCCTGAATCTCATTGCCGTGAATATCATCCTGGCCTTGTCGCTTAACCTTATCTACGGCTTTACCGGCATGTTCAGCCTCGGGCACGCAGGCTTCATGGCCATCGGCGCCTATGTCTGCTCCATACTGATCATGACCCCCGATCAGAAGACCATGCTCTTCATCCTTGAAGAGGCGTATCCCTGGGTGCAGAATGCGCATGCGCCGTTTCTGGTGGCCGTGATCGCCGGAGGCCTTGTGGCGGCTCTTTTCGGGCTGGTCATCGGCGCGCCTCTTTTGCGCCTGGGCGATGACTATCTGGGCATCGCCACCCTCGGTTTCGCGGAGATTGTGCGCGTTATCGCCAACAACATCCCGCGCGTGACCAATGGAGCCCTTGGCTTCAAGGGCATTCCGGACCATGCGAATCTGTGGTGGAATTACGGCTGGTGCCTGCTGACCCTCTATTTTGTTATCCGCATCCTGGGGAGTAACACTGGCAACGTCTTCAAGGCCATCCGCGACGACGAGACCGCGGCCAAGGCCATGGGGATCGATGTCTTTCGCGTGAAGCTTCTGTCCTTTGTCTTCGGCGCTTTTTTTGCCGGTGTCGGCGGGGCGCTCCTGGGCAGCCTGCTGACCACCATCGACCCCAAGATGTTTCTTTTCACCCTGACCTTCAACGTGCTCATGATCGTTGTCACCGGCGGGCTTGGCTCCATCACCGGCTCCATCATCGCCGGCGTTGGCATCACCGTGGTTCTCGAATGGCTCAGGTTCGTGGAAAATCCCATCACCATCGGGGATTGGAGCATGGACGGCATCCCGGGCATGCGCATGGTGGTCTTTTCCCTGGTGCTCATTTTGGTCATCCTTTTTCGCCGGGAAGGCATCATGGGCATGCGTGAAATCACCTGGGACGGCGTGGCCCGGTTCATGAAGCGAGGTAAGGCATGAGCACGATTCTCGAAACACGAAACCTGACCATGCGCTTCGGGGGCCTGGTCGCCGTCTCCGATTTTACCGCCAGCGTGCCCCAGGGCAGCATCACGGGGCTCATTGGACCCAACGGTGCGGGCAAGACGACCTGTTTCAACATGGTCACGGGTTTTTATCGTCCTTCCGAAGGCCAGGTCTTCTTCGAGGGCAAGGAACTCACCGGCATGAACCCGCATAAGGCCTGCCGGGCGGGTATCGCCCGCACCTTTCAGAATATCCGCCTTTTCGGCAACGAAACGGCTCTGGAAAACGTCATGATCGGCAGCTTCGTGCGCCAGCGCACTGGCTGGATTCAGTCCGTGCTCATGACTCCGGCCTCCCTGCGTGAAGAAAAGGAGATCCGCAAGAAATCCATGGAGCTTCTCGAAATCGTCGGGCTGGGGAGTATTGCCGGAGAAAAGGCCAACAGCCTGCCTTACGGTGCACAGCGCCGCCTTGAGATCGCCCGTGCCCTGGCAACCTCGCCTCGCTTTTTGCTGCTCGATGAGCCCGCGGCGGGCATGAACCCCCAGGAGTCCATGGAACTCATGGATTTTATCCGCAACATCCGGACCCGTTTCAACCTGACCATCCTGCTCATCGAACACGACATGAAAGTGGTCATGGGCGTGTGCGAGCATATGTGGGTTCTGGATTACGGAGTGACCATCGCCGAGGGCAGCCCCGAATTCATTCAGTCCAACCCCAGGGTCATTGAGGCCTATCTGGGTGAGGAGTACGTGAAATATGCTTAAGATCAGAGACCTGCATGTATATTATGGGGGCATTCACGCCCTCAAGGGGATCTCGCTTGATGTGCCTACGGGCCAGGTCGTGACCCTCATCGGGGCCAACGGCGCGGGCAAAAGCAGCACGCTGCGGGCCATCTCGGGGCTTATCAAGAACAAGAAAGGAACCATCACCTACAACGATCGTGATATCACCACTCTTGATCCGGTGGAGATTGTCAAAAGCGGAATCGTCATGTCCCCCGAGGGACGGCGCATCTTTCCGCATCTTTCGGTAACCGACAACCTGTACCTGGGAGCTTTCAGCCGCAGCGACAAGGACGGGATCGAGCGCGACAAGGAGTGGGTCTTCGACCTGTTTCCGCGCATGCGTGAACGGCAGAATCAGAAGGGCGGGACCCTGTCCGGCGGCGAACAGCAGATGCTGGCCGTGGGCCGGGCGCTGATGAGCGCTCCCGACGTGGTCATGCTCGATGAGCCGTCGCTGGGACTGGCGCCGCTCCTGGTCAAGGATGTTTTCGAGATCATCAAGGTCATTAACGCCCAGGGCAAGACCGTCGTTCTCGTAGAGCAGAACGCTTTTGCGGCCCTCAAGGTGGCCCATTACGCCTATGTGCTCGAAACCGGGACCATCGTCTTGCAAGGTACCGGTGAAGATCTTTTGAACGACCAACGGGTCATCCAGGCTTACCTGGGCGGTTGAAGCCGGGTTCTTAATGATGGAAAACGGCTTTGGGCCGTTTTTGCAGGCACACATGCATGCCCTCCCTCTTTTTTTAAGACGGAGGGCTTTTTTCATGCTTGGCCCGGGCCACCTGCGGCAATGAAATTCGGATGGTTCCGGTTGTCGGCATGGTTAAATTGGACTTCTCATGGCGGGCGCAACCGGTTATGGAGGGGTCCTGACACATTGAGCGAGACCGGGATATCGGTCTGGCGCGGGAAGTACCCGATGATTGAGGCGACCGTGAAACATCCATCGTCTCGGTCCGCATTATCACGAATGTTACGGGAGACTATGGAATGTTCAAAATAATCAAGCGCGAGGAAATGGCTGGCGGAACGGTCGTGTTGAACGAGATCGAGGCGCCGCGAATCGCCACCAAGGCCCGCCCCGGGCAGTTTGTCATCCTGAAGGCCAACGAGGAAGGTGAGCGCATACCGCTGACCATGGCCGAAACCGATCCTGCCAAGGGCACGATAACGGTCATTTACATGGTGATCGGCAAAAGCACGGAGCTGTTTTCCCGTCTTCAGGTCGGAGACGCCTACCAGAATGTCATCGGGCCGCTGGGCCAGCCCACGCATATCGAGAGTGGCAAGAACGTGGTCTGCGTGGGCGGCGGCACGGGCGTGGCGGTGCTGCATCCCATCGCTCGGGGCATGAAGGATGCCGGTTGTCAGGTGACCTCCATCATCGGCGCTCGCAACAAGGACCTGCTCATCCTGGAAGACAAGATGCGGCAGGCTTCCCACGAGCTGCACGTCTGCACCGACGACGGCAGCCACGGCCGCAAGGGATTCGTGACCGAAGTGCTCCGTGAGCTCTTGGAGAAGGGCGGCATCGACCAGGTCGTGGCCATCGGTCCTGTGCCGATGATGAAGTTCGTCTCCCTGTTGACCAGGGAATTCGACGTGCCGACCATGGTCAGCCTCAATCCGATCATGATCGACGGCACGGGTATGTGCGGCGGATGCCGGGTCACGGTGGGCGGCGAAACCAAATTCGGCTGCGTGGATGGCCCGGAATTTGATGGGCACAAGGTGGATTTCGACGAATTGATCCTTCGACTGCAAGCCTACACGGAACAGGAAAAACTCAGTAGTCATCTGTGCAAATGCAAAGGAGAACTGTAGATGGGGGGCGCTAAACAGAAGTCACGTCAGGCCATGCCCGAACAGGAACCTCACGTCCGGGCCAGAAATTTTGAAGAGGTGCCCCTGGGCTATACACCGGAAATGGCCATCGCCGAGGCCAGCCGCTGCCTGCAGTGCAAGAATCCGCTCTGTGTGCAGGGGTGTCCGGTGGGTGTCGATATTCCGGCCTTCATCAACCATATCGCCGACGGGAAATTCGATCTGGCCATAGGAAAGATCTGGGAGCGCAACAGCCTGCCCGCTGTTTGCGGCCGGGTCTGTCCGCAGGAAGTACAGTGCGAAGGCAACTGCATCCTTGGCCGCAAGGGCGAGGCCGTGGCCATCGGCAATCTGGAGCGCTTCGCGGCGGACTTGGAGCGGGCCAATCATGCCTGCGAGCTGCCGCAGCGCGAGAAGGCCACGGGCAAGAAGGTGGCGGTTGTAGGGTCCGGGCCTTCCGGCCTGACCGTAGCCGGAGACCTGATTCTAAAAGGGCACGAGGTCACCATTTTCGAGGCCTTTCACAAGCCTGGCGGAGTGCTGGTCTACGGCATCCCCGAGTTCAGGCTGCCCAAGGAGATTGTCGCTTCCGAAGTGTCCTGCCTGCAGGCCCAGGGGGTCAAGATCGAGTGCGACGTGGTCGTGGGCCGCACCGAGACGGTGGATGAGCTTTTCGAGCAGGGCTTTGACGCGGTTTACCTGGGCGTGGGTGCGGGTCTGCCACGCTTCATGAACATCCCCGGCGAAAACATGATCGGCGTGCTCTCGGCCAACGAATATCTGACCCGGGCCAATTTGATGAAGGCATACCTCTTTCCGCAGGTGGACACGCCCATTCCGCACGGCCGCAACGTGGTCGTGCTGGGGGCCGGGAATGTGGCCATGGACAGCGCGCGCACGGCCATGCGTCTGGGCGCGGAGAAGGTCAGCATCGTCTATCGCCGCTCACGGGCCGAGATGCCGGCACGCAGCGCCGAGATTCACCACGCCGAGGAAGAGGGCCTCAATTTCGAGCTGCTCTCCAACCCGGTGCGTTACCTGGGTGACGAAAAGGGCCGACTGACCGGGATCGAGTGCGTGCGCATGGAGCTCGGCGAGCCGGATGCTTCGGGGCGCAGGCGCCCTGTGGTCGTTCCTGGCTCCGAATTCGTCATTGACTGCGATCTGGCCATTGTGGCCATCGGTTCCGGAGCCAATCCCCTGTTGACGCGTTCTACCCCCGACCTGCCTCTGGGCAAATCCGGATACATCATTGCCAACGCCGACACCGGCAAGACCGGGAAAAAGGCCGTCTGGGCCGGAGGCGACATCGTCACCGGAGCGGCAACCGTCATCCTGGCCATGGGCGCGGGCAGAAAGGCCGCGGACTCTATCCATGAATATCTGACCTGGGGCTGGTAGAATCTGTTTTCTTGAACAGAATTGCCCTCGCAACGACAAAACACTGCCCCGGGCGGACGTCAATAGATCGGATATATCCGCCGTGACGCCTGCCCGGGGCAGCCTTGCTTCAATCTTTGTTCGCCATCCTTATCGCAAGCTGAATGCGCAGGCTTGATCCTGGTTTTTGCGCATCATAATCTCACTGCCCAAAGTCATCCTCCTGAAGAAAAGACCACTGCCAAGCGTGGGCGAAAAAGCCTGAACTTCATTCCCATGAAGGTGTGCCATGTCGAGAAGTGGCGCTCAATCAATATTTTCACATGTTTGGAATGGCGTAGAACCCGTTTTTCAACAGGGATGACGACCATTTGCTCCCCCTCGTTATTCTCATGCCAGTCATGGTTTCAGGCTTTCGAAACTGAATAAATTTCATTTTTACAATACAAATGCATTGTCATGGTGATGAATATTCATTCCTGAGAAAATATTTTATCGTGTGAGCGGTTTCTGTCTGAAAAAACGGACACATTTCAATTCAAATTGAAGGATTTTTTTAATGTATCATCGGCTTTTTCTAAAAAATTATGTGTTCAATTAGTACTTAAAATTTTAAAAATATATATTTTATCAACCCAATATTTAGATTATATACGATAAAAAATTGTAATTAAAATAATTATACGTTTTGATAAATTTATCACGATCGTGATTGGTTGTTCGAACAGTTTAATAAATAGTTTTTTTTGTTCATTTATGAAAAAAAAAGATAATTTATTTATAAATTCTTGCGACACAGCTTCTCTGGGAGTAGTCGAATTCAAACTAATTTAACCGTTGGAGGGTATTTGGAATGTTGAAACTGAAGACCATTCTTGCGTTTGCGGTGGGTGCGGTTTTACTTTGTGCCGTGTCTGCCATCGCTGCTCCCATCGTCATCAAATTCTCTCACGTTGTTGCCGAAGATACTCCCAAGGGGATCATGGCCAACAAATTTCGCGATCTTGTAGCCGAACGCCTTGGCGACAAGGTCGTGGTCGAAGTCTATCCCAACTCCCAGCTCTTCGGTGACGGCAAGGAGCTCGAAGCCCTTCTTCTGGGTGACGTGCACCTTTTGGCCCCGGCCCTGTCCAAATTTCAGAAATACACCCCCTTGCTGCAGATCTACGATCTGCCCTTCCTGTTCAAGGACATGGCCGCCATCGACGCGTTCCAGCAGGGGCCCAACGGTCGCGCGCTGCTTGCTTCCATGAAGGACAAGGGCATCGTCGGCCTGGATTATCTGCACAATGGCATGAAGCAGATTTCCGCCAACGATCCTATCCATGGTCCCGGCGACGCCAAGAACAAGAAGTTCAGGATCATGACCTCCGACGTCCTGGCCGCCCAGTTTGAAGCTGTCGGCGCCATGCCACTCAAGAAGCCCTTCGCCGAAGTCTTCACCCTGCTGCAGACCAGGGCCATCGACGGGCAGGAGAATTCCTGGTCCAACATCTATTCCCAGAAGTTTTACGAAGTGCAGCCCTACATCACCGAGACCAATCACGGCATCCTGGACTATCTTGTCATCAGTTCCACGGATTTTTGGGATGGCCTGCCGGCTGATGTGAAGCCCGTGCTTGAAGAATGCCTGAAAGAAGCCATCGCCGTCGGCAATGCCGCTGCCGCGCAGAAGGATCTCGACGACAAGCAGAAGATCATTGATTCCAAGCGCAGCGAAATCATTACGCTGACCGAAGAAGAACGCGTCGCCTGGGTCGAAGCCATGAAGCCGGTCTGGAAGCAGTTCGAGGACGCAGTGGGCAAGGAAAACCTCGAAGCAGCCATCGCCTCCAACAACTAATCCTGTCAGATCATGAATACATTCATCAACAAAGTGGAGGAGGGGATTATTTCCCTCCTCCTGGCTTCCATGACGCTTCTGGTTTTCATGGAAGTGCTGATGCGGTTCGGGTTCAACGTGGGCATCCACTGGGCCCAGGAATTAACCCTGTTGCTGTCGGGCTGGTTGGTCATGTTCGGGGTTTCCTACGGCATCAAGGTCGGGTCGCACATCGGTGTCGACGCCTTGGTCAGGCTGTTTTCAACGAATGTGCGCAAGGCCGTCGCCATAGTCGCCATTGTGTTGTGTCTCATTTACTGCGCGCTTTTTCTGGTGGGCAGTTGGACGTATCTCGCCAAGCTCAAAAGCATAGGAATCCACCTTGAGGACATCCCTGTCCCCAAATGGATCGCCAACAGCATCCTTTTTGGCGGCATGGTCATGCTGGCCATCCGCCTTCTGGAACTCCTCTGGGCGGTCATTCAGGGCCGGCAGGAAGGTTTCAAGCTGCTGGATGAGGCCAAGGAGAGCATGTATCTGGCGCAAAAAGAGGGTACTTCCCTGGATGGAGACGACGAATGACAACTGCGGCACTGTTCACCCTGCTCTTTCTCTTTATTGCCACGGGGATGCCCATCGCCATTGCGCTGGGGCTTTCGAGCATCACCACCATCCTGTTCTTTTCCAACGATTCCCTGGCGTCCATCGCCTTGAAGCTGTTTGAATCGGTTTCCGAACACTACACCCTGCTGGCCATTCCGTTCTTCATCCTGTCCTCCCAGTTTTTATCCACGGGGGGCGTGGCCAAGCGGCTTATCAATTTCGCTCTCGACTGCATCGGGCATGTCAAGGGCGGCCTGGCCATGGCCTCGGTCCTGGCCTGCATGCTTTTTGCCGCAGTGTCCGGATCTTCGCCGGCCACGGTAGCGGCCATAGGCAGTATCGTCATCGGCGGCATGGTCCGATCGGGCTACCCCGAGAGCTTCGCAGCCGGAGTCATCTGCAACGCCGGAACGCTGGGCATCCTCATTCCGCCCTCCATCGTCATGCTCGTGTACGCGGCGGCCACACAGGAATCGGCGGCCCGCCTGTTCATGGCCGGTTTCATTCCCGGCCTCCTGCTGGGGCTGCTCCTCATGATCGCCATCTACATCGTGGCCAGGATCAAGAATTATCCGGCCCTGGCCTGGCCCGGATTCCGCCAGGTTTTCAAGTCCGGATTCACGGCCATGGGCGGACTGATGCTGGTTGTCATCGTGCTGGGCTCCATTTATGGCGGCATCTGCAGCCCCACGGAAGCGGCGGCCATCTCGGCCGTATATGCCTACTGGATCGCCGTCTTCGTCTATCGCGACATGGGACCGCTCAAGGAAGTGCCCCTGCGCAAGGTGGATGAGCCACTGTACTTGGCCCTTTTTCGTGGATTGTGGCAGACCGCTGTGGCCATTCCCAGGTCCTGGTACCATCCGGAAGTGCGGCATGTAGTGCTTGATGCGGCCAAGGTCAGCATCATGCTGCTCTTTATCATCGGCAACGCCATGCTCTTCGCCCACGTGCTGACCACGGAGCGGATTCCGCACCTTATCGCCGAGACCATTGTCGGCTGGGGTTTGCCGGCCTGGGGTTTTCTGATTGTCGTGAACATCCTGCTGCTGATGGCCGGCAATTTCATGGAGCCTTCGGCCATCACCATGATCATGATCCCGATCCTGTTTCCCATCGCGGTCAAGCTCGGCATCGATCCCATTCATCTGGGCGTGATCTGCGTGGTCAACATGGAGATCGGGCTGATCACTCCGCCGGTGGGACTCAACCTCTTCGTCACGGCGGGCATCACCAAGCGCGACCTGACCTGGGTCGTGCGCGCGGCGCTGCCGTGGCTCATGATTTTGCTCACCTTTTTGGTCCTCGTTACCTACATCCCGCAGATATCCCTGTGGCTGCCCGAGTATATCGACAGGCTCAAAGGGTACTGACGGATTTTTTGAGGTAAACATCAATGCAACCGGGCTTCGCGAGAAGCCCGGTTTTTTTATGTTTCAGTCTGTGTGAGGATTTTTATTCAGGCTTGTCGGATGGCGATGAGTCATCTGGGTCATGCAACTTTTTCTTACAGGCGGGGCAGATACCTTCAAGGCGGATGTCGACGTGACGGATGTCCAGGGAGAGATCGTCCAGGGCTTGGCGGTCCAGCGGCAGGTGCGGGACATTCAGGCACAGGTAGCAGTCGCAACTGGTGCAGTGGAAGTGCGGGTGTTCGTCTTCCTTGGTGCCGCGCAGGCAGAAGCGCTGGGATTTTTCGCCAAGTCCGAGTCGGTTCAGGACTTCGTGTTCCACCAGCAGATCCAGGATGCGGTACACCGTGACCCGGTTGATGTCCTTTTTGGCGCTGATTTTTTCCAGAACATCCTGAGCGCTGGACGGGTGCGACGTGTTGCCTACGGCACAAAGCACCTGCAAGCGGTGCTCGGTGATTTCAAGTCCGGCCTCTTTGAGTCTTTTGATGGCCGCCTTTTCAGTCATGCGCGCTTTCATGTGCGCCGCCAAAGCGATTTGAAGCCCCAGGCCAGGAC